>NZ_JBFCVS010000050.1:0-4271 GCF_040704725.1 Leisingera sp. JC11
AATATCAGACTCTAACAGGGCACGAAGAAGGGCGCGGAAACCGCGCCCTTTGCTGTTTTATCAGAGTCTGATCAGAGCTTTTTCAGCCAGGCCTGCAGTTCCTTCACCAGCGCGGCGCTGACCGCCTCGCCGCTGATTTCGATCTTCTGCTCGCTGGGGGTATAGGCCAGCCGCACGCCGCGGGGGGCGGGCAGGGAGATCCGCTCGCCCGGCATGGCAGCGTCCCAGTCGCCTGTGCCGCGCACCCGCGGGGCGCTGACCAACGGCGGAACCGGTGCCTTGGGCGCAGGCGCGGCAGCCGCAGGTTCATAGACCGGGGCAGGGGACATATCAGGCTCTAACTTAGGAGTTGCCTTCACGCCGCCCTCTGTCAGCCGGGTCAGCACCTCCAGCTCTGCCTCCGGGCTGCTGCGGTCGGCGGCCTGCAGCACGGTCGTGGCGCGGGCGGCAAAGCCCTCATCCGCCTCGATCTCGCGCACCAGGGCGAGGCCCAGCTTCTCGCTGATGGCGGTGGGGTAGAACAGCACCGCATCCAGGGCTTCCACCAGGGTGACGAAGCTGCCGATCTTGGAGCGCTTGGCGCGGGTGGCGTTGCCGAACAGCGCCTGCAGCGCGTATTTGCGGCGGGTGAAGACGCCCTCCTTATACGCGCGCACCGCAATCCGGGCGCGCTCGTAATGCGACAGGTTCACCCGGATCTCGTTTTCCTCGACCATCGCCACATAGGCCTCTTCGGCGCTGTCGGGCTTGATCACCAGCGCCTTCAACGTGGCGAATTGCGGGTCTGATGTTTCCTCATAGAGCCTGCGCAGCGCCGTCAGGCGGCGCCAGCCGGAGATGAGGCCATGGGTGCGGCCGCCGAAGGTATCCTCCAGCGGCACGACCTCTGCCGGGGTCTGCTGGCCGCGGGCGCGGATCGACTCGATCAGCGATTGCAGCTCTTCCTCGTCCTGCTCGATGCGGTCGCGCACCAGGTGGTTTTCGTCGATCGCCGCCAGCGGCAGCTCCTCGATCATCAGCCCCTTGGCGCGGGCGTTTTCCAGCACGCCGCTGAGTTCCTGCAGCGCCGCCTGGGCGGCGGCATCAGATGCCACCTGGGCAATCGGCGCGGCGCCAACACTGGACGGGGTGCCAAGCGCGGGTTTGCCGGCAGGCGCCGCTGTCAGGTAATCACTTTGCGCCGGGGAAAGCCGTTTGCGTTTTGCCATGGTCCTCGTGCCTCTTTCCGGGTGGGGCGGTCCGACTACCCCAAATCTCTTGTTAGGGCCTTAGCCCGCCGCGCGCTGTTCCACCTCTTGATGCAACACCTCGCGCCGCCAGACGCCGATCAGCAGTTTCTTGAAGGCGGCATAGGTCTCGTCAAAGGTCTCGCGGCCGCGGGCATAGGTCTCGCGGTTGAAGTCGCGGTAGTCGGCCTCGTAGATGCCGCTCACCTGCTCGCCGGCCTGGCCGATGAGGGCGGTGAAACCCTGCTTATGGGGGCTGAGCACCCGCCCCATATAGGCCTGCATCAGTGCGGCCAGCTCGCCCTGCTGGGCGCCGTCGTAGCGGGTGATCACCGCGCGCACCGCGTCCCATTCGAAACTGATGCCTGGCCGGCCCAGGGCGCGGGCGGCCAGGTTCTCGCCCTCCTCGATGCTGGCAAAGGTCGAATGCAGCATGTCGAAGAAGCGGCCGGTGGAATCAAACTCAAGGAAAGACGCGCCCATCGGCACCAGCAGGATGTCGGCGGCAGAGAGGCCGTTGATGGTCAGGTAGCCAAGCGCTGGCGGGGTGTCGATGAAGATCACATCATACTGGTCCAGCACCCCGTCGGCCTCCAGCCGCTCCGTGAGCGCATCCCACAGTTTCCAGCTGCGCGCCGCCATCCGCCAGACCGGGATCTGGAATTCTGCCCAGTAGAGGTTCAGCTGGGCGCCGATCAGGTCGATGTTGGGCCAGTGGGTGGTCTGGATCACGTCGCCCGCGGTCATCTCCATCGCCGCATCCAGGGCTTCGTCCAGCGGCTGCGGGGCATCGCCGCGGTCGAGCCGGCGCTGGTTCTCCATGCGCAGATGCTCACCGTAGTGGCGCGCGAGCAGCGGGAAGGCGGTCTGCCATTCATCCTCCACCTTGCCGCCGAAGATCGAGGTCATCGAGCCCTGGCTGTCCAGATCAATCACCAGCACCTTGTAGCCGTCGAGCGTCGCCGACATCGCCAGATGCGCCGCGGTCGAGGTTTTGCCGACACCGCCCTTGAAGTTCGCCACCGCCACCATTTTGGCGGGCAGGCCCTCGGGGCGGTAGGGGGTATAGTCCTTGGCCTTGGAGCCTTGCGCCGCGAAGAAGGCACGCAGGCGCAGCACCTCGTCCAGGGTGAACCACTTGGCGCCGCCTTCGGTCTCGGACCGGCCCTGGGGCAGATCGGGGTTGGCCTTCAGCACCCGGCGGAAATGGGCCTGGGCGACCGGGATCAGGTAGCGGGTGATCTCCCAGGTGGAGAACAGGCGCAGCTCCTTGCGGCCTTCCTCGTTCATGCCGCGGCTGGCAAGGTCGGCCCTTCCTTGCGCGCAGGCGCTTGCAATCTCGGCAAAGCCCGCGGTGCTGGTGGGGCTGTCCAGTTCCGCCAATGCGGTGTCCGGGTCGATGCTGAAATAGGGGGGGAGGCTTGCGTTTGCCTTGTGGATATCTCGTGCCATGAGGATCTGCCTGCTGACCTTGGGCCTTGGCGGCCCTGTCCGTGTGAAGTGTTGTTCTGTCTGCTCCGCAGCCCCGATGTGCTGCCTTTTCACCAGAATACCTAAAAACACCGCACATGGAAGAAAAATGCGCACACCCCTTGGTTTTTCTAAGCAAATCCAGCGGTTGCGGCAGGGGAAAGCGTGGGCGGCTGAGGGCGCTGAAAAAAATCTGCCCTGTTAAATATGAGTTATTTATAAGTTACAGGGTAGAGGTGACTCGCGCAAAGCCCTTTTTTTAATGGCGATTGGGGGCAGATTCCGGGGGAACGTGACTCTGAAACCCCGTTGAAATGACTCCGAACCCCCGAACAGATGATTCCGAACCCCCGTTGCGGGGGCATGTGGATAACCCTAGGGTGAGTGTAATCAAAACCACGATAAACGAGTCGCACGGGATCAGCAGAATTCCGGCGGCGTGCAGAGCAGATACGGGCAGGCAGATGGCAGCAGAGCTGACAGCGGGAGCGATTCCGCCGGAAGGGCAGGGGGATTTTTTCCTTTGCGATATCTTCGGGGCGATCCCCAAGAACGACCTCGCCTCGATGGAGCATCCGCTGTTCTCGCTGGGCACACGGCCGGACCGGCGGATCCTGAACTACCAGCACAACGGCGCCGAGATCACCGTGACGCCCTCCGTCAAGGGGCTGGCGACGATCCATGACAAGGACATCCTTATTTTCTGCATCAGCCAGCTGATGGCGGCGCTGAATGCCGGCCGGCAGGTGAGCCGGGTGCTGCATCTGAAGGCGCATGACCTCTTGGTCGCCTGCAACCGGGAAACCTCTGGCGATGCCTACCGCCGCCTGCGCGAGGCGTTCGAGCGGCTGGCGGGCACCCGCATCACCACCAATATCGTGACCGGCGGCCAGGAGGTGACCACCGGCTTCGGCCTCATTGAGAAATGGGAGATCGTGAGGAAGGCGCCGGCCGGCAAGAAGGGCGCGGGCAAGATGGTCAGCGTGGCGGTGACGCTTTCGGATTGGCTCTACCGCGCGGTGCTGTCGAAATCGGTGCTGACGCTCAGCCGCGATTACTTCCGGCTGCGCAAACCCCTGGAGCGGCGGATTTACGAGCTGGCGCGCAAGCACTGCGGGCGGCAGAACAGCTGGCAGGTCTCGGTGGAGACGCTGCTGAAGAAATCCGGCTCCGCCTCGCCGCGCCGGGTGTTCCGCAAGATGATCCGCGACATGATCGATGCCCAGCCCTTGCCCGATTACGCGCTGGAGGAGCTGGAGGGCGATGTGATCCGGTTTTCCCAGAAGGCGGCGGTCACCGAGGCGGTGCTGAATGCGCCGCAGCTGAAGCCGCAGACGCTGGAGGAGGCGCGCGCGCTGATCCCCGGCGCCGATGCCTATGCGCTGGAGGCGGAATGGCGCGCCATGTGGCTGCGCTCCGGCAGCCCGCGGCTCAGGATGCCCGATGCGGCGTTTCTGGGCTGGGTCAGGAAGCGCGCGGCGGAATAGGATCCCGCCCTTTCATCTTTGCCCGGATACCCGTCGGCCGCAGGCCGCCGCCTTTGCCTGCAAAGGCGGGTCTCATTTCCCCCGAAAA
>NZ_JBFCVS010000051.1:0-3428 GCF_040704725.1 Leisingera sp. JC11
TCCCGCTTCACCTCCGGCGCATTCAGGGACCCGGCCAGGTCCCCGATCAGCTCCCGGTACCGGGATGACAGGCTGGGATGAAGCCGCAGGGGCGCGCGCGCTGGTTCAGATGCACCTGGCGCCGGGCTTCATAGGCCTGCCAGCCTTGCGGCTGCAGGGCGTGGATGAGGAATTTTTCCACGCTTGAAAACGGCCCCTGAAGAACCGGCGAAACGGGGTGCAAATTGCGGATGCTATCCATCGCACTGTTTTTACGGGGTATTATCGGCCGCACTCTCAGCATTTAGTGTTTCGTTAAGCATATCCCCGGACCCTTTCAGCATATTTCCATGGCTGCGAGGGTCCCATGAACGAGGTCATTTCGTCGACAATTCAATCCCCGGCTCAGGGGCTGCAGGCAGTCTGGGGCTGGTTCGACGTCAGTCAGGACGACAGGGCCCGGGTTTCCGACCTTCTGCCGCTGGCCGAACAGAACATCGAGGCGATCCTGCAGGACTTTTACAGCCGCGACGGCGGCTATGATCACCCCAGCGGCGAGGGGGCTGCCTCCGGCATGCAGAAGGTGAAGGACGAACAGCGGCGGCATCTGCTGGAGCTCTTTGACGCGGGACTTGACCAGAAGTATTTCGAGGGCCGCAAGAGCGCCGGCATTTTCAATGAAAACTACGGCATCTCGCCGAGCTTTTACCTGAGCCTGTACACCTTTGCCATCAACCGGATCTGCGATCTGATCCGGGAGCATACGAAAGACGGCGCAGAAGCCGAGACCGTCCAGAAGGCGCTGCGCAAGACGGCCGCCTGCCATCAGGCGATCACGATCGAAGCCTTTTCGGCAGCCCGGTCCGAGGCGATCGAGCAGCGCGAACGCCAGATGAGCGAATTGCCGACACCGGCGCTGCGCCTGCAGGAAGGGCTGTTGCTGGTGCCGGTTGTCGGCGTGCTCGACAGCCACCGATCACGGCTTCTGACCATGCAGATCCTGGATGCCATCCGGGATCAGAATGCCCGCGTGGTGGTGCTCGACATCACCGGGGTTGCGGCGGTGGACAGCATGGTGGCCAATCACCTGATCCAGACCATGACAGCAACCCGCCTGATGGGGGCGCAGTCGGTGCTGACCGGGATCAGCGCCGAGGTGGCGCAGGCGCTGGTCAAGATCGGCGTATCCGATGACGCGCTGAACCCGGCAGGCGATCTTGAGCGGGGCGTCGAAACCGCACGCAAGCTTCTGGAGCGCTGAGGTGGCCCGGCGCGTCCCCATCATCAGCCAGGGCGACCTGCTGATCGCAGCGGTGCAGGAAGAACTTTCCGACGGCGACATCCAGGAGATGCAGCACAGCATCCTGAAGGAGGTCTCGCGGCGGGCGGCATCCAAAGTGATCCTGGACGTCAGCCTGCTGGATGTCATCGACAGTTTCGGCACCAGGATGCTGAGCGACATTGCAGCATCGGTCGCCCTCCGCGGGGCGCGGATCGCCATCGTCGGCATCCGGCCTGAGATCGCCATGGCAATGGTTCTCCTGGGCCTTAATCTGGAGAATATCCCCACCGCGCTGAACCTTGACCACGGAATTGCGATCCTGCGAGACCGTTCATGAATGCGCCCGTGGCGGAACCCGCAGCCGTGCTGCAGCCGGTGTCCTGTGACAGCGATGTTGTTGCAGCGCGCCAGCTGGTGCGCAAGCTGGCGGTGGAGCTGGAGTTCAGCAGGCCGGATCAGGCTCTGATTGCAACCGCGGTGTCCGAATTGGCCCGCAATATCGTGAAATACGCGGACGAGGGAGAGATTGAGCTGTGTGCTGCCGCCAGCGGTTCGAAGACCGGAATCAAAGTGACGGCGCGGGACCGCGGCCCCGGGCTGGATGACGTCGAGCTGGCGCTGCAGGACGGGTATTCAACAGGCAACAGTCTCGGTCTCGGTCTGCCAGGCACCCGGCGGATCGTTGATCAATTCGAGATCCGCTCGGAGCCGGGCCGCGGGCTGACTGTGACGGTGGTGAAATGGCGGTGAGCGCGAAGAGCGGCAGTATCGCCTTTGGCCCCGGCGGCTCTCAGATCGACTGGGCAGTGGCGCAGGCGGCAAAGGAGGGAAGCACTGCCTGCGGCGACGGCTATCTGCTGCGGCGGGCCGGCAGCAGGCTGCTGGTCGCGCTGGCGGATGGCGTGGGCAGCGGCGCGGAAGCCCGGGACGCGGCCAGCGCGTGCCTGCAGGAGCTGGCGGCCGGTTCTGTCCGCGGCATCGCGGACCTGTTCGAGGCCGCCCACGGCCGCCTGCAGGGCTCCCGCGGGGCGGCGCTGGCGGTGGCGCTGATCGACCCGGATCAGGCTGCCGTTGAATGGGCCGCGCTCGGCGATGTGGAGGGTGTCATCTGCCCGCTGCAGCCAGGCAGCAGGGAAAGCAATGTGATCATGCAGAAGGGCGGAACCCTGGGGGTGCATTTCCCGGGCGTGTTCTGTCAGACCCGGAATTTTCCGCCGCAGCATGTCCTGGTCTTCGCCTCTGACGGGATTTCCCGGCGGTTCCGGGATGCGCTGCCCCGTATGCAGGTGCCGCCCCGGGAGTGGGTGCCCTCCTGTCTCGGCAGCTACGGCAAGGCGCATGATGACCGCACACTTCTGGCTGTTGCCCACCGGCGGAGGGGCGCATGATCGGCGTGGAGGAACCCCGGGCAGACAACGCCACGACGGTGGCGGCCCGCCGCTATAACGCCGCCCTGGCCGCCTATATGGACAGCGGCGATGCGGAGCAGTTGGGAGAGGCTTATGAAGCCGCCCGTCTGGCCCTGGCCGTGAATGTGCCGTTGTCCGGCTTCGGGGGGTATCATTTTTCCGGGCTGCGCGAGCGCCTGCTGGCCGAAGGCGCATCAAGCGTGTGCCTTGACCGGGCAGAGGACTTCTTCCTGGAAGGGATGGCGGTCTATGACATGGCGCTGCGCGGATATGTCAGCGGCACCGCCAAACTGAGAAAGGAAGTCGCGGAACGGCGCCGGGTCGAAGAGGAACTGCGCGATATCACCTTTGAACTGGCCCGCCAGAGGGACGAACTGGACCGCGAGGTGCAGAAGCGGACAGCGGAGATCCGGCGGCGGGCAGAGGAGCTAGAATGCAAGAACCGGCAGCTGACGCAGACCAATCAGGACCAGTCCAATTTTTCATATGCGCTGTCCCACGACCTGAAATCGCCGATCAACACGATACACTGTTTTCTGGATGTGCTGCTTGAGGATTTCCAGGCGGACCTGCCGCCGGACGCGGCTGGCATCATCAGGGATCTGATTGGCACCGCGCGGCGGATGCGGCAGTGGAGTGCCCCATCTGAATTGGCCCACCGTTATGTTTAGGAAACGGAGGACTGAGAATGGCGAACAAGCGACACAAGCCTGAGGAAATAGTTCAGAAGCTGCGGCAGGTTGATGTGCTTGTCGGCC
>NZ_JBFCVS010000052.1:0-3289 GCF_040704725.1 Leisingera sp. JC11
ACGGCGGCGGTGACGGCGGCGGCGACGGAGGCGGTGATGGCGGCGGCGACGGCGGCGGTGACGGCGGCGGCGATGGCGGCGGTGATGGCGGCGGCGATGGCGGCGGTGACGGCGGCGGCGATGGCGGCGGTGACGGCGGCGGCGATGGCGGCGGTGACGGCGGCGGCGATGGCGGCGGCGATGGCGGATCCGGCGGTGTTAGCGCCCGTGGCGGCGGCCCTGGCGAGGGCGAAGGAAGCACGTTTGGCGGCTCGTCCGGAAACGGCCGGTTCTTTGGCAATCGCATACGCTCTGCCGACGAAGTGGTGGATCGGGTTGCCGGCTTCCAGGATCTTTGCGGGATCGTAGGCCCCTACCTTATCGACTGCCTTGCTGAGCGTTTCGAAGCGCTGGAAAAGGATCTGGCAGGTTTGCCAGGACATGAGCCGCTGCGGGCAATTCTCAAGGAAACAGCCCAGGATTTGCGCCAAATTGCGCGGGAGAACCGCGACCCCTCGAAACCAAGGGGCAAGGCACGGTCAATTAACAACACAGACCGGTCGCACCGCCCGATTGTGGCAGTCGCACCGGAGCGGCAGGCAACTGCGGTAGCCCAAGCACTGGCTGTCTTGGAAGAAACTCAGACAAAACTGCTGCGCTCAGCCGAAAGCTCCCCCACCAGATCGGTGGTGCGCTATCAGCGGATCGCCGCCGCAATCAATTCCAGCAAGGTGCTGCTCCGGTCTGCCTGACTGAGATCGCCCGGTGGACAGGCTTACAGCAGCCCGTTGGCAATCCATTCATCCAGCTGGCGGCGGCTGATCTCGAAGTGCATGCTGTCCTCGCGCCGGAACCCGGCGCCCCAGACCCAGCCTTGGTCATAAAAAAAATCCGCCATGATGGTGAGGCCCAGCTGGGTCTTGCCATCGGTGAAATTGTCCAGCTTGCCGTCGATGTTCAGATCCACTGCCAGACCGTAGCTGTGGGTGGACAGCGAATTGGTGGTGCCGCGGATCCGCCGCACGCACAGTGCGCCGGCGGTGTTGATGCGGGCATAGAGGTCCGGATCGGCCTGGCGGATGTTCTCGAACACCACCTTCAGGCTTTCGATTGCCGGGCGCAGCATGCTGACCCGGATCGGCCCGACCTGTTCGGTCACCAGCTTTTCCTTGAGGTCCGGGTTGGTCATCGGCTGGCAGGTATCGTTCAAGTCCTCCCGCGGGCGGCCCAGTTTCTCGGTCAGATAAGAGCCGCCGGTCACCCGAAGGCCGCGGTTCACATTCAGCCGGTCGGCAATCAGCACCACCTGGGCATAATCCAGGTCGGCACCGCCGGTCTGGTTCCAGATTGCGGCCTCGCCGGCCGCGTCATCGGTGAAAGGGCTTCCGGTGCCTGCCCCTCCAGCAGGCAGGCGGGCAACTTCGTTCTGCAGATCCGACATCCGGGCCTGCAGATCCTCGACCTGCTGGCGCAGCATCTCGATCTCGATCCGGGCAGTAGAGTCGACACCGCCGGCACCCTGGTAGTCCTCCTCGCTCAACAGCCAGCTGAGCCCGAACCAGATGGCCGGAGCCAGCACAAGGCCAATGGCGATAATCACGGCTGGCAGTACCCGCATTTTTCCTCCCGTTGCGTCTGCACCCATTTCAATCTTTAGCTGCCCGGCAGTAAACCCCCTGATTACAACTTGCCGGAAACACCGTGTTTTTTCCCGCGCTTGGTTCTGCCCGGCATTGGCAGGCTGATGGTGCTGGTATAGACTGCCTGCAACGTTCAAACGGTAGGGGAGGGCGCAGAGCATGATCCGCCTGAAAGGTATTTTTACAAGTATTCTGGGGGCCGGCCTGATTTTTGCACCGATGGCGCAGGCGCAATCAAACAGCGGCGAGCTTTCGGTGGAAGAAATCACTGAAGCCTTCAAGAAACAAAAGACACGCGGCCTGGTGATCGTGCCCAGCAGCGCGGATGCGGGCCAGGACACAACCGAAGAAGCCACAACTGTCGCCGCTGCGGCGGAAGAGTACAATCCCGTTGACCGCCAGACCCAGATCAACGTCCAGATCTCTTTTGACTTCGACAGCGCGGCCCTGCGCGCCGACCAGGAGCCGAAGCTGGCCAACATGTGCGCGTCGATGAAGGCGCTGGATGGCACCGTGTTCCAGATCATCGGCCACACCGACAGCTCCGGCTCCGCCGCATACAATGAACGGCTGTCGCTGCTGCGCGCGCAGGAAGTGCGCCGCCATCTAATCAGCTCCTGCGGCGTGCCCGAGGATATGCTGAAAGCGATCGGGATGGGTGAAACCGCACCGTTCAACCAGGACAACACGCGCGCCGATGAAAACCGCCGCGTTGAATTCCAGGCTCTGGGCTGACAACAGCCCGGGTCCGCGCCGGAAAATAGGCCAGGGAGACCTCCATGCTTGAATCGCGCCCTGGCGACTTGTTCCAGCCGGGTGATCTGCTCAACAACACCTACAGGATCGAATGCCTGCTGGGCCGCGGCGGCACGTCCGACGTTTACAAGGCCCGCTCGGAAATCTCCGGCAATCTGGTCGCCCTGAAGGTGCTGAAGCAGGAACTTGCCGCCAACGAGGACTTCACCGTCCTGATGGCGCGCGAGGAGAACATCCGGGAAATCCGCCACGCCGCCGTGGTGCGCTACTCGGAGAACCACCGTACACCTGACGGCCATATCTACTTGCTGATGGATTACGTCGACGGCCCCGGCCTCGACAAGCGCCTGAAGCAGGGGCCGATGCCGGCCGAAGACCTTTTGGTGATCTGCCGCCGGGTGGCTCAGGGCCTGCAAGCGGCGCATGCCCGCAATATCGTGCACCGCGACCTCAGCCCCGACAACATCATCCTGCGGGGCGGCGACCCGGCGGAGGCGGTGATCATCGATTTCGGTATCGCCAAGGACACCAACCCGGGTGCCCAGACCATTGTCGGCAATGAATTTGCCGGCAAGTACTCCTATGCCGCACCGGAGCAGATGAGCGGCGACACGGATGCCCGTTCGGACATCTATTCGCTGGGGGCGCTGCTCTTGGCCAACTTCCGCGGCGCAGCACCCAAGCTGGGTGCCAACCCGATGGAAGTGGTTGAAAACAAGCAGAAACCTCTGGACACTGATGGTGTTCCTGAACCGTTGAAAAGCCTGATAGACCGGATGTGCGCACCGGATCCCGACGACCGGTTCCAGAACGCGGGTGAAGTACTGGCCTTCCTGGACAATCCTGACAGCGGCAGCCTTGGGGATGTGCTGGATACGCCAAACGAAGATGCCACCATCATCGTGCCGCAGACC
>NZ_JBFCVS010000053.1:0-3197 GCF_040704725.1 Leisingera sp. JC11
TTGCCCCACTCAAACGGCACCATATAGGTCTGGCCGTCGATGGTGACGCCGTCCACATCCTTGATCTGCGGCAGCAGGCTGTCCCAGTTGCTGATTTTCGAGGTGTCGATCGGCTTCAAGAGCCCCGCCGCCACCCATTTGCGCAGCCCGTCGGTGCAGGGGTGGGCGAGGTCGGCGGCAAAGCCCGATTGCAGCTTGGTGAAAGCCTCCTCGACGCTGCCGAAATAGGTGTAGCTGGGGGCGCCGCCGTATTTTTCGACGTAGTCGCCGTAAAACCCCTGATCCTCGTAGCCGGACCAGTCAAAGACCGACAGGCTGGCGGCGTCGGCGGCTGCCATGCCTGCCGAGGCGGTCAGGGCCGTGGCCGCGGCCAGTACCGTTTTGAAGCGTTTCATGTGTTGTCCTCCCTTAATTCTCATGCCTCGCGGGCACCGAGGTCGATGACAGAGGCGTTCTGCACCCCCAGCCAGACCGGGTCGCCCTGCTTGTGATCCACCGTGTGGAAGTAGTTCGGCACCGACACCGCGATGGGCTGCGAAAGCCCCTCGGCGGTGACGTGGTAATGCACGTTCTCGCCGTAGAAGGCGGCGTTGGTGACAGTGCCCTGCAGATAGCCGTCGTAGCCGCCGGGCTTTTGCGCCGAGATCTCCAGCTGCTCGGGGCGGATCCCCGTCAGCAGCTGCGGCCCGCGCCGCGCCACATTGGGATTCACGTCGATGGACAGCGGGCCGAAGCCCTGCACCTCGGCGTGCAGCTTGCCGTCCGCCTCTCCGGTGACAGCCGCATCCAGGAAATTCATGCCGCCGATAAAGGCCGCAACCTCCTGGCTGCAGGGGCGGGCATAGAGCACCTCGGGCTTGTCGACCTGCTTGAGCTGGCCCTTGAACATCACGCCGATGCGGTCGGACATGGTCATCGCCTCGTACTGGTCGTGAGTGACCATGACGAAGGTGATCCCGAGCTTCTGCTGCAGGCGGCGCATCTCGAACTGCATCGCCTCGCGCAGGTTCTTGTCGAGCGCCGACAGCGGCTCATCCAGCAGCAAGACCTTGGGCCGCATCACCAGCGCCCGGGCCAGCGCAACGCGCTGACGCTGGCCGCCGGACAGTTCCGTGGCCTTGCGCGATTGCAACCCGCCCAGCTCCACCATCTCCAGCGCCTCGGCGACGCGGGCATCTGTTTCGGCCTTGCCCAGCTTCAGCTTGCGCAGGCCAAAGGCGACGTTATCGCCGACATTCAGATGCGGGAAGATCGCATAAGACTGGAACACCATGTTGGCGGGCCGTTTGTTCGCCGGAATATGGGCCATGTCCTGGCCGCCGATGCGGATTGTGCCGGCGTCGTGGTCCTGGAAACCGGCAATCATCCGCAGCGCCGTGGTCTTGCCGCAGCCGGACGGGCCGAGGAGGGAAAAGAACTCGCCCTCCTTCAGCGTCAGGTTCAGGTCGCGCACTGCGGTGAAAGTGCCGAACCGCTTTTCCACGCCGGAGATTTCGATGATGTTCTGAGTGGTCATCTGCGTATCCTTCATCAGGCGGATTTGGCGGAGCGGCGGCGGAAGTATTCGGCGGTCAGCAACAGGAGCACCGAGGCGAGCAGCAGCAGCGAGCCGAGCGCCAGCGTGTTCGGCAGCTTGGCGGGGAAGCGGATCTGGCTCCAGATATAGACCGGCAGGGTGGGCTGGTTGCCGGACAGGAAGAAGGCCAGCACAAACTCATCGAAGGAGACAGTGAAGGTGACCAAGAGGCTGGCGACAATCCCCGGCGCCACGATCGGCAGGGTCACCCGGCGGAAGGTGCCGATCACGCTTTCACCGAGGTCAAAGGCCGCTTCCTCCAGCGACTGGTCGAAGTCGTCAAAGGCGGATTTCATGATTGAGACCGCAAAGGGCAGGGCCACAAACACATGGCCCAGGATCACCGTGGTCAGCGACGGTTTCAGGCCCAGCGAGATGAACAGCACCAGCATCGAGGACGCCACGATGATGCCGGGGATGACCAGCGGCAGCATCACCAGCCCCTCCGACAGTTCGCGCCCCTTGAACCGGTAGCGGACATAGGCGCGGGCGGCGAACAGCCCCAGCGAGGTGGCGACCAGCGCAGTCACCGCGCCGACAATCAGCGAGTTCACCATCGCCTGCAAGAGTGTGTCCTGTTCGCCCAGCTGGGCGTACCATTTCAGGGTGAACCCCTTCATCGGGAAAGCGACGATGGTGCCGTCATTGAAGGAGAACAGCGGCAGCAGCAGCACCGGCAGATACAGGAAGATCAGGTAGCCGACCGCATAGGCCAAGAGCCAGGGGAAACGGAAGGGTTTGCGCCGGGGCTTGCTCAATGAGGAAGCCAGCGGTTTGTTCAGGGGTTCGCTTACCGGAGTGCTCAACGGATCCTACTCCCCAATGCGGTGGCCAGGATGACAAAGAGGATGGCGACAAAGCCGACCGAGGCCATCGCCACCAGCGACAGGGTTGCCCCCAGCGGCCAGTTGTTGGCCGGGCCGAACTGCACCTGGATCAGGTTCGCCACCATCTTGCCCTGCGAGCCGCCGACCAGCGACGGGGTCACATAATCGCCAACGGTAGGGATGAAGATGATCAGGCTGGCGGCGATGATGCCGGGCACGGTCAGGGGCAGGGTGACACGGATGAACCGCTCCAGCTTGTTGAGACCCAGGTCGGTAGCCGCCTCCAGCAGCGCGCGGTCGATCTTCTGCAGCGAGACATAGATCGGCAGGATCGCAAAGGGCGCCCAGGCATGGGCCAGGGTCAGGACCACTGCGAATTCATTGTACAGAAGGAAGGTCAGCGGCTCTGTGATCAGCCCCATTGAGATCAGCGCCGAGTTCATCACCCCGTTAAAGCCCAGGATCAGCTTCCAGCTGAACACCCGCAGCAAGTAGCTGGACCAGAAGGGGATGGTGATCAGCAGCAGCCACAGGGTTTTCTTCTGGGTGCGGAAGGCGATGAAATAGGCAATCGGATAGGCCAGCGCCACGGTCGCCGCCGTCACCGCCCCGGCAATCAGGATCGAGCGCAGCATCAGATGCCGCACCAGCGGATCGGTGGCGGCCTCCAGGTAGTTGGCCCAGGTCAGAGTCTTGTCGATCTCGACATAGGTCTGGGTCCAGAAGCTGTAGGCCACCAGGATCCCCAGCGGCGCAGCCACCAGAAGCCCCACATAAAGCGACGCCGGGGCGCT
>NZ_JBFCVS010000054.1:0-3042 GCF_040704725.1 Leisingera sp. JC11
CTTTGCAAAAAATACTCCCGCCGGAGGCGTCCGGCGGGAGCGGTACTGTTCAGGCTTCAGCGGTCTGCGCTTCAGGCGGTGAGGCCTTCCGGCTCGGCCAGGTTGTGGGCGCGGCAGCAGGCGGTCACCGTGTTCGCGAGCAGGCAGGCGATGGTCATCGGGCCGACGCCGCCCGGCACCGGGGTGATGGCGCCGGCGCGCTCAGCCGCCGAGGCGAAGTCGACGTCGCCCACCAGCACGTTCTTGCCGTCGCGCTCGATCCGGTTGATGCCGACGTCGATCACCGTGGCGCCTTCCTTGATCCAGTCGCCCGGCACCATTTCCGGACGGCCCACGGCCGCCACCACGATGTCGGCGCGGCGCACCACATCCGGCAGGTCCTTGGTGCGCGAATGCGCGATGGTCACGGTGCAGCTGTCGCCCAGGAGGAGCTGCGCCATCGGCTTGCCGACGATGTTGGAGCGGCCAATCACCACCGCGTCCATGCCCGAGAGGCTGCCGTGGTGGTCGCGCAGCATCATCAGGCAGCCCAGCGGCGTGCAGGGCACCATCGATTTCTGGCCGGTGCCCAGAAGGCCGACGTTGGAGATGTGGAAGCCGTCCACGTCCTTCTCCGGCGCGATCGAGTTGATCACCAGCTCCTCGTTCATGTGCTTCGGCAGCGGCAGCTGCACCAGGATGCCGTTGACCGCCGGGTCGTTGTTCAGCTGATCGATCAGCGCCAGCAGATCCGCTTCCGGGGTGTCCGCGTCCAGCTTGTGCTCATAGGAGTTCATGCCGACCTCGACGGTCTGCTTGCCCTTGGAGCGCACATAGACCTGGGAGGCCGGGTCCTCGCCCACCAGCACCACCGCCAGGCCGGGGGTGATGCCGTGCTCTTCCTTCAGCCGCGCCACATGCTCGGCCACCTGGCCGCGCACCTTGGCCGCAAAGGCCTTGCCGTCAATCAGAGTTGCTGCCATTGCTCTCTTCCTTTCCTGCGCAGGCGCTCGGCCTGCCTACTCTTCCCGGATCACCCGCGCCTCGCGGGCAATCGACCAGTCCACCAGCTGCCGCCATAGGCGCTCGATCAGATCGGGGTCCAGCCCCTCCCCTTCGGCCGCGGCGCGGGCATTCATGACCACTTCCTCGACCCGGTCCGGGATCCGCGCGGGCCAGCCGTTCTGCTGCTTGAGCTGGACCGCCCGGTCGATATAGCCCGCCCGGACGGCCAGAAGTTGCACCAGCTCAATATCGAGCCTGTCAATTTCCGCGCGCAGCGCCTCCATCGAGGAACAGTCTTCCGGCGGTGTCAGCTTGGTCATGTCTTAAAACTCTTGCGGCCCGAGAAGGTCTCGGGCCGCAGAAAGCGCATATTGCGTCTTAGAACAAGCCTTCGATCTGGCCGTCCTCGTTCAGGCGGATGGTTTCCGCCGCCGGTTTGCGCGGCAGGCCCGGCATCGTCATGATCTCGCCGCAGACCGCCACGATGAAGCCGGCACCGGCCGACAGGCGCACTTCACGCACCGGCACCGAGTGGCCCACCGGCGCGCCGCGCAAGCTCGGGTCGGTCGAGAAGGAGTACTGGGTCTTCGCCATGCAGACCGGCAGGTTGCCGTAGCCGGCCTCTTCCCATTCCTTCAGCTGGTTGCGGATCTTGTTGTCCGCCAGCACCTCGTCGGCGCGGTAGATGCGCTTGGCGATGGTCTCGATCTTCTCGAACAGCGGCATCTCGTCCGGGTAGATCGGCGAGAAGTTGGCGGAACCGGCGTCGACGATCTCGACAACCTTCTCGGCCAGCGGCGCGGAGCCCTCGGAGCCCAGCTCCCAGTGGCGCGACAGCACCGCCTCGACGCCGTGGGTGGCGCAGTAGGCCTTGACGGCGTCAACTTCCGCGTCGGTGTCGGTGACGAAGTGGTTGATCGCAACCACAACCGGCACGCCGAAGGATTTGACGTTCTCGATGTGGCGGCCGAGGTTGGCGCAGCCGGAGTTCACCGCGTCGACGTTCTCGGCGCCCAGGTCCGCTTTCGCCACGCCGCCGTTCATCTTCATCGCGCGCACGGTGGCGACCAGCACCACAGCCGACGGGGAGATGCCCGCCTTGCGGCACTTGATGTTCATGAACTTCTCGGCGCCCAGGTCGGCGCCGAAGCCGGCTTCGGTGACGACATAGTCGGCAACCTTCAGCGCGGTCTTGGTGGCGATCACCGAGTTGCAGCCGTGCGCGATGTTGGCGAACGGGCCGCCGTGCACGAAGGCCGGGTTGTTTTCCAGGGTCTGCACCAGGTTCGGCTGCATCGCGTCCTTCAGCAGAACGGTCATTGCGCCCTCTGCCTTGATGTCGCGGCAGTAGACCGGGGTCTTGTCGCGGCGGTAGGCCACGATGATGTCGCCGAGGCGCTTTTCCAGGTCCTTGAGGTCGTTGGCGAGGCAGAGGATCGCCATCACTTCCGAGGCCACGGTGATGTCAAAGCCGGCTTCGCGCGGGAAGCCGTTGGAGACGCCGCCGAGCGACGCGGTGATGGTGCGCAGGGCGCGGTCGTTCATGTCGACCACCCGGCGCCAGGCGACGCGGCGGGTGTCGATGTCGCACTCGTTGCCCCAGTAGATGTGGTTGTCGATCATTGCCGACAGCAGCGAGTGGGCCGAGGTGATGGCATGGAAGTCGCCGGTGAAGTGGAGGTTCATCTCCTCCATCGGCACCACCTGGGCATAGCCGCCGCCCGCGGCGCCGCCCTTCATGCCGAAGTTCGGCCCCAGCGAGGCTTCGCGGATGCAGATCATCGCGTTCTTGCCGATCCGGTTCAGGCCGTCGCCCAGACCCACGGTGGTGGTGGTCTTGCCTTCGCCCGCCGGCGTCGGGTTGATCGCGGTCACCAGGATCAGCTTGCCGTCTTCCTTGTCCTGAACGGAGTTGATGAAGCTCTGCGACACCTTCGCCTTGTCGTGGCCGTAGGGCAGCAGATCGTCATTGGAAATCCCGATCTTCGCGCCAATCTCCTGGATCGGCTTCTTCTGCGCTTCACGCGCAATCTCGATGTCACTCTTGTAGCTCATGGC
>NZ_JBFCVS010000055.1:0-1222 GCF_040704725.1 Leisingera sp. JC11
CGCGGATCACGTCGAGCGCCGCGCCGGTGCGCAGGGTGACTTCCAAAGCAGGCAGGCCGCCCGCCACCAGCGCTTCGGCCAGGGGACGGGCGTGGGCCGCGTCCTCCACCACCAGCACCGGCATCACCGGCGCCAGGGCGCAGATCTCGCAGGTGCGCAGGCTGGCGTCCTGAGGGGTTATCCGCATCATTCACACTCCAAATACGCTGGCGCCCTGGTCGGCCGAAGCCACCGAGCGGCGGAACAGGGAAAACAGCTCGCGGCCGGTGCCGTGCTGGCAGGCGCTGAGGTCGGCTTCGGCGGGGGCGCGGTCCAGCGCGCCCTCCGTCAGGACCTCCAGGGTGCCGCGCGCCGCATCCAGCCGCAGCAGGTCGCCGTCGCGGATCCGGGCAATCGGGCCGCCGTCCAGGGCTTCGGGCACCACATGGATCGCCGCCGGGATCTTGCCGGAGGCGCCGGACATCCGCCCGTCGGTGACCAGCGCCACCTTCTGGCCGCGGCCCTGCAGGATGCCGAGGAAGGGGGTGAGGCTGTGCAGCTCGGGCATGCCGTTGGCCTTGGGGCCCTGGAAGCGCACCACCACGATCACGTCGCCGGTCAGCTCGCCCGCCTTGAAGGCGGCCTTGGCCTCCTCCTGGTCATGAAAGACCCGGGCCGGGGCCTCGACCGTCTGATGCTCCTTTGCCACCGCCGAGACCTTGATCACCGCGGTGCCCAGGTTGCCGGTCAGCCGCTTCAGGCCGCCGGTGTTCTGGAACGGCGCCTCCGCCGGGCGCAGCACCGCGTCGTTCAGGCTTTGCCCGGGCCCGGGGCGGAAGGTCAGGCCGTCCTCCGACAGGAAGGGCTCCCGGGTGTAATGCTCCAGCCCTTCGCCGGCGACGGTCCGGGTGTCCGGGTGCAGGAGCCCCGCCTTCAGCAGCTCGCCGATCATGTAGCCGAGCCCGCCTGCGGCGTGGAAATGGTTCACGTCGGCCAGGCCGTTGGGATAGACCTTTGCCAGCAGCGGCACCGCCTCGGAGAGATCCGCAAAATCCTGCCAGTCCAGGAGGATGCCGCCCGCCCGCGCCATCGCGATCAGGTGGATCAGCAGATTGGTGGAGCCGCCGGTGGCCATCAGCCCGGTGATGCCGTTGGCATAGGCCTTCTCGTCCAGAATATCGCAGACCGGGGTGTAGCTGTTGCCGAGCGCGCTGAGCGACAGCGCCCGCTTGGCGCCCTCCGC
>NZ_JBFCVS010000055.1:1321-2548 GCF_040704725.1 Leisingera sp. JC11
CGTCAGCGCCGCGCGCAGCGGCGTGCCGGGGTTGACGAAGGAGGAGCCGGGCAGGTGCAGCCCCATGAACTCCATCAGCATCTGGTTGGTGTTGGCGGTGCCGTAGAAGGTGCAGGTGCCGGGGCCGTGATAGGCGGCCATCTCGGCCTTCAGCAGCTCCTCGCGGGAGATCTCGCCGGCGGCGAACTTCTGGCGGATATGCGCCTTTTCGTCATTGGCCAGGCCGCTGGTCATCGGGCCTGCGGGCAGGAACACCGCCGGGATATGGCCGAAGGCCTGGGCGCCGATCACCAGGCCGGGCACGATCTTGTCGCAGACGCCGAGGAACACGGCGGCGTCGAACACGTTGTGGCTGAGCGCGACCCCTGCGGCCATGGCGATGGTGTCGCGGGAGAACAGGCTCAGCTCCATCCCGGCCTCGCCCTGGGTGACGCCGTCGCACATCGCAGGCACCCCGCCCGCCACCTGCGCGGTGCCGCCGGCCTGGCGCACCGCCTCGCGGATCAGGGCGGGGTAGGTCTCAAACGGCTGATGCGCCGACAGCATGTCGTTATAGGCGGTGACGATCCCCAGATGGCCGGTTGAGGCCGCCGCCAGCGCCTGCTGGTCGGCGCCGGTGGCGGCATAGGCATGGGCCTGGCCGGAGCAGCTGAGATGGGCCCGGGCCGGGCCCTTGCCGCGGGCGGCGCGCATCCGCTCCAGATAGGCGGCACGGGGACCCTCGCTGCGGCGGATGATGCGCTCGGTGACGGCGGCCAGTGTGGAATTCAGGGTCATGACGTGCCTTTGCTGCAAACTGCGGGGGCGGAGGGGGAAACGGCCATCTCAGGCTCCGATGCTGCGCCAGCGGCGGCCGTCGCGGTGGATCAGCAGAAGTGAATCATCGGGGCCGGAGCTGCCGCTGTCATAGGGCTGCGGCGTGCCGCCCGCCTCCTGCCAGGCGGCGATGACCGGATCGGCCCAGGCCCAGGCGGCCTCGACCTCGTCGCCGCGCATGAACAGGGTCTGGTTGCCGCGGATCACATCCATGATCAGCCGCTCATAGGCGTCCTGCGGGCGGCCCGACTCCGGCAGCTCATCGGCGAAGGTCATGTCGAGGTTGGCGCCGGTGAGGCGCATGCCGCCGGGGCCCGGATCCTTGATGGTGGTCTTCAGGGTGATGCCCTCGTCGGGCTGCAGCCGGATCACCAGCACGTTGCCATGCACCGGGCCCGAGCCCTCGAAGAT
>NZ_JBFCVS010000056.1:0-2505 GCF_040704725.1 Leisingera sp. JC11
CTCCCCGCCCGCTTCCAAAGCGGCACCGGCAAAAGCCAAGAAACGCGGCGGCGTCTGGGCCGCGCTGATAGTCCTGCTGCTGCTCGGCGGCGGTGGCGCCGGCGCCTATTTCGCCGGGTTTCTCGACAGTTTCCTGGGGCCCAGCTATCCGGTGGCGCGCCCCTATTCTCTGATTGCGGAAAAGCCGGCGGACGGTCCGGTGGAGATCGTCGGCAACGTGCCCTCTGAAACGGTCCGCGATGCGCTGCTTGCGCTGTCGCAGGACGCTGATCTGACCCTGGCGTCCGGAGCCATTGCCGACACCTGGGGTGCTGATGTGCTGGATACCGTGAAACCGCTCGAGGGCCTGCGCGAATGGCGGCTGGTGATCAGCAACAATAAGGCGCGGCTGACTGGAACCACGGATGACACCAACGTCGCGGAGATGCTGAATGAGCTGTTCCGCAACGGATTGCCCGGAGCCCTGGAAGGCAAGGCCGAAATCCGGTTTGAACTGCCGGTTCTGCCGGTGGCCGAGGTCAAGGCGATCATGGACAGCTTTGCCGACTGCGGCCCTCTGGTGCGTCAGGGCAACGGCCACTTTGACGGCTACGGCCCCACCGATCCGATCCTGATCAGCGGCCGGGTTGCCAGCACTGCCACCCGGCTTGAGCTGTTCGATGCCCTCCGCGCGCTGGCCCATGAGCGTCAGGTAGTTCTGGATGTAGAGGTGCTGAATGACTCGCTCTGTGTTGTTGAACAACACCTGCCCAAGGCGCCGCCGGGCGGCGCTGAGGTCGAGTTCGCGGTAGGTGGAACCACTGTGGAGCCGAACCCGTCAGGCCGCTTCTTTGTCGGCGAAAACCCGGTTATCGACGTGGTGCTGCCAAATGACCTGACCGACGGTTACCTCACGGTTTCGATCCTTGACGTATCGGGCAATGTATTCCACCTGCTGCCCAACATCTCGCGGGCGGACAATGCGGTCGCCAGCCTGCGGGACGGCGAAACAGGCGAGGTTCCGGTGCGGGTTGCCTACAGCCTGGAGGAATCGGCGTCTAATGGCGGCATTGCTTTCAAGGTCGACGACAGCACTCTGGGCAAGAGCAAGGTGCTGGTGCTGCATTCCGCAGAGCCCCTGTTTGACGGCATGCGGCCAACCTCTGAAAGCGCAGTGGGATTTGCCGAGGCGCTTAAGGCCAGCTATGAGGCTGATTCCAGCCGTATCCGCTCGCTCGACAGCCGTATTCTGGTTACCGCCAAGCCCTAACCAGAGCATTGGAATTTTGCGGAAATTCCGGCACGGGAAATATGTGTTTTCCGGGCCGGGAAACGGTTGCCTTACAGAACGTCGATCACGATGGCCGTGATGTTGTCCGCCCCGCCGCCCGTCAGTGCAATCTGGATAAGCTGATCGCCCACCGTTTCCAGCGGCGCGCCGCCCAGCACATCCTCCAGGATCTGGAAGGTGGCGTATTTGGTCAGCCCGTCCGAGCAGATCAGGAACCGGTCGCCGGGTTCTGTGTCGCCGCGGATCTTGTCGATCTCCAGCTCCTCCCCGACCCCTACGGCGCGGGTGATGGCATTGGAGTGCGGGTGCTGCTCCGCTTCGTCCCAGGTCATCTTGCCGGCCAGCACGTATTCCGCCACCGCCGAATGATCTTCTGTCAGCATCTCGATGCGGCCGTCGCGCAGCCGGTAGATCCGGCTGTCCCCGGCCCAGAGGCCGACAAAATGCTGGTTCGCCATGATCAGCGCCGCGACGGTTGACCCGATGGTGCCACCGCCTCGGGCCTCGGCCTCGGCCCGTATCGCCTTGTGCGCATTCTTGATCGCATCGCGCAGTGCATGCATCCGCGCTGCAGGGTCCAGGCCCAGCGGGATCATCGCCACCGCATCAGCGATCAGGCGGCTGGCAAAGTCGCCCGCGTCATGGCCGCCCATCCCATCGGCGACCAGCCAGATGTCATGTTCCGGCAAAGCCAGAACAGAGTCCTCGTTGACCTTGCGCTTCAGCCCCACGTGGGTTTGCGCGGTATAGCGGTATTTGCGCAGCTGATTCATCATGCGGCTTCGACCCCTGCCCAGACCGGCGCGCCAAGGTCAATCAAGCCCATGGCTGCCGAGCCCGACGGCAGACCCTGGCAGGCCAAGGTGCGCGGCACACCGTCCAAAACCGCGGTCCACAAGCTGCATCCGGACAGGCGGGGGTTCAATCGGCCGTCAGGACCTGAAACCGCCAGCCGCTCCAGCCCTTTCGGCCCCGCTATCACCGCATCCGGATTTTCGGATGCCGATCCCCGGCCATCTTCGGGCACCGGCATTGCTCCAAGCCGTTCAGCCAGGCTGTCTTTGGTCATGGTGTCCTCCAATGCATCCAATGCCAGGTCCTCCAGCCCCTCAAACAGCGGTTGGGCGCCCAAATGGCCCAGCTCCGGCGGACCGGATTTGGGCAGCGCCGCCATCAGGGTCAGCGGAAACCGCCGCCCAACCCGGTCGACCGACGGCATCATCACCCCCCAGACC
>NZ_JBFCVS010000057.1:0-2303 GCF_040704725.1 Leisingera sp. JC11
TGTCAACGCCGTTTGAACTTTCCCCAAAAGTGCCGAAGTAAAATTCCCCACTTGCTTGGTCCCGGTGATCAGCCGGCGTCAGTGATCAGCGGCTCCATTCCTTGTCTTTGGCGGCCGTCCACGGCGCTTCGGCGGCGGCGGGGGTGCGATTGGGGCGTTGGCGCGGACATGCTCGGGTATGAGGTCGGCATGGCTGCGCAGGCGGTAGCTGGCACCTTCGATCTGTATGACCACAGCGTGGTGCAGGAGCCTGTCAAGAAGCGCGGTGGCGACAACGGGATCGCCGAAGACCTCGCCCCATTCGGCGAAGCCGCGGTTTGAGGTGAGGATCATGGCACCCTTTTCGTAGCGGGCGTTGACGAGCTGGAAGAATAGGTTGGCTCCGCCGGTGGTGATTGGCAGGTAACCGATCTCGTCGACGATCAGCAGAGACGCCCGGGCATAGAAGCGGATCTTCTCGGCCAGCCGGCCCTCCCGCTCGGCCTGGCTCAACGCTGCAATCAGATCGGCCAGGGTTGCGCGGTAGACGCTCTTGCCCGCCTTGACCGCAGCCACCCCGAGAGCGGTGGCCAAATGCGATTTTCCCGTGCCTGGCGGGCCAAGAAAGTGGACGACTTCGGCCCGGCGGATGAAGTCGAGCTGGGCCAGTGCCGCGATCCGTTCCCGGTCGAGCGACGGCTGGAAACTGAAGTCAAAGCTCTCGAGCGTCTTGGCGGGCAAGAGTTTGGCGGTGCGCAGCGCCACGTCGATCCGGCGGGTCTCCCGCGTGGCGTATTCCTCGCTCAACAGCGTGTCGATTGCCTCGATGGCGGTAACTTCGCCTTTTTCCAGCTGCTGCAGCGTGTGATCGAGAGCTTCGAGCGCGCGCGGCATCTTGAGGCCGACCAAGGCGCCGCGGATACGATCAAGCATATCGCTCATGACCGGCTCCCCTCGGCCGCAAGCCGGCGTCCGACCGCATCATAGAAGTCCAAGGGGCGGCGCAGCCGCTGCGGCGACGGCGGCAGGGGCGGCCTTGGCGGCGGTGCCTTGCGGTGCGCAGGGTCAACGCGCCGCCGGGCCTTGCCTTCCAGGACCGGATGGCGGGCGATCAGCTGCCCTTCTTCGAAGATGCGCAACTCGGTGGCATGATGCTGGACTTCGAGCGTCCGGCGGCGGGCGGTATCGGGAACGGAGTAGTAGTTCCCGCCAACCGAGATCATCCCGTCCTTGCTCACCCGGCGTTCCACTGTCAGCACAGCGCTGTAGGGAACCGCCGGCAGCGGCTTCAAATGCGCAACCTCTCCGGCAAAGGCCTCGTCGACTACCTGCCGCGTTGTGGCGTGAACCCGGGGATTGGCCACCCCGGTCCGCCAGGCACCAAACTGGGCATTGAGATCATCCATGTTCCGGAATGTGCGGGCCAGGAAGAAGTCCTGGCGGATATAGCGGAATGGCCGTTCAACCTTGCCTTTGGTGCGGGCCCTGTAGGGCTGGCAGGCGCGCGGCACCGTGCCGTAATGGTTCAGGAGTGCCACCAGAGCCCCGTTGTAGGTGACAACCCCGGCTTCATCCTCGCCGATCACGGCCGTTTTCATGCGGTCATAGAGGATTTCTTCAACGGCACCGCCCATGGCAGCGAATGCCGCGATGTGACAGCGCAGGACAGACTGCAGGTTCTGGCTGGCAACAAAGCGGCCCCAAAGCCAGCGGCTATGGCCAAGCACCATCGAGAAAAGCCAAACCTTGCGGACAACGCCGGGATCATCGGTGAACTCCACAGTGAACTCGGCAAAATCGACCTGGGCCTGTTTACCAGGCGGGGTTTCAAACCGCCGCTCAAATTGGGTTTGTTTGGCCGGGCGGACCTCGCGGAGGAAATCGGTCACCATGGTGTAGCCGCCCTCGTAGCCCAGTTCCCGGATTTCGCGCAGCAGGCGGGCGCCGCTCAGATCGGGGAAGGCCTGAACGCGCTCCTGGAGGTAGCGCTCAAAGGGTTCGATGATACGGTCCCGCGGTGCCCGCGGGCCGTAGGCCGGCGCTTCGAGGCCGCGTTCCAGGTGCTTGCGCACCGTCTTGCGGTCACAGCCAACTTTCCGCGCGATCGCGGAAATGCTGAGACCCTGCTTCTTCAGATCATGGATCAAAACGATCTCCCTCAGTCCCTTCACCTGCCTGCCCCTGTCACTCTCTATTTGGAGCATCAGGCCTGTGTCCCGCGGCAGCGCCAATTCCGAATATTTGAGGTTCGGAATTGGCCCTGCCGCTCATGGCTGGGGATTTTTCAAACGGCGGTTTTGGGGAGATTACGTCCGGCGATTACA
>NZ_JBFCVS010000058.1:0-1681 GCF_040704725.1 Leisingera sp. JC11
GCGGCGATGGAGACGGCGGAATACCACACCATCGCCAAGCACGCGATCAAGGAGATCGCCGAGCAACAGGGCCACGCGGTCACCTTCCTGCCGAAGTGGAGCCACGACAAGGTCGGCTCCTCCAGCCATGTGCATCAGTCGCTGTGGCAGGACGGCAAGCCCGCGTTCTTTGACGAGGCGGACGATCTGGGCATGTCGGCGCTGATGAAGAACTACATGGGTGGATTGCTGAAATACGCGCCCGACTACACCGCCTTCATGGCGCCCTATATCAACAGCTACAAACGCTTCATGAAGGGCACCTTTGCGCCGACGCGGATCATCTGGTCGGTGGACAACCGCACCGCGGGCTACCGGCTCTGCGGCGACGGGACCAAGGCAATCCGCGTCGAATGCCGCATTCCGGGCTCCGACATGAACCCCTATCTGGCGATGGCGGGCATGCTGGCGGCGGGCATTGCCGGCATCAAGGAGGGGCTGGAGCTGCAAGAGCCGACCAGGGGCGATGTCTACCAGGGCGATACCGGCATGATCCCGGGCACCCTGCGCGATGCGGCGGCGGCGCTGAAAGGCTCGGAGATGCTGCGCGCAGCGATGGGCGATGACGTGGTCGACCACTACGTGCGCGCGGCGGAAGTGGAGATCGAGGATTTCGACCGGGTGGTCACCGACTACGAGATCGCCCGCGGGTTCGAGCGGGCCTGATCCTGAGAACACCGGGGGCCAGCCCCCGGACCCCCGGAGTATTTTCGGAAAGATGAAGAGGGCCTTGGCCCTTTCTGAATGGAGTGAATGGCAATGGGCCAGGTATTGAAGTGCATCTCGCCGGTCGACGGATCGGTCTTTGCAGAGCGCGCGGTGCTGTCGCGCGAGGACGCCTTTGCGGCAGCAGAACGGGCGCGGGCGGCGCAGGCCGCCTGGGCGGCGCGGCCGCTGCAGGAGCGCATCGGACTGGTGATGGCGGGCGTCGCCGCTGTCGGCGCGATGAACGAGGAGATCGTGCCGGAACTGGCCCGTATGATGGGCCGCCCGGTGCGCTACGGCGGCGAATTCGGCGGCTTCAACGAGCGCGCCAGCCACATGGCGCAGATCGCCGAAGAGTCGCTGGCGGATATCGAGGTCGGCGAGGACGCCAGCTTCAAGCGCTACATCAAGCGCATTCCGCATGGGGTGGTCTTTGTGGTGGCGCCCTGGAACTACCCCTATATGACCGCGATCAACACCGTGGCCCCGGCGCTGATCGCCGGCAACACCGTGGTGCTGAAGCACGCGACCCAGACCCTGCTTGCGGGTGAGCGGATGGCGCAGGCCTTCCATTCCGCAGGCGTGCCGCAGGACGTGTTCCAGAATGTCTTCCTGGACCACGATACCACCTCGGAGCTGATCGCCTCCAAGGCGTTCAACTTCGTCAACTTCACCGGCTCGGTGGGCGGCGGCCAGGCGATGGAGCGCGCCGCGGCCGGCACTTTCACCGGCGTCGGCACCGAGCTGGGCGGCAAGGATCCGGGCTATGTGATGGAAGACGCCGACCTGGATGCGGCGGTGGACACGCTGATTGACGGCGCCATGTTCAACTCCGGCCAGTGCTGCTGCGGCATCGAGCGGATCTATGTGCATGAAAGCCTGTTTGACGCCTTCCTGGAAAAGGCGATTGCCATCGTCAAGGGTTACAAGCTGGGCA
>NZ_JBFCVS010000059.1:0-1497 GCF_040704725.1 Leisingera sp. JC11
TTTGTGGCCTGGCTGCGGCAGGCCCTGTAGCGTCGGGCAGGGCGCCGGGCCGGGATTGTTAATGCTGCGAACGCCCTCGTAATACACTGTTAATAAATAAGGTTTCGCAGCGAAACCCCTTTTCTGTGACGCGCGTTCCCGCGGGCCGCTGTGCGCTTTGCCCCTGCCAAAGCAAAACCGCCGCGGCTGGCGGCCGCGGCGGTTTCATGTCTGGGAGGAAGCCCGGGCTTACAGGTTCGGGTAGAGCGGGAACCGGGCGCAGAGGTCTGCCACCTTGGCGCGCACCGAGGCTTCCACGTCGGCGTTGCCCTCTTCACCGTTGGCCGCCAGCCCGTCGATCACCTCGATGATCAGGTCGGCGATCTGGCGGAACTCCGCCTCGCCGAAGCCGCGGGTGGTGCCCGCCGGGGTGCCCAGGCGCAAACCGCTCGTCACGGTCGGCTTTTCCGGGTCGAACGGGATGCCGTTCTTGTTGGTGGTGATATGGGCGCGGCCCAGCGCCTTGTCGGCGATGTTGCCGGTGACGCCCTTGGGGCGCAGGTCGACCAGCATCACATGGGTGTCGGTGCCGCCGGTGACGATGTCCAGGCCGCCCTGGATCAGCTGGTCGGCCAGCGCCGCCGCATTGGCGCGCACCTGTTTCTGGTAGGTCTTGAACTCCGGCTTCAGCGCCTCGCCGAAGGCCGCCGCCTTGCCGGCGATCACATGCATCAGCGGGCCGCCCTGGATGCCCGGGAAGATCGCCGAGTTCACTTTCTTGGCGATCGCCTCGTCATTGGTCACGATCATGCCGCCGCGCGGGCCGCGCAGGGTCTTGTGGGTGGTGGTGGTGGCGACATGCGCATGCGGGAACGGCGAGGGGTGCTCGCCGGCCGCGATCAGGCCTGCGATATGGGCCATGTCGACCATGAAGAATGCGCCGACGCTGTCCGCGATTTCACGGAACTTGGCAAAGTCGATCTGGCGCGGGATGGCGGAGCCGCCGGCGATGATCAGCTTCGGCTGGTGCTCGTTGGCCAGCGCCTGGATCTGGTCGTAGTCGATCCGGTTGTCATCGCGGCGCACGCCGTAATGCACCGCGTTGAACCACTTGCCCGACTGGTTCGGCGCGGCGCCGTGGGTCAGGTGGCCGCCGGAGGCCAGGTCCATGCCGAGGATGGTGTCGCCGGGCTTCAGGAGCGCCTGGAACACGCCCTGGTTGGCCTGGCTGCCGGAGTTCGGCTGCACGTTGGCGTATTCGCAGCCGAACAGCTGCTTGGCGCGGTCGATCGCCAGGTTCTCGGCGACGTCGACATACTGGCAGCCGCCGTAATAGCGGCGTCCCGGGTAGCCTTCGGCGTATTTGTTGGTCAGCACGGAGCCCTGCGCTTCCATCACCGCGGCGGAGACGATGTTCTCGGAGGCGATCAGCTCGATCTCGTCGCGCTGGCGGCCCAGTTCGGCCGTGATCGAGGCAAACAGTTCAGGATCGCGCTCAGACAGCGCTTGGGTGAAAAA
>NZ_JBFCVS010000005.1:0-267677 GCF_040704725.1 Leisingera sp. JC11
GAGGGAGGCTCAGATCATCATCGAAAGTTGGAGGAAACACTACAACACTAAGCGGCCTCACAGCGCCTTGGGATACCGGCCGCCTGCGCCGGAAACCATCGTCCCGATGGACCAAAGGCCAGTCATGCACTAACAATCAAACCGGACCAGTCAGATCAGGCTCCCCACCAGAGGCTTCGGTTCTAAGTTGCAGGATCCTCTGAACCCGTTTCTTGATACGCCGCTTGTCGTCCCAGGTTAGCGCGACCCCATCGGACAGTTCGGTGGCAACTTTTTCGAAATCATCTCCGCCAAGATCGACTGAGTGTTCGTCATCACCGATCAGTTCCTTGGCAAGCCGGGTCTTGCGCAGGTTTTTCAGGTATTCAGTCAGCCGGCGCGTGAGAGCATCTTTTTCCCCATTGGGGTCAGCAGCGAGTAGGAGTCTGATAGTCTTCACAGCAGTTTCCTCATCTATCCAGTGAGACAAACCGACCGAAAACTGTGCGTGAAAAGGTACAGAAGCAGCCAACGGTCGGCCCGAAGAAGGGCAGATCAGAAGAACCGTATGAGAAAGGTTTGCTGCGTTGAGGTCATAGAATGAAACAGCACGAAAAGAAGAAACGCGTCAATACCCTCGTGCCACAGGATGAGAAGACGGAAAGCGCCTGAAGGAAACTTCAGACGCTTTCCCAACCCTATGAAAACAAGGATTATTCGAACCTTGGGCGGCAATGACCTTGCTTTTGGGCGAAAAAATCGCCGATTTGGGTCTCAATTGCTTGGTGCATCAAACAGTTACACTGCCCCAATCACCCGCACTTGGAATGGCCGCAGCTGCGGCAGGTCATGCAGCCTTCGACCATCTGCATGTCGAACTGGCCGCAGCTGGGGCAGGCCTTGCCGCGCGGCTGGTTCAGGTTCACCACCTGCGCCTGCGGGTCGGATTTCAGCCCCATGCCCTCGCCCTCCAGGAAACCGGTCTTGACCATATGCGTCTCGATCACGCCGCCGATCGCCGCCAGGATCGAAGGGATGTACTTGCCCTGCACCCAGGCGCCGCCGCGCGGGTCGAACACCGCTTTCAGCTCCTCGACGACAAAGGACACGTCGCCGCCGCGGCGGAACACGGCCGAGATCATCCGGGTCAGCGCCAGCGTCCAGGCGTAGTGCTCCATGTTCTTGGAGTTGATGAACACCTCGAACGGGCGGCGGTGGCCATTGATGATGATGTCGTTGATGGTCAGGTAGATCGCGTGCTCGCTGTCCGGCCACTTCAGCTTGTAGGTATGGCCCTCCAGCGACTGCGGGCGGTCCAGCGGCTCCGACATGTAGACCACTTCCGCGCTGTCGCTTTCATGCGGCGCCTGCGCGGTCTCGCCCGGCGCGGTGTCAGCGCTCTCGCTCACCGACAGGACCGAGCCGGTCACGTCATTCGGGCGGTAGGTGGTGCAGCCCTTGCAGCCCTGGTCCCAGGCCTGCATGTAGACATCCTTGAAGTCATCAAAGGAGATGTCTTCCGGGCAGTTGATGGTCTTGGAGATCGAGCTGTCGATCCACTTCTGCGCCGCCGCCTGCATCTTGACGTGGGCTGCGGGGCTCAGCGTCTGGGCGTTGACGAAATACTCCGGCAGCTTGGCGTCGGCGCCAAACTTCTCGCGGTACATCTGCACCGCATAATCGACCACTTCCTCCTCGGTGCGGGAGCCGTCCTTCTGAAGCACCTTGCGGGTATAGGCATAGGCAAACACCGGCTCGATGCCCGAGGACACGTTGCCTGCATAAAGCGAGATGGTGCCGGTCGGCGCGATGGAGGTCAGCAGCGCGTTGCGGATGCCGTGCTCGCGGATGGCGTCGCGCACATCGTCGTCCATGTTCAGCATGTTGCCGGAATTCAGGTACGCCTCGGCGTCGAACAGCGGGAAGGCGCCCTTTTCCTTGGCCAGGTCCACCGACGCCAGATAGGCGGCGCGGGCTATGCTATGCAGCCATTCATCGGTCTGACGCGCCGCCTCGTCGGAGCCGTATTCCAGCCCCAGCATCAGCAGCGCATCCGCCAGGCCGGTGACGCCCAGGCCGATCCGGCGCTTGTTCCTGGCTTCCTGCGCCTGTGCTTCCAGCGGAAACTTGGAGACGTCGACCACGTTGTCCATCATCCGGACCGCGGTGGCGACCAGTTCCTGCATCGCCGCCTGATCCAGATGCGCGTCTTTCTCGAACGGGCTGGCCACCAGCCGCGCCATGTTGATCGAACCCAGCAGGCAGGCGCCGTAGGGCGGCAGCGGCTGCTCGCCGCAGGGGTTGGTGGCGCAGATGTTCTCGATATAGCTGAGGTTGTTGGCCTTGTTGATGCGGTCGATGAAGATCACGCCCGGCTCGGCATAATCATAGGTCGCCTGCATGATCTTGTTCCACAGGTCGCGCGCCTCGACGGTGTGATAGACCTTGCCGTCGAACTGCAGCTCCCAGGAGCCGTCCGCCTTGACCGCTTCCATGAAGTCGTCAGTGACCAGCACCGACATGTTGAACATGCGCAGGCGGGCCGGGTCGGACTTGGCGGTGATGAAGGCTTCGATATCCGGGTGGTCGCAGCGCATGGTCGCCATCATCGCGCCGCGGCGCGAACCGGCCGACATGATGGTGCGGCACATCGCGTCCCACACATCCATGAACGACAGCGGGCCGGAGGCATCCGCCGCCACGCCCTTCACATCGGCGCCGCGCGGCCGGATGGTGGAGAAGTCGTAACCGATGCCGCCGCCCTGCTGCATGGTCAGCGCCGCCTCTTTCAGCATATCGAAGATCCCCGACATGCTGTCCGGCACAGTGCCCATCACAAAGCAGTTGAACAGGGTCACCTGGCGCGCTGTGCCGGCCCCTGCGGTGATCCGGCCCGCCGGCAGGTATTTGAAATCCTCCAGCGCGCCATAGAACTTCTCTTCCCAAACTTCCGGCTTCTTTTCCGCCCGCGCCAGATCGCGCGCGATGCGCCGCCAGGTGTCCTCGACGGTCACGTCGATCGGCGCGCCATCGGCCTGCTTGAAACGGTATTTCATATCCCAGATCTGCTCGGCGATGGGGGCGGCAAAGCGGCTCATGTGTCGGTCCTTTGAGTCGTGTGGCGTCTTAGCGTCGGAAAAGCGGCACCGGCACCGGAAATGACCCCGGCAGCGAATCCGCGAATTGTGAATGCTTTCTTGCAGCAAAAGCGTGGGAGAACACAATACCTTGAAGTCGGCGGCCCGTAAACTACTATATACTGTCAAAGCTCTGGACGACTCTGTGGGGAACCTGTGGATAAGCGCGTGAATCTCGTAAAGCTCTCGGTGGGCACCGAAAGCGTCGAAAGCCTGATGGCCTGGCAGGAGATGCGCCGCCGGGAACTGCCGGAGGGCCTGCCCCGCCACGTCACCCGCATGTGGCCCAAGCGCGAGGCGGAGATCCTGAACGGCGGCTCGATCTACTGGGTGATCAAGGGGCTGATCCAATGCCGCCAGCGCGTGCTGCGCCTGGATGAGGTCATAGGCGAGGACGGCATCCGCCGCTGCGCCATCATCCTGGACCCGGAACTGCACCGCACCCACACAGCACCGAAACGCCCGTTCCAGGGCTGGCGCTACCTCAAGGCCGAAGACTCTCCTGCCGACCTGACCGCAGGCAAAAAACAGGAGGAGCCGCTGCCGCCGGAACTGTCACAGGCACTGGCGGAAATCGGCGTTATCTGAGGCTGTCCGCACTCCCCCGCGGCATGTTTCGCCAGCGCCGGGCGGGAGCGTCTCGGCTGGCGCCACGCACCAAGGAACAGGATAACCCTCCTGCCCCGTTGCAGGCATCACAGATGCCTTGAAGGTGTTGGGCATGGCCCGCGCCGGCGCGCGGTCGGCAGTGCTTACTTGCGGTGTTCCAGCAGATCCAGCAGCGTGTTCAGCGCCGCCTTCTCGTCAGTGCCGTATTTCGCCACCCGGCTGCGCCACAGGGTCGCCTGCGATTTCAGCACCAGCCCGTCGCTCAAGAGCTTCAGGTGGTTGGCGCGCAGCGTCTCGCCGGTGGAGGTGATGTCGGCCACCATCTCGGCGGTCTCGTTCTTCACCGTGCCTTCGGTGGCGCCCTGGCTGTCGACCAGCTGGTAATCCGCCACCCCGGCGTCGGTCAGGAACTCGCGCACCAGCCGGTGGTATTTGGTGGCGATCCGCAGCCGGTGGCCGTGCACCGCGCGGAACGCCGAAGCCGCCGCATCCAGGTCATCCAGCGTGTCCACGTCGATCCAGAACTGCGGCACCGCCAGCACCAGATCGGCATGGCCGAACCCCAGCTCCGCCAGTTCCTCGACCTGCTGCTCGAACCGCGGCAGCTTCTCATGCACCAGATCGGTGCCGGTGACGCCCAGATGAATGCGCCCCGCCGCCAGCTCGCGCGGGATCTCGCCCGCCGACAGCAGCACCAGCTCCATGTTCGACACGCCCTCGACAGCACCGGCATATTCCCGGTCCGACCCGGTGCGCGACAGCGTCACGCCGCGCTTGGCAAACCAGTCAAAGGTCTTTTCCATCAGCCGCCCCTTGGACGGCACACCCAGCTTCAGGGTCATTTGCGGGTCTCCTCAAGCTGCAGCATCAGGTCCGGGCGCAGCACGCCGCCCACGGCCGGAATCTCCTCGCCCTCGCCCAGCTGCCGGGTCAGCGCGTCATAGCGCCCGCCGCTGGCGACCGGCGGCAGATCGGGTCGCGCCTCGGCGTAGAAGCCGAAGACAAACCCGTCGTAATACTCCATCGAAGTGCGCCCGTAGGAGGCTTCGAAGTCGAGGTTCTCCACATCCACGCCGCGCGCCTTCATCGCCGCGGTGCGCGCATCCAGCCGGTCCAGCGCCGGAATGATCTGCGGCAGGTCCACCGCGATGTCGCGCATCTGCTCGGTGGCAAACGGCACGGTTTCCCGCACTGCCATCAGCGCCTCCAGCGCCAGCAGTTCGTTTTCGGAAACCGGCGGTTCCTTGGCGTCTTCCCGCAGTGCCTCCACCCGCATCTGCACCTCTGCCGCGCGGCGTTTGCCGATCTCCACCGCAGAGCCGGTCAGGTCGCCCTCGGTCGACAGCAGCTTCTTGCGGCTCTCCGGCACCGGGGTGCGCCCCGCAAACCGGTCCAGCAAGGAGCGGAACCGGCGCGGCCGCCAGATGTGGCGCATCAGCGCCGCCTTGCGTTTTCCGGTGGTGTTCAGCCCCTGCACCGCCGCCATCAGAATGCCGATGTCACCGGTTGCCGCCCTCAGCGGCAGGCCGCGCACCTGCAGCGCGAACAGCGAGAACACCTCCGCATCCGCCGCCGCGGCATCATCGCGCTCGAACACCTCATAGCCGACCTGCAGGTACTCGTTGGGCCGGTCCGGATCGATCTCCTGGCGCCGGAACACCTCGCCGGAATAAGTATAGCGCGCAGGCTCGGCGCCATGGCGCATATGCGCCTCCACCACCGGCACGGTGAAGTCGGGGCGCAGCATCTGCTCGCCGCGCAGGGCGTCAGAGGTCACATAGGCGCGGGCACGGACGTCTTCGCCGTAAAGATCCAGCAAGGTGCCCGCAGGCTGCAGCAGCGGAGTGTCCACCACCTGCGCGCCAGCGGCCTCGAAGCGGACCCGCAGCTGTGCGGCGCGGGCCTGAATGTCAGAACGGAGCGTCATGATCAGCCCTGCCCGTCCAGGATTTCACGCACCTTGGCGACCAGCTCGTTGCGCGGCACCTCAAACTGGCTCGGGCGTTCCTTCCACTCTTCCAGCGTCGCGCTTTCGGCGATCTTGGCGCCCAGGATCAGGTCCTTGATCTGCACCACGCCGTTGGCCTTCTCGTCGCCGCCTTCGATCACCGCAACCGGAGAATTGCGCTTGTCCGCGTATTTCAGCTGGTTGCCGAAGTTCTTGGGGTTGCCCAGATAGACCTCGGCCCGGATGCCCGCATTGCGCAGTTCTGCCACCATCGCCTGATAATCCGCCATCCGGTCGCGGTCCATCACGGTGACGACTACGGGGCCGGTGGCCTCTGCCGACAACCGCCCCTTGGCGTGCAGCGCCGCCAGCAGCCGGTCAACGCCGACCGAAACGCCCACCGCAGGCACTTCCTGGCCCGTAAAGCGCTTGACCAGCCCGTCATAACGCCCGCCGCCCGAGACCGAGCCGAACTGCCGCTTGCGGCCCTTCTCGTCGAGGATTTCAAAGGTCAGCTCCGCCTCAAACACCGGCCCGGTGTAATAGCCCAGACCGCGCACCACGGAGGGGTCGATCTCGATCCGGTCCTTGCCGTAACCGCCCGCCGCCAGCAGCTCGCCGATCTGCTCCAGCTCGGCGATACCGTCCTGGCCCACCTTGCTGTCGCCCACGGCTGCACGCAGGTTGGCAATGGTGCCCGCCGCATCTGCCGCCTTGGAAGTCAGGAACGCCAGCACCGGCGCTGCCTGATCGTCCGACAGGCCAACCCCGTCGATAAAGGCACCGGAGGCATCCAGCCGACCCTTGGTCAGCAGCTCGCGCACGCCGGCCTCGCCCACCTTGTCGAACTTGTCGATGGTGCGCAGCACGTCATCACGCTTACTGTCTTCCGCGCCGAGGCCCATCGCCTCCAGCACACCGTTCAGAACCTTGCGGTTGTTCACCCGCACCAGATAGTCGCCGCGCGGAATGCCGACGGTCTCCAGCGTGTCGCTGAGCATCGCGCAGATTTCCGCATCCGCCGCCATCGAAGCGGTGCCCACGGTATCCGCATCGCACTGGTAGAACTGGCGGAAGCGGCCCGGCCCCGGCTTCTCGTTGCGCCAGACCGGCCCCATCGCATAGCGGCGGTAGGGGGTCGGCAGGTCGTTGCGGTGCTGCGCATAGACGCGCGCCAGCGGCGCCGTCAGGTCATAGCGCAGCGCCATCCAGTCGCCGTTGCCGTCTTCTTCGGTCTCCTGCCAGGCAAACACGCCCTCGTTCGGGCGGTCCACATCGGGCAGGAATTTGCCCAGCGCTTCAACGGTTTCCACCGCCGAGGACTCCAGCGCCTCGAACCCGTAGTGATGATACACACCCGCGATGGCCCGCAGCATCTCGCTGCGCTGGGTCACCTCCGCACCGAAATAGTCACGGAACCCCTTCGGCGTCTGCGCCTTGGGGCGGGGCTGTTTCTTCACTTTGGCCATCTGCGGCCTCCTCACGGGTAGCGGTTTCACTCGCGTGGCGGTCTAACGGATGCCGCCCCGCGCGGCAAGGCTGCGAAGGGTCCAACGCCTGCGTCCTTTCACCCGAAATTCTCATCTTGAATATGCGCGCAGCTTGACGATGGACGCAGCCCGCCAAAGCGCCTATCTAGGCGCATCCGCTATCAAAGGCCTGACCCATGCAGCATCTGGAAGAGCAAATCGCCCATCTGACCCGCAGCGTGGAGGAGATGAGCGACGTGATCGCCCGCCAGCAGCAGGAGATCGACGTGCTGACCCGCCGCGTCGCCATGCTGATGCAGCGCGAGGCCACCCGCGAACAGGAAGGCACCGGCGGCGTGGTCTTCGCCGACGAGCGCCCGCCGCATTACTGAGCCCCAGGACGCTCCGCACCATTGTTTCAGGCCAACGAGAAAGCTGACTGTTTCAGGTCGTTCAATTAACGAAAGAAAGGATTTCGCTGAAATCCGTAGAGATCTGAACCCAGACCAGTTCGTCTTCACCTTCAATTCGAACTGAAGCAAAATAAGCATATAGATACTGACCGTTGCTTCCTACGAACGCAGTCAAACTGGCAACAAAATTCTCCGAATAACGGCGCATTGCCATCATCACACAAGTTTTTGGCACACCAAGGTATTGTACCAACTTAACTTTGGTTTCATTTAATGTTGCTTCCGAAAGCGCCTTTGTATGATCGGATGCCTCAAAGAAAGCATCATAATTTCCAGACAGCATATGCTCCTTTAGCTCCCGGAAAACCGGGATCTTTTCGTTTTCAAGACAATCTGCGTGAACCACTGATACCATAAGCACCAAGGCCAGCAGACCGTGCCAGAATGATCTGATCATATAACTTCATCTCTTTTGGAAATACTCTTGAATAGCAAATTACTAGCTGGCCAATAAGCCCGCAGCTTCCGCACCCTCAAATCTCCTCCACATCCATCACCCCGTCCAGCGACTTCAGCGCGCCCTTGATCTGCGGGTTGATCGGGAACGGCTGGCCCAGGTCCATCTCCACGTCGCCGGGCAGGCCGGGATCCTGCAGGTACATGAAGACCTCGCCGCGGGACGCATTGCGGGCCGCCGCCTTGGCGTCCTCCAGCACCTGCGCCACGGTACCCACGGCGGCCGCATCGCTCAGGTAGACCCGCAAGCTGCTGCGTCCGGCGTCGGCAATGGCGCTGTCCACCGGACCAACCGAGCGCACCAGCAGCTTCAGCTGATCGCTCTCCATTGTCGCCTCGGCGGTGATCACCACCTTGGCGCCGGTCTCCAGGAACTCGCGGGACTTCTCCAGCACTTCCGAGAACAGCGTCACCTCAAACGCCCCCGAAGGATCCGACAGCTGGGCAAAGGCAAAGCGGTTGCCGCGCGCCGACTTGCGCTCCTGCCGCCCGGCCACAACCCCGGCCATCTTGGCCATGAACGGCCCGCGCTCGGCCTTCGCCGTCACCTCGTCCAGCGTCATCACATCCTTGCGCTTCAGCGCGGGCATGTAGTCGTCCAGCGGGTGGCCCGACAGGTAGAACCCGATCGCCTTGAACTCCTCGCTCAGCCGTTCCGCCGGCAGCCAGTCCGGCACATTGGGCAGCCGCGGCTCCGGCAGGTCCTCGCCCGCCTCGCCGAACAGCGACACCTGGCTGGAATTCCTCTGGTCATGCACCGCGGCGGAGTAATCCACCAGCGCGCCGAGGCTCTCGAACACCCGGCGGCGGTTGCTGTCCAGCTGGTCAAAGGCGCCGGCCCGCGCCAGCATCTCCAAGGGCCGCTTGCCGACCTTCTTCAGGTTCACCCGGCGTGCAAAGTCGTAGACATTGACAAAGGGCTTTTCGTACTCGCCTTCCTTGCGCGCCTCAGCCACCAGCCGCATCACGTCCAGGCCGACGTTCTTCAGCGCGCCCAGCGCATAGACCAGCTCCCCGTTGACCACGTTAAACGTCGCCAAGGAGCGGTTGATGCAGGGCGGCACGTATTTCAGCCCCAGCCCTTTCTTCACCTCTTCGAAGTAGATCGCCAGCTTGTCGGTCAGATGGATATCGCAGTTCATGACGCCGGCCATGAATTCCACCGGGTGGTTCGCCTTCAGCCAGCCGGTCTGGTACGACACCACCGCATAGGCTGCCGCGTGCGATTTGTTGAAGCCGTAGTTGGCGAATTTCTCCAGAAGGTCGAAAACCTCGCTGGCCTTCTTCTTGTCGACCCCGTTTTCCGCCGCGCCCTTCTCGAACTTCGGGCGTTCGGCGTCCATCGCCTCCTTGATCTTCTTACCCATCGCCCGGCGCAAAAGGTCCGCACCGCCGAGCGTGTAGTTCGCCATCACCTGGGCGATCTGCATCACCTGCTCCTGATAGACGATAATGCCCTGGGTCTCTTCCAGGATATGGTCGATCAGCGGGTGAACAGAGGTGATCTCGCGCTGGCCGTTCTTCACCTCGCAATAGACCGGAATGTTCTCCATCGGACCCGGACGGTACAGCGCCACCAGCGCCACGATGTCCTCGATACAGGTGGGTTTCATGCGCTTCAGCGCATCCATCATGCCGGTGGATTCCACCTGGAACACCGCCACCGTCTTGGCCCGGGAGTAGAGATCGTAAGTGACCTTGTCGTCCAGCGGAATGGCGTTGATCTGGTTCTCCGCCCCCTCCGGCGGCTCATACAGCTGGGTGCCGTCCGCAGCGATATGCAGGTCGCGGCCCGACTGGAAGATCAGGTCCATCGCGTTCTGGATCACCGTCAGGGTCTTGAGGCCAAGGAAGTCGAACTTCACCAGCCCTGCCTGTTCCACCCATTTCATATTGAACTGGGTGGCGGGCATATCAGAGCGCGGATCGCGGTAGAGCGGCACCAGCGCATCCAGCGGCCGGTCGCCGATCACCACACCCGCCGCGTGGGTGCCGGCCGAGCGCAACAGCCCCTCGACCTGCTGGCCGTAGGTCAGCAGCCGGTCCACCACCGGCTCGTTCCGCGCCTCCTCGCTCAGCCGCGGCTCTTCCTTCAGCGCGTCGGCGATGGACATCGGCTTCACGCCCTCGACCGGAATCAGCTTAGACAGCCGGTCCACCTGGCCATAGGGCATCTGCAAGACCCGCCCCATGTCGCGCACTGCCGCCTTGGACAGAAGCGCGCCGAAGGTGATGATCTGCCCCACCTTGTCGCGGCCATACTTCTCCTGCACGTATTTGATCACCTCTTCCCGGCGGTCCATGCAGAAGTCGATGTCGAAGTCGGGCATCGACACCCGTTCCGGGTTCAGGAAGCGTTCGAACAGCAGGCTGTAGCGCAGCGGATCAAGGTCGGTAATCGTCAGCGCATAGGCCACCAGCGAGCCCGCACCGGAGCCCCGCCCCGGCCCGACCGGAATGTCGTGGTCCTTGGCCCATTGGATAAAGTCGGCAACGATCAGGAAGTAGCCGGGGAAACCCATCCCCTCGATGATGCCCAGCTCGAAATCGAGCCGCTCCTGGTATTCCTCCACGCTCACCGCATGGGGGATCACCGCCAGACGCTGCTGCAGGCCCTCGTTGGCGATGCGGCGCAGTTCGGCCACCTCGTCATCGGCAAACTTCGGCAGGATCGGGTCGCGCCGGTACGCCATAAAGGCACAGCGCCTGGCGATCTCCACCGTGTTTTCAATCGCCTCGGGCAGGTCGGCAAACAGCGCAACCATCTCCTCCTGGCTCTTGAAGTAATGCTGCGCGGTCAGGCGGCGGCGCGGCTCCACCTGGTCGACATAGGCGCCTTCGGCGATACAGATCATCGCGTCATGGGCCTCGAACATTTCCGTGCTGGGGAAATAGACGTCATTGGTGGCGACCAGCGGCAGGTCCATGGCATAGGCCATCTCCACATGGCCGCGCTCGGTCTGCTTCTCCGCCTCCGGCTGGCCGTGCTCGCCCGGATGGCGCTGGAGCTCCACATACAGGCGGTTGGGGAAAATTGCCTTCAGCCGCTGCATCAGCGCTTCCGCTGCGGGCCGCTGCCCCATCCGCAAGAGCCGCCCCACCGGCCCGTCCGGCCCGCCGCTCAGGCAGATCACGTCGCCCGCGTTCTCTTCCAGCTCTTCCAGCGTCACATGCGGCAGCTCGCCCCCCTGCCGCAGATACAGGCAGGAGTTCAGCTTCATCAGATGCTCATAGCCCGCCTCGCTCTGCGCCAGCAACACCAGCGGCGCGGGCGGCTTGGGCCGTTCCCCCGGCGCCGGCTCGGTGAACCGCAGATCCACCTGGCAGCCGATGATCGGCTGCACCCCGGCGCCGCTTGCGGACACCGAAAACTCCAGCGCCGAGAACAGGTTGTTGGTGTCCGTCACCGCAATCGCGGGCATCTCGTGCTTCTTGCACAGGTCCGGCAGCTTCTTCAGCCGCACGGCGCCTTCCAGCAGCGAGTATTCGGTATGGGTACGCAGGTGAATGAATCGGGGAGAGCTTGTCATGCCGCCACGCTATCTTATTGACACGCAGGGGTGAAAGGGCGATCTGCGCGCCGAACACCCGCCAAAACCGGTGCGGTGAACCCCGCATTTTATCCATTTTGTTGAAACTCTTTCGCCGCAGGCGCGTAAAGCCACCGCAAAGATGCGGATAAAACGCATAAATATTAATGCCCTACCCGCATCGCCCGCAATATTCTTGCTCCGCAGAATACTGCACTGCAGCACGGGTTTTCCTTGCTTTGACAACGGCCTGCTCCCTAGGCTGTTGTCAGCAAGCAAAAAAACAGCCCGCTTCCCCCTCTGCGCCGCATCGAGGGGGCGGCACATCGGGTCAACAGGGTAAAGCGGCGGTATCGGGAAGATGGCACTCACCTTTCGTCTGAATGGTGAAGAAGTCCGCATTCCGGACGCAGACCCGTCAGCAACATTGCTGGACTGGCTGCGGGAGGAAAAAGGGCTTACCGGCACCAAGGAAGGCTGCAACGAAGGCGATTGCGGCGCCTGCACCGTCATGGTCACCGACGAACGCGGCGCCAAGGCGCTGAACGCCTGCATCCTGTTCCTGCCGCAGCTCAACGGCAAATCCGTCCGCACCGTCGAGGGCGCCGCAGGCCCCGGCGGAACCCTGCATCCCGTCCAGCAGGCAATGGTGGACCATCACGGCAGCCAATGCGGCTTCTGCACCCCGGGGTTCATCATGTCGATGGTGACCGCCCATACCAACGGCGCCACGGATTTCGACGACCAGCTGGCCGGCAACCTCTGCCGCTGCACCGGCTACGCCCCGATCATCCGCGCCGCGCAGGCCGCCGCAGACGCCCCGGTGCCGGATTGGATCAGCGGCGACAGCCCGGTTGCACCCGGCCCGCTGCCGCTGATTCCGCAATCGGCGGATGAACTGGCGGAGCTTTACGCCGCCAATCCGGACGCAACGCTGATCGCCGGCGCCACCGACGTCGGCCTCTGGGTCACCAAGCAACTGCGCCACCTGCCGCAGATGATCTTCCTTGACGGCTGCACGGACCTTAAGGACATCGAAGTCACGGACAGCACCGTCCGCATCGGTGCCATGGCGGACCTGAACCGGCTGCGCATGGCGGTTGAGCCTCTGCACCCCTCCTTTGCCGGGATGCTGCGCCGCTTTGCCTCCCAGCAGGTGCGCGCTGCGGCCACCGTCGGCGGCAATATCGCCAACGGCTCCCCCATTGGCGACACCCCGCCCGCGCTGATCGCGCTGGATGCCACCCTGCATCTGCGCAAGGGCAACAGCCGCCGCGAACTGCCGCTGGAGGACTTCTTCCTCGACTACGGCAAGCAGGACCGCCAGCCGGGTGAGTTCGTCGAGGCCGTCAGCTTCCCGCGCCACCCCGACACGCTCAAGGTCTACAAGCTCTCCAAGCGGTTCGACCAGGACATCTCCGCCGTGCTCGGCGCCTTCAACGTGACCGTGGTGGACGGCACCGTCACCGCCGCCCGCATAGCGTTCGGCGGCATGGCCGGCATCCCGAAACGCGCCGCCCATGTTGAGGCAGCCCTGACCGGCCGCCCCTGGACCCGGGCCACCGTCTCCGCCGCCTGCGCCGCATTTGAGCGCGACTTCACCCCGATGGATGACATGCGCGCCTCCGCCGAATACCGGATGGTGACCGCCAAGAACCTGCTGCTGCGCTACTTCGACGAGCTGAACGGTACCCCGGTCTCGGTGCTGGAGGTGAGGTCATGAGCGTCTCCAAACCCCTCCCCCACGACGCCGCCGAATTGCATGTGACCGGTGCCGCCCGCTACGTCGACGACATCCCCTCCCCTGCCGGCACCCTGCATCTGGCCTTCGGTATCTCCCCCATCGCCCGCGGCCATATCACCGGCATGCACCTGACCGATGTGCAGCACAGCCCCGGCGTGGCGGCGGTGATGACCGCCAAGGGGCTGCCGTTCTCCAATGACGTCTCCCCGTCGATCCATGACGAGCCGCTGCTGGCGGCAGGCACCGTCAACTACGTCGGCCAGCCGGTGTTCCTGGTGGTGGCGGACAGCCACCGCAACGCCCGCATCGCTGCCCGCAAGGGCAAGGTCGACTACAAGGAAGAACCCGCCCTCCTGACCCTCGACGCGGCCCTGGCCGCAGACAGCCGGTTCGAGGAAGGCCCGCGCATCTATCAGAAAGGCAATGCCGCTGCCGCCATCGATGCCGCCCCGCGCACAGTTGAAGGCACGTTTGAGCTCGGCGGCCAGGAGCATTTCTACCTCGAAGGCCAGGCGGCGATGGCCTGGCCGCAGGAGGATGGCGGCATGCTTGTCTTCTCCTCCACCCAGCACCCGACCGAGATCCAGCACAAGGTGGCCGATGCCATCGGCCTGCCGATGCATGCCGTCCGGGTCGAGACCCGCCGCATGGGCGGCGGCTTCGGCGGCAAGGAAAGCCAGGGCAACGCGCTCGCCGTCGCCTGCGCCGTCGCGGCGCGGCTGACCGGCAAGCCTTGCAAGATGCGCTATGACCGCGACGACGACATGGTCATCACCGGCAAGCGCCACGCCTTCCGCATTTCCTACCGCGCCGGGTTCGACGGCGACGGCAGACTGCAGGGCATCGAGTTTCTGCATCTGGTCGATTGCGGCTGGGCCCAGGACCTGTCGCTGCCGGTCGCTGACCGGGCGATGCTGCACAGCGACAACGCCTATCTGATCCCCAGCATCCGCATCGAAAGCCACCGGCTGCGCACAAACCGGCAAAGCGCCACCGCCTACCGCGGCTTCGGCGGCCCGCAGGGCATGGTCGGGATCGAGCGGGTGATGGACCACATCGCCCATGACCTCGGGATCGACCCGGCAGAGTTGCGGCAGCGGAACTACTATGCGGCACCGGCAGAGGCGAAGGCGGACAACACCACGCCCTACGGCATGGAAGTCACGGATTTCGAGCTGCACGGGATGACCGCGGATCTGCTGCGCTCCTCCGGCTACGCTGCCCGCAAGTCGGAGATTGCCGAATGGAACAAGGGCCAGACCCACCTAAAGCGCGGCATCGCCTTCTCGCCGGTGAAGTTCGGCATTTCCTTCACCCTCACCCATCTCAACCAGGCCGGCGCGCTGGTGCATGTCTACCAGGACGGCTCGGTGCATCTGAACCACGGCGGCACCGAGATGGGCCAGGGCCTGTTCCAGAAGGTGGCGCAGGTCGCCGCCAGCCGCTTCGGCATCCCGCTGGAGAAGGTCAAGATCACCGCCACCGACACCGGCAAGGTGCCCAACACCTCCGCCACCGCCGCCTCGTCCGGCTCCGACCTCAACGGCATGGCGGTGAAGGCCGCCTGCGACACCATCCGCGACCGCATGGCCGAGCATCTGGCGCTGCACCATCAGGCCCGCCCCGGCGACGTGGTGTTCGAAAACGGCCAGGTCCGCATCGGCCAGGATGAGATGACCTTCGATCAGGCCGCCGCGCTCTGCTACCAGGGCCGCGTCAGCCTGTCCGCCACCGGTTTCTACAAGACGCCCAAGGTGGAATGGGACCGGATCAGGGGCCAGGGCCGCCCGTTCTACTACTTCGCTCATGGCGCCGCGGTGACCGAAGTTGCCGTCGATGCCCTGACCGGCGAGAACCGCATCCTGCGCTGCGATATCCTGCATGACGCCGGCGCCTCGCTGAACCCGGCGCTGGACGTGGGCCAGATCGAGGGCGGCTATGTCCAGGGCGCCGGCTGGCTGACCACCGAGGAGCTGGTCTGGGACGACGTCGGCCGCCTGCGCACCCACGCGCCCTCCACTTATAAAATCCCCGCCTGTTCCGACCGGCCCGACGTGTTCAACGTGAACCTCTGGGACGGGCAGAACCGCGAGGACACCATCTACCGCTCCAAGGCGGTGGGGGAGCCGCCCTTCATGCTGGGCATCTCCGCCTGGCTGGCGCTCAGCGATGCGGTCTCCGCCTTTGGCGATGCCTACCCGGCGCTGAACGCCCCCGCCACGGCAGAGGAAATCTGGCGCGCGATCCGGAGGGTGCGCGATGGGATTTGACGTTCAGGCATTGCGCGAGGCGGTCGCCGCGCACGGCCGCGTGACCCGGGTGGTGATCGCCGCCATCCGCGGCTCCTCTCCGCGCGAACCCGGCGCCGCCATGCTGGTCTGGCAGGACGGCCAGAGCGGCACCATCGGCGGCGGCACATTGGAGTATGAGGCCGCAGAAGCCGCGCGGGCGCAGATGGTGCCCAAGCACTTCAGCACCCACGCGCTGGGGCCGGACCTGGGCCAGTGCTGCGGCGGCGCCGTCACCCTGCTGAGCGAAGTTTACGAGGCCGCGGACCTGGACGGCTTGGACAGCGAAGTCATCGCCCGCCCGGCCTCCCCCGCGCCGGTGCCGATGGCGGTGAAACGCATTCTCGCCACCGCCCGCAGCCAGGGCGTCCCCCCCGAGCCGCAGCTGGTGGACGGCTGGATGATCGAACCGGTCCACCGTCCCAGCCGCCCGGTCTGGATCTGGGGCGCGGGCCATGTCGGCCGCGCGCTGGTGAACGTGCTGGCGCCGCTGCCGGACCTGCAGATCACCTGGGCCGACACCGCGCCAGAGCGGTTCCCGGCGGACATCCCGGCAGGCGTCACCACGGTTCCGGCAGCTGACGTTGCGCTCCTTGTGCCGCATGCACCTGAAAACGCTGCGCATTTGGTGCTGACCTATTCCCACGCGCTGGATCTGGCGCTATGCCACGCTCTGTTGGGCCGCGGCTTTGCCTTCGCCGGGCTGATCGGCTCCAGAACCAAATGGGCGCGGTTCCGATCGCGCCTGGCGGCCCTGGGCCACAGCCCGGAACAGATCTCCCGGATCACCTGCCCGATCGGCGATCCGGACCTTGGAAAACATCCGCAGATGATTGCGGTCGGCGTGGCGGCGCAGCTGCTGCGGCACGGAAAAGAAGACGAACAGAGAGAGGGCGCACGCGCGTGACTGTACCACTGTTGAGCCTGCAGGGCCTTACCAAGGCCTACCCCGGAGTGGTGGCAAACGACTCCGTCTCCTTTGACATCGGCGAGGGCGAGGTGCATGCCCTGCTCGGCGAAAACGGCGCCGGCAAGTCGACACTGGTCAAGATGATCTACGGGCTGGTGAAGCCCGACAGCGGCAAGATGCTGCTGCGCGGCCAGCCCTTTGAGCCCGCCGAACCGCGCCAGGCGCGCGCCGACGGCATCGCCATGGTGTTCCAGCATTTCTCGCTGTTTGACGCTTTGAACGTGGCGGAGAACATCGCGCTCGGCATGGAAAACCCGCCGGAGATGCGCGACCTCGCCGCCCGCATCCGCGAGGTGTCGGAAACCTACGGCCTGCCGCTCGACCCCTACCGCACCGTCGGCGACCTCTCCGCGGGCGAGCGCCAGCGGGTCGAGATCATCCGCTGCCTGCTGCAGGACCCGAAACTGCTGATCATGGATGAGCCGACCTCGGTCCTCACCCCGCAGGAGGTGGAGATCCTGTTCAAGACCCTGCAGAAACTGCAGTCCGAGGGCACCTCGATCCTCTATATCTCCCACAAGCTGGAGGAAATCCGCACGCTGTGCGACCACGCCACCATCCTGCGCCTGGGCAAGAACGTCGGCGAATGCACCCCCGCCGATACCTCCGCCCGCGACATGGCGGAGATGATGGTCGGCAGCACCCTGCAGACCCCCGAACGCGGCAGCCGCGAGTTCGGCGCCGTGGCGATGGACATCTCCGGCCTGTCGGTGCCGGCGCCCTCGGCCTTTGGCACCGCGCTCAAGAACGTGCATCTGACCGTGCGCAAGGGCGAGATCCTCGGCATCGGCGGTGTGGCCGGCAACGGCCAGGACGAACTGCTGGGCGTGCTGTCGGGTGAAACCCTGACCGAAGCCGACGCGGTGAAGCTGCACGGGGAACCGATCGGCAAGCTGGGCCCCACCGCGCGGCGCAAGCTCGGCGTGCTGGCCGCACCGGAGGAACGCCTCGGCCACGCCGCCGCCCCGGACATGAGCCTGACCGAAAACGCCATGCTCACCGGCTCGGTGCGCGAAGGGCTGGAGAAGAACGGTTTTCTGGATTGGGGTGCTACCAAGGACTTTGCCGAGCGCATCATCAAGGCGTTTGACGTCCGCACCCCCGGGCCCGGCAATGCCGCGCGGTCGCTGTCCGGCGGCAACCTGCAGAAATTCGTCATCGGTCGCGAGGTGCTGCAGGACCCCGACGTGCTGGTGGTGAACCAGCCGACCTGGGGCGTCGATGCCGCCGCCGCCGCCGCCATCCGCCAGTCGCTGCTTGACCTGGCCGCCAAGGGCGCCGCGGTGATCTGCATCAGCCAGGATCTGGATGAGCTGATGGAAATCTCCGACAGCTTTGCCGCGCTCAACGAAGGCCGCCTCAGCGCCCCGCGCGAGGCCGCGGGCCTGACGGTGGACGAGATCGGCCTGATGATGGGCGGCGCCCACGGCATGGAGGTGGCGCATGTCTGACCTCCGCAACAGAAATCAAAAGAAGAAACAGGGAGCCGCTTCATGATCCGGCTTGAGAAACGGCCGCAGCCGTCGCGCGCCTGGTCGATGGCCACGCCGCTGGTGGCGGTGATTGCCACCATGATCGTCGGCGGGCTGCTGTTCGCGGCGCTTGGCAAACCGCCGGTTGAGGCGATCCGAACCATTTTCTGGGAACCGCTGTTCGGCGAGTTCGCCTTCTACTACCGCCCGCAACTGCTGGTCAAAGGCGCGCCGCTGGTGCTGATCGCCATCGGCCTGTCGCTGGGCTTCCGCGCCGGCATCTGGAACATCGGCGCCGAGGGCCAGTACATCATGGGCGCCATCTTCGGCGCCGGGGCGGGCCTTGCCTTCTACCCCTCAGAGTCGTTCCTGATTTTCCCGTTCATGGTCATCGCCGGCGCCTTTGGCGGCTGGATCTGGGCAATGATCCCGGCGGTGCTGAAAACCCGCTTCGGCACCAACGAAATCCTGGTGTCGCTGATGCTGGTCTATGTGGCCGAGCAGTTCCTCGCCTCGGTCTCCCTGGGCCTTTTGAAGAACCCCGAGGGCTTCGGCTTCCCCGGCTCCCGCAACCTGCAGTCCTGGGAGGCCGCCCATAACGCTGAGCTTATCGCAGGCACCGGCATGCACTGGGGCGTGGTGGCGGCGCTGATCGCGGTGATCTTTGCCTATGTGCTGTTGAACCGCCACATGACCGGCTACCACATCCGCCTCACCGGCGAGGCGCCGCGCGCCGCGAAGTTCGCCGGCGTGAACCCCACCCGCCTGGTGCTGTTCTGCCTCGGCACCTCCGGCGCGCTGGCAGGCCTTGCCGGCCTGTTCGAGGTCTCCGGCCCCTCCGGCCAGATCTCCATCGACTTCAACGTGGGCTATGGCTTCACCGCCATTATCGTCGCCTTCCTGGGCCGCCTGCACCCCGTCGGCATCCTGCTGGCAGGCGGGCTGATGGCGCTGACTTACATTGGCGGCGACATCGCCCAGTCGAACCTGCAGCTGCCGGCCGCCGCCATTCAGGTGTTCCAGGGAATGCTGCTGTTCTTCCTGCTGGCCTTCGACCTGCTCACCAATTTCCGCATCGCAATCGGCAAGCCGGAGGTGGCGTAACATGGATCTTTCTGCAATCAACCCGGTCCTGCTCATCGCCTCGCTGATGGTGGCGGCAACCCCGCTCCTGCTGGCGGCCATCGGCGAGCTGGTGGTCGAAAAGGCCGGCGTGCTGAACCTCGGGGTCGAGGGGATGATGATCGTCGGCGCCATCGCGGGTTTTGCCACCGCGGTGGAAAGCGGCTCGCCGTTCCTCGGCTTCATCGCCGCCGCCATTGCAGGCGCGGCGCTGTCGATCCTGTTCGCGATCCTCACCCAGTTTGCCCAGGCAAACCAGGTCGCCTCCGGCCTGTCGCTGACGCTGTTCGGGCTGGGCCTGTCGGCGCTGATGGGGCAGTCCTACGTCGGCATTAAGCCGCCACAGATGGGCGACATCCACATCCCGGTCCTGAGCGACCTGCCGGTGGTGGGGCCGATCCTGTTCGGCCATGACATCATCCTCTATTTCGGCATCGCGCTGACCGCCGCGGTCTGGTGGGTGCTGAAGTATTCCCGCATCGGCCTGGTGCTGCGCGCGGTGGGCGAAAACCACGACGCCGCCCACGCGCTGGGATACAAGGTGCTGAAGATCCGCCTGATGGCGATCATGTTCGGCGGCGCCTGCGCGGGCCTTGGCGGCGCCTACATCAGCCTGATCCGGGTGCCGCAGTGGACCGAGGGCATGACCGCCGGCATCGGCTGGATTGCACTCGCCCTGGTGGTGTTCGCCAGCTGGAAACCCTGGCGCGCATTGCTGGGTGCCTATCTGTTCGGCGGCGTCACCGTGGTGCAGCTCAATCTGCAGGCGGCAGGCGTTGCCATCCCGGTCGAGTATCTGGCAATGTCGCCCTATCTGATTACGATCCTTGTGCTTGTTATCCTTTCTGCAGACAAAAGCGGCGCACCCGCTTCGCTCGGCCGCAATTTCCATGCCTCCCGCTAGACCGGCGGGCGGCACAAAATCCCGCCCAGGGTCCTCTCCTGGGCGTTTCAACCAAAACGGGGAGTCCCAAACATGAAACTGACCAACCTCCTGACCAGCGCCGCCGTGGCGCTTGGCCTGGCCGCAGGCGCGGCGATGGCCGACACCACCAAGGTGGGCTTCGTCTACGTCGGCCCTGTCGGCGACGGCGGCTGGACCTATGAGCACGACCAGGGCCGCAAGGCGGTAGAGGCCGAATTCGGCGACCAGGTCGAAACCGTCTATGTGGAAAACGTGGCCGAAGGCCCGGACGCAGAGCGGGTGATGACCCAGATGGCGCTGGAAGGCGCCGACCTGATCTTCACCACTTCCTTCGGCTACATGGACCCGACCATCAACGTCGCCAAGAAGTTCCCGAACGTGAAGTTCGAGCACGCCACCGGCTACAAGCGCGCCGACAACGTCTCCACCTATTCCGCCCGCTTCTATGAGGGCCGCGCGGTGCAGGGCACCATCGCGGGCCACATGACTGAGTCGAACATCGTCGGCTACATCGGCTCCTATCCGATCCCGGAAGTGATCCGCGGCATCAACTCCGCCTATATCCACGCCAAGAAGGTGAACCCCGACGTCCAGTTCAAGATCGTCTGGGCATTCACCTGGTTCGACCCGGCCAAGGAAGCGGACGCTGCCAAAGTGCTGATCGAACAGGGCGCCGACGTGATCCTGCAGCACACCGACTCCACCGCACCGCAGGCGGCTGCGCAGGCGGCGGGCAACGTGATCACCTTCGGCCAGGCCTCCGACATGTCGGAATACGCCCCGAAGCCGCGCGTCTCCTCGATCATCGACAACTGGGCGCCCTACTACATCGCCCGCACCAAGGCCGTGATCGACGGCACCTGGGAGTCGGTTGACACCTGGGACGGCATCGGCGCCGGCATGGTCGGCATCGGCGAGATCACCGACGCGGTTCCGGCCGAGGTGAAAGAGGCCGCTCTGGCGATCCGCGACGCCCAGGCCAACGGCACCTACCACGCCTTCACCGGCCCGCTGAACAAGCAGGACGGCTCCGCCTGGCTGGCCGAGGGCGAGGTCGCCGATGACGGCACCCTGGCCGGCATGAACTTCTATGTCGAAGGCATCGAAGGCGACATCCCGCAGTAAGCGGCCCCTTCCGGACAAACCAAAGGCCCGCCATCCGGCGGGCCTTTTCTTTTGCGGGTTCATTTGCGGGCAGGCCCCTGATTTTCCCGAAGCCTGCTGACACGCCCTGTCACTGCCCTGATGTACACCCTGCTCCACAAGCCGGCCGGCAATATCTCTGGCCCGGCTTTTGCACCGGCGGGAAACTGCCCGGGAAACCCCAAAGCACATTGGAGATTGCCTTTGAAGATGAATTACTTCGTTGTTGGAACCAACAACATGGACGCATCGGTCGAATTCTATGACGCCCTGTTTGAGAACCTGGGGCTGTCGCAGGTCCGGCCAAGCGAACGAATGACCTATTGGCTGCGGGACGATTTTGCCTTTGCCGCAGCCCTCCCCTTTGACGGCGCACCGGCCTCCAATGGCAACGGAACCATGGTGGGGTTCAGCCTTGGCTCCGCAGCCGAAGTCACCAGGCTGCACACGAAAGCGATTGAGCTGGGCGGCACTTGCGAGGGTGAGCCGGGCCAGCGCGGACCGCGGTTTTCGGCCTATGTGCGGGATCCGGACGGAAACAAGCTTTGCTTTGCGGACTGAAAGGCAGCGGCGGCAAGTGCCGCCGCCCGGCCTCGTCAGTTCAGGAGCAGGCCACCGGCGCCGCCAGCCGTTCCACGGTTCCGTTGACACGCTGGGTCAGGGCCGGGCCGGTCACCGTGCAGCCGGACAGCTGCGCCACATGCCCGTACAGCTGTTTCAGCGCCTCCTTGTCGGACACCGCAAGATGCTTCAGCGGCAGCCGGATCTTGTTCAGCACCGCAAAGCTGCTGCCATCGGCGGTCACGATCCGGAACCGTGTTTTGGCGCCTCCCGCATGCGTCTGCGCCGCATAGGGCGACGTCCATTTCGAGCTGGCGTAGGTCAGTGCGGATTGGGCCGCGGTGCGGCCGGTCAGCGGCGTGCCGCCGTTCCGGTAGCTGGAGGAGTGAAACACCAGCCAGGGCGCGCCGGTGCGGGTCTTGTGCAGACCGGGGCGCATGACGCTGGTGTACTGCCCGGCTTCAGCCAGCGCTGCGGTCCGGTAATCCGGCCCGCCTGATGCAGCTGCCGCCGCAGCGGGCTGGGGGCCGTAGCCCGTCCGTGTCGCTGTCCAGTAATCCGGTTTTTCCGGTGCCGTGCAGGCCGCCAGCAGGGCCGCGGCCCCGATCATCAGAAACTGTCTCACCATAAACCTCCAATCCGCTTGACAGCCTGATAGCAAGCAAACGGGGCGGCAATATGGCCTCTGCCGCCCCGTTTTCTGAGGTCCGGCATCCCGTTAATGGCCGCCTGAGAACACCAGCGTCTGCACCGGCAGCAACAGCATCTGGATGCGCAGCAGCAGGGCGTGCACCAGCCCGACCGTATCCACCGCATGCAGGAACAGCCATCTGCCGAAGCCAAGCCCGGGATCATCCAGAATGTCGTGATTGCTGGTATAGGCGTTGGCGATGCAATTGCTGCCCGGCGGGATATCATCCGTCTGTCCTTCATAGAGCGGCTCCATGAAGACGGTCAGCGTGCCGGGGCGCCGGTTGTCCTGCGGGTCGCGCAGGTTATCGCTGGGCCGCACCTGGCCCGAGGGGATCACGTCCTGCACTTCCACGATAACCATCGGTATGACGGTGAAAGGCTTCGACAGGCAGCCCATTTCGGCAAACATGCCGGGCTTGATCACCCCCGCAGTCAGCTGCCCGAACCCGGCGGCAAAGCGGTCGCGCTCGACAAATTCCGACGGCACCAGAATGCCGGCCGGGCGCAGGATCGGGTTCACGTAATCCCCGGGCTGCAGGGCGAATTGCTCAACCCGCCCGGTGACACCGGCAAACACAACGGTCTTGGCCAGTTCGACCTCCGCCTGCTCCAGTGCCGCCTGCGCGCTGGCCCGCTGGGCCGGGATCAGAACGCCGATATTCTCTTCCACCGACGTCTTGCCGGCCTCGGCTGCATCCAGCTCCCCCTCGCGGCGGGCAACCAGGTTCTGCAGCCGCTCGATCTCCGCCTCGCGCACGGCGGTTGATCCGCGGTCGCGCAGTTCCAGATTGCGGTCCAGGTCATCCTGCGCCTGGGCCAGGGCTGCGGTCGCCTGTTCGATGCCCGCTTCGGCTGCCGCCAGCTCCGCGCCGGCAACCGCCAGAGACGCTTCGATTTCGGCAATGCGCTTCCTCGCGGTCTCCACCGCGGCCTGCTGGCTGGAGTCATCCAGACGGAACAGAACGTCGCCGGCCTCCACTTTCTGGTTGTTCTCGACGAGCACCTCCGACACCCGCCCGCCGGTCTCGGGCAGGATCGTCACGGTGCGGAAGTAAGAGGCCACGCTGGTGGTGGCCGGATGATAGTAGAAAATCGCCGTGATCAGCGAGATGGTCAGCACTGCGCAGGCGGTTATGCCCCAGCGCAATTCGTACCAGACCGAGAAAAAGTTGATTTCCTTGCCAAGGCGCTTGCCCTGGACGTACCGGCGGAACAGGAAATCCGGCAGCACCGTCAGCAGGGAGCAGATCATCAGTTCCAGCATGGATCACTCCTCCTTGGCGCGCTGCTTCAGCTCTTCTAGCGACGCCGCGATCGACTGTATCGGTGTCAGGAAATCCGGCATCCGGAAAGCCGCCAGCAGCAGCGCCGCGACCCAGAACAGGTTGTTGTGGGTGAACAGCGCCAGCAGGGCCAGGATGCCGATCACCTGGAACTGCGTGTGGTTGTCAGTATGCGCCATCTTCTCGGGAATGGCGTGCAGCGTCAGATACAGCGCTCCGATGCCGAGGATCAGCAGGATTGTGGTCACCGCCATAAAGGTGAACAGCGGGTCGCTGCCGTCGGGCCCCGGCAGATATGCGGGCACATGCCCGGAAGCCATCGGATGGGCGTTGGATGCCGACATTGTCTTTCCCCCGTCATCAGTGAACTTATTAACTGCATCCAATAGTTGCACTGTACCGCCATTTGACCAAGCTTTTTGTCAGGCTGGCGCCGGAATTGCCCTTTGCCTGCCCGGCCTTGCGTGCCACTCTGCCGCCATGACACAGACCCAGCGCACGCCCCTCACCAGCCCCGACGGCACCCCCGCCAGCCGCTTTGCCTTCGGCTGCATGCAGTTCGGCGGCCGCGCCACTGAGGCGCAGTCGGCAGAGATGTACGCCGCCTGCCGCGCCGCCGGCATCACCCATTTCGACACCGCCTGGGTCTATACCGATGGCCGCTCGGAACAGATCCTCGGCCGCCTGATCAGGGATGAGCGCGACCAGCTGCTGATCGCCACCAAGGCCGGCTACGAGGGCGGCGCCGGGGCCGCCAACCTGCGCGCGCAGCTGGACGAAAGCCGCCGCCGGCTGGATCTGGACATGGTCGATGTCTTCTACCTGCACCGCTTCGATCCGGACACCGACCTGCGCGAAACCATGGACTGTTTCGCGGCACTGAAGGCGGAAGGTGTCATCCGCTATGCGGCGCTGTCGAACTTTGCCGCCTGGCAGGTGATGAAGGCGCAGATGGCGGGTCTTGCCTCCGGCATTTCCGTCGACGTGCTGCAGCCGATGTATTCGCTGGTGAAGCGCCAGGCGGAGGTGGAGATCCTGCCGATGTGCGCCGACCAGGGCATCACCGCGGTGCCCTACTCCCCCCTTGGCGGCGGCCTCCTCACCGGCAAATACGCCGCCGGCGGCAGCGGCCGCATCACCGAGGACAAGGGCTACAGCGTCCGCTACAGCCCCGCCGCAATGCATCAGACTGCCGCCGCGCTGACCGAGCTGGCTGCCCAGCGCGGCACCCATCCGGCGACCCTTGCCGTGGCCTGGGCCGCTGCCCACGCGTCCGCGCCGGTGCCGATCATCTCTGCCCGCAACGCAGAGCAGCTGCAGCCCTCGCTGGCAGCGCTGGATTTCCCGATGGACGCAGAGCTCTACCGCGCGATCGAGGCGCTCAGCCCGCGGCCGGCACCGGCCACCGACCGGCTGGAAGAACAAGAAGACCACAAGGACTAGACCCATGCAGGATTTCATCGTCATAGGCGGCGGCATGGCCGGCACCAGCGCCGCCGCACGGCTGGCCGCCCTCGGCAGCGTCACCCTGCTCGAAATGGAGGACGCGCTCGGCTACCATTCCTCCGGCCGCTCCGCCGCGCTGTTCGAGGAAAACTACGGCCACGGCCCCACCATCGACCTGAACCGCGCCAGCGCCGCGCATCTGCGCGGCAACGGCTACCTGTCGCCGCGCGGGCTGATGCTGGTCGGGGCCAAGGATGACGCCGACGGCTTTGCCCGCGACGTGGATGAGCTGGGCATGGCCACGCTGGAGCTGGACGAGGCCCGCGCCATGGTGCCGATCCTGAACCCGGAGACCGTGGGCTATACCGCCATCAGCGGCGCGGCTGAGGATATCGACACCGACCGGATGCTGCAGGACTTCGCCAAATCCTTGCGCGCCGCGGGCGGCCATATCGTGACCAAGGCGCCGGTGACCGCCATCACCCGCATCAGCGGCGGCTGGCAGGTCACCGCGGGCGGTGAAACCTACGAGGCCCGCAACCTGGTCAACGCGGGTGGCGCCTGGGCCGATCATATCGCAGCCCTGGCCGGGGTCGCCGCCATCGGCCTGCAGCCCAAGCGCCGCTCGATGGCACGGCTGCCCGCGCCCGGCGGCCATGACGTCAGCGGCTGGCCGATGCTGCTGGGCGTGGGCGAAACCTGGTACGCCAAACCCGATGCCGGCAAGCTGCTGGTCTCCCCCGCCGATGCCGACCCGGTGGAGCCGCATGACGCCTATGCCGACGACATGGTGCTGGCCGAGGGGCTGGCGCGCTACGAGGAAATGGTGACAGAGCCGGTCACCCGCGTCGAAAGCAACTTTGCCGGCCTGCGCAGCTTTGTCCGCGACGGCACCCTGGTGCTGGGCCCGGACCCGGACCAGCCGGATTTCATCTGGTGCGCGGGCCAGGGCGGCTACGGCATCATGACCGCGCCCGCCGCCTCGCAGCTGATTGCCGACCTTGCGGCCGGCCGCGCGCCCGCTCTGGACGCCGCCGTGGTCGCTGCCCTCTCGCCGGCACGGCTGCGCTGATGCCGGTGCGCTCAGTTCCCGGCGCGGCATCTGTCGCAGAACCGCAGGGCGGCAAGCTGTTTGCCCCCTCCGCCGCGCGCAACAGCGGCCCGATCTGCGATCTGCTGGAGCAAGTGGCCCCGCCGCAGGGGCGCGCCCTGGAAATTGCCAGCGGCACCGGCCAGCATGCGGCGGCCTATGCCGCCCGCCTGCCCGGCCTGATGTGGCAGCCGACGGAAGTGGACGCCGCCCGCCGCGCCAGCATCCAAGCCTATGCCGACGAAGCGGGCCTTGCCAATATCCTGCCCCCGGCCGGCCTGGACGCCACCGCGCCCGGCTGGGGCGCCGGTCACGCGGGCCAGGACCTGATCGTGCTGGTGAACCTGCTGCATCTGATCAGCGAGGGCGAAGCCCGCACCCTGATCCAGGAGGCCGCCGCCGCCCTCGCCCCCGGCGGTCGCTTCGTGATCTACGGCCCCTTCATGCGCGGCGGCGAGCTCAAAAGCGACGGCGACCGCGCCTTCCATGCCGCCCTCACCGCCCACGACCCGGAGACCGGTTACAAGGATGACTTCGACGTGATCGATTGGCTGCACGGCGCCGGGCTGGAACTACTGCAGGCGGTGGAGATGCCCGCCAACAACCTGGCGCTGGTCACGGAAAAACCACCCGCCTGACCTGGATCAAGGCCGCACAGAATTGCCGCCCATACACCTTCAGTAAATCGAATGTATTTTTGAGGGAACAGCACATGGACTGGCATGAGAAACTCGGTGAAACCCGCAAGGGCCTGCGCAATCTGAACGGCGCGATCCCGGAAACCGCGCAGGCCTTCGGTGCTCTTGGCAAGGCGGTGAAACAGGGCGGCGTGCTGGAGTTCAAGCAGAAGGAATTCGTCGCCCTGGGCATCGCGGTGGCGCTGCGCTGCGATGATTGCATCGGCCTGCATGTCGAGGCGCTGGTCAAGTCCGGTGCCAGCCGCGCCGAGGTCGGCGACGTGCTTGCGATGTCGATCCAGATGGGCGGCGGCCCGGCGATGATGTACGCCGCCAAGGCGATGGAGTGCTACGACCAGCTGACCCGCTGATCAGCCGCCGCCCTCAAGCGGCGCCGGTTGCGGAATTTCCAGCTGCCTGACCTGGATCAAGGCAGCTGCGCCCGGCTCCGCTACAGCTCCTGCTGACCTTACGTAAAGCAGGACCTGAAAGTGATGTTGCATGGTGATCCCGAGGCGCCGCTGGCCAGCCCGCCTCTCCCCGCCGGGGCCGCGCCGGACCCGGTCCCGGATGGCAGCGCGGCCTCCAGAAAGGCGGAACTGGCGGTGCTGGAGCTGGCCGTCGCCCTGGGCTGCCCTGACTGCATCAGCATCCAGACAGGCGTTCTGGTGAACAGCGGAACACCCCGCGCCGCGTTTTGCGAGGCGCTGCAGAAATCCATCGATGCCGCCGGGCCGCTTGCCATGATGGGGGCCGCCCGGGCGATGGACCGTTTCGATGAACTGACAGCCTGAAGCACCGGCTGCGGCGCGCGGCTCTGCCGCGCCCCGATCCGGTAGCTGACGGCGGTCCGCGGGGAAAATCAGCGCCCCGCCGTAAAACTGCCGGCGGCCTCAACCGCCGGAACCGGTGCATCAGCACCGATCTGAACAGCGAACTATTTTTCCAATCAGTCTGAGCAAATCAATTCGTTATCCCTAACCAGCCCGAAGGCGCTACGCTGTCCGCAGATAAACCAAAGGACTCGCGCCGATGCTGGACAAAAGCCACAAGCCAACCTGGACCAGTTTCACCGAAGCCACGCCCGAGGACTGGGCCGCGGTGGAGAAATACGAGGAAGAATACAACGCCGCCCTGCCGGAGCGGATCCTCGACGCCATCCGCTCGCTGGACGAGGACTGGACCCCCTATCCGGTGAACCGGTACCAGCACAGCCTGCAGGCCGCGACCCGCGCCTATGAGGACGGCGCCGATGACGAGATCATCGTGGCGGCGCTGGTGCATGACACCGGCGACATCCTGTCCCCCTACAACCACGGCGAGCTGTCGGCGGCGATGATGAAGCCCTATGTCAGCGAAAAGACCTATTGGATCCTCAAGCACCACTGCGTGTTCCAGGGCTTCTACTACAACCACCACTTCGGCGGCGACCGCAACGCGCGCGACAAGTACCGCGACAGCCCCTATTGGGAGGACTGCCGGTATTTCTGCGAGAAATACGACCAATGCGCCTTTGACCCGGAGTATCCGACCAAGCCGCTGGAGTTTTTCGAGCCGATCCTGCGCAAGGTGCTGTCGCGCGGCTGGGGCCACATGGAGCTGGCGGAAACCGCTGAGGACTGACACTTCGGGACGCCCTCTCTCCGCGTCCTTTCCCTGGCATGAGCCAGGCTGCGCCCCTCCCGGCTCCCCCGGCCGGAGGGGCGCTTTCATTGCTGCAAACCGCAATCGAGCGCAGCCAAAGCCCTGCCCCTAGGTGATCCGCCCTGTTTCTGGCAAGGTGAAGCATCCTGTCCCGTGGAGGAAACCGCATGCCGGATACCAGCGCGCTGATCGGATCCTGGCGCATGATCTCATGGACCCGCACCTCTGTCGCCACGGGGGAAACCGTGGATGCCCTGGGACCGTCTCCCATCGGCTATATCGCCTATCACCGCGACGGGCGGATGATGGCCACCGTGTTCCGGCGCGACCGCATCAGCCAAAGCGGCGGGAGCTGGAGCACGGAGGAGAAAGCGGCGCTGTTTGACGGCATGCTGGCCTACGTCGCCTCCTATACGCTGGAGGGCAACCGGGTGGTTCACCATGTGGAAGGCGCCTGGAACCCGAACTGGGCAGGCGATCTGTCACGCCCCTTTACCCTGGAAGGCGACCGGCTGAGCATCGGCGGCGCGCCGGGCGTGGACCCGGCCACGGGTGAGGACGTCATCTACAACATGGAGTTCCGCAAGGTGGCTGATCAGCCGTGACTGCCCGGCAGTCTCCCGCTTTGCCTTGCGGCGCCGCGCGCGGGCGGTAGATCCGCCCGCTGCCGGCCCGGGGTCAGCCCGGGCCGCCCAGCCAGGCCTGCACGGTCTCCCGCACATGCGTGCGCCGCCCGCGGGCCACCGGAACCTCGCTGCCGTCCGCCAGCAGCAGCAGATCGCTCTGCCCGCCCCGCTTCAGCCCCGCCACCGCATCGCGGGCCACCCACCAGGAGCGGTGCGGCTGCAGACCCGCCTCCTGCGGCACCTGCGCCAGCAGATCGGCCAGCCGCCCGCGCAGCGTCAGCTCGCTGTCCCCGGCAGAGATCCGCAGGTAGTGCTCCTCCGATTTCACATAGCGCAGCTGATCCAGCCGGAAGGACTGCCCGCCCAGCACCACGACCGCAGCGCCATTGAACCCGGCCGCAGCATCGCCGGCCTGCTGCTCCGCCGGCTCCTGCCCGGGCGGCCTTTCCGCGGGCGCCGCGCTGCTTGCGGCCTGCTGCCGGTACAGGTCCAGCCCCAGCGCCGCATCGGCCTGCGGCAGGATGAACACGAACATCAGGGTCTCGAAGATATAGCTCAGGGCGATGTTGTAGGGCAGATGCTGCAGTAAGACCCGCCTGCTGAACTCCACGTCTGCAAACAGCGACGCCATGGCCAGCACCAGGACCGTGACCACCGCCATCGCAGTTGCATTCGGCACCAGCCGCAGCATCCGCAGCTGCCGCCCGCCCGGTGCCAGCGCGAACCAGGCCAGCACCACCGCCGCATAGACCGAAATGAATGCCACGACGCAGACCGTCCAAAGCAGCATGTTGGCGGCCAGCGGCATCCCCGCCTCCCGGTAGCCATGCGTGTCGAACGCTGTCAGCAGAACGGCCACTGCCGCAGCATATTTCAGAAACACTCCGCTGCGTAAAACCAGCGTCATTTCATGTACCGTGAACTGCGGCGGCTCACCGAACATGTCAAAAAGCTGCATTTCGCGGCTTTGGAGATTGTCCTTGATCGTCCCCAAACCTATCAGCCCCTCCGTTATCAGGTTGTCTGTTGATGAGTGGCCGGAGATGGCTTCTTTCCTTGTATTGCCGCACAAAGGAAGCTGTCTCCGCGCTCACCCGCTAGCCGTCGTTATTTCCTTTCCCTGTCAATGGCAGTTGCAGAATGCGCCAGTTCGTCCCCGCAGATTTCGACAAAGCCGCCGCCGACCTCACCCGTCTCAAGGAGGTCTATTTCGCGGCCGGCGCCGACCCTGCCGCGCGCGACACCGCCGAAGCGGCCCTGGCCGCGGCCCTGCGCTGGATCGGGATCGCCCTGGACAGCTACCCGCCGCAGGATGCGCGCCGGGACTAGGCCCTGCGCCTGCGGTGCTGCAAGGCTGCCGGGCGGACGGCGCAACACGTGCCCCGCCGCGGTGGGGCTCTGTTTCCGCGGTCTGACGCCATTCTTGTCCATTACATGATCTTAGCCAGAGGCATTCCGGATTGCGAATGGTTAAATGCATGTTTTCGCAGGGAAACTGACCGGAATTTCCCACTGGCGGAATTATTTGATTGTGGTAAAATCCGCCTCAATCAAATAATTTCCGAAACACTGTCCCCCATTGCACCCCGCTTGCGGGACACGCGCCCGTGCCGGGACGCACCCGCAGCCGGAACGGTTGCGCCGCGCGCAGCGCGCCGCCACGGGGGCCTGCGCCGTTCAGCCGCCTGTCAGCCGTTCTGGCGGACGCCCGATCCCATCAGCACCGGCATTGCCTGGCCGCCGCTCTCCATCTCGAAGGCCTGCTCCACGCGGATCGCGCCAAGGCCGGCATCGCGGAGCGCCTCCCGCACCTGCTGCACGGTCAGCCCGGAGGAGCCTGCTTCCGGGGCCAGCCAGTCCCACTGCACAAACATCCCGCCGCGGTTCAAAAGGCCCGCCAGCGCCGCCACGGCACCCGCGTAGTCCGGCAGGAAGCTGCAGACGGAGGAGGCGCAGATCAGGTCAAAGCCGGTTACCCCGTCCGCGGCGGCGCTGCCGTCGAGAATGTCCGTATGCAGCGCCCGCACATTGGGCAGCGCCTTCTCCTCCAGCACCGCAATCATCCGCTCCGAGGTGTCGGTGGCCACCACCTCCTGCACATGCGGCGCCAGTTTCCCGCTCAACAGCCCGGTGCCGCAGCCGAAGTCCAGCACCCGCTTGTCCTGCCAGCCGCCGCCGGTGATGCCGGCCAAGGCGTCGAGCGCGGCAAAGGCCCGGGTGGCATAATGGCGGACATCACTGTTGCCGTCCCATCCGTCCGCGTAATCGTTCCAGTCGTCGCTCATCTGCCTGTCCTGCCGTGGTTGCTCCGGCCCGGGACAGTGGAGCGGCAGGCGGGCGGCGTCAACAGGCAGGGCACCTGGAGCAGGAAGGAATACCACTGGTCCTCGCGGCTGCGCTCAGAACCGGGACGGGTAGTATTGCATGACGTATTGAACGTCCAAGTCGCTTTGAAAGGCCTCAGGGCGGCTTTGCATTATGTCCAGGATGAATTCCCGCTCATGCAGGGTGTCTTCTGCTGGTGCTGCCTGCTGTGCAGGCTTGGCTGAAGGAGCAGATGCCTTGAACAGAAGCTTCAGAAAATTCCAGTTTCCAACCTGAGGGATGCCGGGCGAGATCATGGTCGGTCCTCCTTATGATGGGCTCGGGCATGAGTCTACGCGCCGGCGCGGGCGTCTGGTATCAGCCGTGAAATTGTGCTGTTCTTCAAAAATGCAGAGCCAAAACTGGAACTGGTCGGACCTCCGCGTCTTCCTGGCCGTTGTCAGGGAAGGGTCGACCCTGGCCGCTTCCCGCAAGCTCGGCATGGCGCAGCCAACCGTGGCGCGGCGGATCGATGCGCTGGAACATGCAACCGGCCTGGTGCTGTTTGAGCGGGACACCCGCGGCTTCCGGCTGACGGCAAACGGGCAGGATCTGGTCCCTTGCGCCGAGGCCGTTGAAACCGCGGCCCGGGCCTTTGCCAGCCAGGCGGCTGACCTGGCGGAGACAAAGCCGATCCGCATCACCGCCTATTCGGCGAATTTCTCCCCGCGGATGATTGATATCGTGAACGGGTTCTCCGCCGAAAACCCGGGTGTGGCCTTTGAGTTCCTGCCTTCGGTCAAAACGCTGGACCTGATGGCGGGCGAGGCGGACATTGCGCTGCGGCTGGCCCGCACCGAGCCCTCCCCCAGCCTGATCGCGCGGAAGATCAGCGACGCCAAATGGTCTCTGTTCGGCAGCCAGGCCTATGCGGCGCACTTCGGGCTGCCCGCCTCCCCAAAGGATCTGGAGGGCCACAGGTTTGTCACCTTCCAGCGCGGCGATGTCCCGAACGTGTTTCACGAATGGCTGATGGAACGGGTCGACCCAAAGCAGATCGCGGCAAGCTACAGCGAGCTGGACCTGATGCACGCGGCCATCAGGTCAGGGCAAGGGCTGGGCATAACCAACGTCAAACTGGTTGAGCCGGACACCTCCCTGATCCGGTGCTTCGACGAGATCAAGGAACTTTCCGTTCCGCATCTGATGCTCATCTCGCCGGACGCCTACCGGCGGGCAGAGGTCCGCGCTTTCGTCAAATACTTCGCCCCCCGCTATGCGGCAATTTACAGAGAGGGAGACGGCGACAGCTGATACGGTTGGGGAAGCTTTTCTGCCGGTAGCGCCCCAACAAAAAAGCCCCGGCCAATGACCGGGGCTTCTTCATTTCTTCCGTCAGACCTTAGCCGTTCTGACGGATGGTCTCGTTCTTCGGATCATAGGGGCTGTCGCAGGTGACAACCGCATCCCACAGCTTGTCCTGGATCTTGACCTGCAGCTTGGTGCCTTCCACCGCGTAGTCGGGCTTCACATAGCCCATGCCGATGGATTTCTCGAAGGCCACCGAGTAGCCGCCGGAGGTCAGGCGGCCCACACGGGTGCCGTCTTCGGCATAGAGCGCCTCGCGGCCCCAGGGATCGGCATCGGCAGGGCCGTCGATCAGCAGGGTGCAGCACTTCACGCGGACGCCGGTCTCGACCAGCTTGTCCTTGCCGTGGAAGTCCTTCTCCAGGTCGACAAAGCGCGGCAGGTCGGCTTCCAGCGGGGTCGCGTCGCGGCCCAGTTCGTTGCCGAAGGCACGGTAGGATTTCTCCTGGCGCAGCCAGTTCTGGGCGCGGGCGCCGACCAGCTTCATGCCGTGCTTCTCGCCGGCCTTTTCCAGCAGGTCGAACAGGTAGTTCTGCATCTCGATCGGGTGATGCAGTTCCCAACCCAGTTCACCGGTGTAGGCAACGCGGATCGCATTGACCGGGCACATGCCCAGTTCGATCTGCTTGGCCGACAGCCAGGGGAAGCGCTTGTTGGACAGTGCGGTTTCCGGATCGGCGTCGACGATCACCTCTTTCAGCACATCGCGGGACTTGGGGCCTGCGATGGCGAAGACGCCCCACTGGGTGGTCACGTCCTGGATCTCGATGTAGCCGAACTCCTCCATCTTGTCCTCGGCCGCCTTGCGCAGGAAGTCGGCGTCGTACTCGGACCAGGCACCGGCGGAGACCAGGTAGTAGTTGTTCTCGCCGTTGCGGACGATGGTGTATTCGGTCCGGGTGGTGCCGAATGCGGTCAGCGCGTAGGTCAGGTTGATGCGGCCGACCTTCGGCAACTTGTTGCAGGTGAACCAGTCCAGGAACTGGGTGGCACCGGGGCCTTTGACGACATGTTTGGTGAAGGCGGTCGCGTCAATGAGGCCAACGCCTTCGCGCACGGCTTTCGCCTCGTCCACGGCATGCTGCCACCAGCCGCCGCGGCGGAAGGAGCGGGCATCGTGGTCGAAGTTTGCCGGCGCGTCCAGCGGGCCGAAGTAGTTCGGGCGTTCCCAGCCGTTGACCCAGCCGAACTGTGCGCCGCGGGCCTTCTGGCGGTCGTAGGCCGGTGCGGTGCGCAGCGGACGGCAGGCTTCGCGCTCTTCGTCCGGGTGGTGCAGGATGTAGACGTGCTCGTAGCACTCTTCGTTCTTGCGGGCCGCGAACTCGGTGGTCATCCAGTTGGAGGAGTAGCGTTTCGGGTCGAGCGACGCCATGTCGATCTCGGCCTCGCCGTCCACCATCATCTGCGCCAGGTAGTAGCCGGTGCCGCCAGCAGCAGTGATGCCGAAGGAGAAGCCTTCTGCCAGCCACATGTTGCGCAGGCCCGGGGCCGGGCCAACCAGCGGGTTGCCGTCGGGGGTGTAGCAGATCGGGCCGTTGAAGTCGTCCTTGAGACCGCTTTCGGCACAGGACGGCACGCGCTCTGCCATTGCCATGTACTGCTCGGCGATCCGGTCCAGATCCAGCGGGAACAGGTCGGCGCGGAAGCTGTCCGGCACGCCGTGCTCGAACTGTGCGGGCGCGCCGCGCTCGTAGATGCCCAGGATCCAGCCGCCGCGCTCTTCGCGGGCATAGGATTCATTGTCGGCGTCGCGCACAACGGGGTGCTCGGGGTTGCCGGCTTCACGCCATTTGACCAGCTCGGGGTCTTTATCCATGACGATGAAGGTGTGCTCGACCGGGATCGCCGGCATCTTGATGCCCAGCATCTTGGCGGTGCGCTGCGCGTGGTTGCCGGATGCGGTCACGACGTGCTCGGCGGTGATCACCACCTGCTCGTCGGAGGGCACCAGGTTGCCGCCCTTTTCGACCATCTTGGTGCAGGTGACTTCCCAGTGGGTGCCGTTCCAGTGGAAGGCATCGGCCTGCATCTTGCGGACGATGTCGACACCGCGCTGACGGGCGCCCTTGGCCATCGCCTGGGTCACGTCTGCCGGGTTAATGTAGCCGTCCTCGGTGTGGTAGATCGCGCCCTTCAGGTCGCCGGTCTCGATCAGCGGCCAGCGTTCCTTGATCTGATCCGGGGTCAGCCACTCATAGTCCACGTCGCAGGTCTCTGCGGTGGAGGCATAGAGCATGTACTCGTCCATGCGCTCCTGGGTCTGCGCCATACGCAGGTTGCCCACCACGGCAAAGCCGGCGTTCAGGCCGGTTTCCTCTTCCAGGGTCTTGTAGAAATCGACCGAGTACTTGTGGATGTGGGTGGTCGCATAGGACATGTTGAACAGCGGCAGAAGGCCGGCTGCGTGCCAGGTGGAGCCGGAGGTCAGCTCGTCACGCTCGATCAGCATGACGTCTTCCCAGCCGGCTTTGGCCAGGTGATAGGCAATCGAGGTGCCGACGGCGCCGCCGCCAACAACAAGTGCTTTGACTTGGGTTTTCATTCTCCCGCTCTCCAGCTTAATGAGATTCTTGGCGACGGTTATGCCCGCGCATTGAAATCCGCGCAAAATCAGGCCGACGCAAAAACACCCAAAACCGACCTTGCGCGCCACAGCATACCGGATTCTGGCGCCGGTTTTGCCGGGAATGGCGTTTTTCTGCGCAAGCAAAAGGGGGCCGCGGCCCCCTGCTATCTGTTGTTCATGCTGTCTTGCCGGGCGTCAGCACCCGGCCTCGGAACCGCGGCGGACGCAGACGGGCTGATCGCCATCCGCACCGTTGCCAAGCGCCGCCAGCCGGTCCCAGCCGCCAGTATCCTGTCCGCGGCGGGCGGCCTGCTCTCTGGCGGTGCGGGCGCGGGCAAGGCGCTCCTGCACGATGGTGCCGTAATCAGTGGCGCTGAGATCGCCCCAGCCAAGGCCTGCGTCACGGGTCTGGAAGTAATAGTCGGCGCCAATCACCGCCTGGGTGCTGAACACCAGGATGCCCATTGCTTTCTTCAGTCCCATTTCTGCCCTCCGGGTCCGCATGTGCCTTGCTGTTCACCTCAGGTTCAAACCTGGCGCAGAATTGCGGCAGCATTCCGGCAATTCGGGGAAAAGCCGGTGCAATTGCGACTACCCGGCCAGGGGCCCTGCCCTGCCGGTTGCTGCCTGCTGCTGTTTGGTCTGTGCCTTATGTGCTGTGGCCAGCGGTAAGGATGGCGGCGCCGCCAAGGGGCGGAGGCGGGACGGGAGGTTCCTCCCGCACGCTGAACGTTGTCTCTGCGCGCCCTTGCCAAAGGGCCCTGTTCCTGGGTGCCGGGGGTGTCAGGCCCGGCGGGTGACCGCGATCAGGGGAGAGTGTGCCATTGGCAGCTTAAGATCGCGTGAGGCCAGCGTACGCCGGGTGCGCAACACCTTGGGCCGTTGTCATTGCGGCGGCTGTGCCGCAGTGAGTATTTCTGCAAAGAAGAAGAGACGGGGCTGGGCTTCTTCTTTTCCCGAATACTCAATTTCCCGCCCGCTGCGGCAGCCTGCTGCGGGCGCGGGCTAAAGCGCGGCCAGCGCCCCGGCAATCACCCAGAGGCTTAGCCCGATCCAGGTGCCGGTCAGCCCCCAGAACAGCAGCGGATGGGTGCTGCGGCGGACGGGTTCGATGAAATCGGCCCGTCCCGTGCGCAACGCGGGCCAGCTCCAAAGCAGGAAAAGCACGCCCCAGAACAAAGGGACATCCAGCACCACCGCCAGCCAGATGCACAGCAGGCCCAGCCCGGCCTTCCACGGCAGCCTGGCGCCCTGCCCGGCCTTGGCACCGGTACTGTCTTCAGCCTCCAGCGCCTGGATCATGAAAGCCGCGCCCTGCGGATCGGCCCCCATCAGACGGCCGTCTGGCAGCTCCACCGTGACCTCGCCGCCCAGCACGGACAGCGTCTGCGCTGCCTCACCCAGCGAGCGGACGGCAAAACAGGGCATCCAGTAGCGGAACTTGCCGCGGATCTCTTCCGGCACCTCCTCGGCGACGGCCACCAGGCTGCCGTCCGGGTGGCGGATTTCGCAGACCGGCCAGGGCGTGTCCGCCGTCTTATGGAAGGTCCAGCCGAACAGGTCCTTGTAGAACCCCTCGATCAGCGCGATGTCCGGCAGGTGGTGGCAGCGGCGGACCACATGGCCGGGCTGCGGCGGCCTTTGAGGCGGCGTGAGGCTGCTGCCCTCCACCATGGTGAAGCCGGCGCCGGAGGGATCGCGCACCAGCGCGATGCGGCTGTGTTCGTCAAACGGCTGCGGCTCGATCTCGATGATCGCGCCCTCGTGGCCGCGGGCGGCTTCGACCCGGGCATCCAGATCCTCGACATGGACATAGGACATCCAGAAGGAGGGCATGTTTATCCTGGCCAGATACTCCGGCATCGGAAACACCGCCGCGGCAGCCTGCGCCTTGTCCCGGGCGAAATCGTAGCCGCCATCGCCGTCAAACGACCAGCCGAACAGATCCGCATAGGTCTTGCGCGCCAGCGCCATGTCGAAGGTGGAAAGATCCGTCCAGATGAAATGCCCGATGGTCATGAAGGCCTGCCCCTTGTTGTGCCTGACCTTGATCTAGGCATTGCGGAGCGCAATCAGAACACACAAATCTTGCTGTTTTGCAGCTGCGGCGGGCAGGTTGCCTACATCTCCACGATCTTCCCGGGGTTCATGATGTTCTCCGGATCCAGCGCCGCCTTGATCGCCGCCATGTAACGGGTGGCCTCGCCCAGCTCCTGCTGCAGGTAGGGGCGCTTGCCCTGGCCGATGCCATGCTCGCCGGTGCAAGTGCCGTCCATCCCGATCGCCATCTCGTTCAGCCAGCCGATGTATTCGTCCGCCTTCTGGCGTTCCGCGTCGCTGTCCATGTCAATGAGCAGGAGCGCGTGGAAATTGCCATCGCCCACATGGCCGACCATCGGTGCCAGCAGCCCCATGTTTTCGGCCTTTTCCCGTGCAGCGGCAACGCATTCCGCTAGCTTGGAGATCGGCACGCAGACATCGGTGGAGATCCCCTTGGCGCCGGGGCGCAGCTGCAGGCAGGCCCAGTACATATCGTGGCGCGCCTGCCAGAGCTTGCTGCGCTCCTCGGGCGTCGAGGTGGCGGCGATGTCGAAACCGCCGAATTCCCCGGCGATGGAGGCGAACATGTCCGACTGTTCCACCACGCCCGCGTCGGAGCCGTGGAATTCCAGCAGCAAGAGCGGCGTTTCCGGCAGGTCGAGCCCGGAATAGGCATTGGCGGCACGTACGCTGAGCGCATCCAGCAGCTCGATCCGGGCAACAGGGATGCCGTACTGGATGGTCATCATCACCGCGCGGCAGGCGTCATCCACGCTGCGGAAGGAACAGCGGGCGGAGCGGATCGCCTCCGGGATGCCCTGCAGTTTCAGGGTGAGTTCGGTGATCAGCCCCAAAGTGCCCTCGCTGCCGACCAGCAGGCGTGTGAGGTCGTATCCGGCGGAGGATTTCTTGGCCCTTTGCGCGGTGCGGATCACGCCGCCGTCGGCCATCACCGCCTCCAGAGCCAGCACATTGTCCTTCATGGTGCCGTACCGCACCGCGTTGGTGCCAGAGGCGCGGGTCGCAGCCATACCGCCGAGCGAGGCATTGGCGCCGGGGTCGATGGGGAAGAACAGGCCCTGGTCGCGCAGATAGGTGTTCAGCTGCTCGCGGGTGACGCCGGGCTGCACCACCACGTCGAGGTCCTCGGCATGGACCGCCAGGATCTTGTCCATCCGCATCATGTCCACGCAGATGCCGCCGGCGGGCGCGTTCACATGCCCCTCCAGCGAGGTGCCGGTGCCGAAGGGAATGACCGGCACGCCGTGTTCGGCGCAGACCTTGACGATCTCCGCCACCTCTTCGGTGGAGGCGGGGAAAACCACGGCGTCCGGGGCCTGGTTGGTGATCCAGGTGGTGGTGTGGCCGTGCTGCTCGCAGATCGCCTGGCCGGTTTGCAGCCGGTCGCCGAACTGCCCGGACAGCGCCTCGATGGCGGCGGCGATCCCGGCCTCGTTGCGCGGCAGTGATGTGGCTTGGACCATGACGGCCTCCCCTGGCAGCGGGGCGCCGGCCCCTGGACAATTCACCTGTTAACCTACGCGCGTGGCTCGAGGGCAAGCAATACCCAGAACCCCGTAGCTCTCCCGTATTGCACTGCGGGCAGCGCCCGGCCGGCGGACCGGGCGGAACCCTTAGCCGCCCAGCGCAATCCCCTCGCGCCTCGGGTCGGCGGCCCCCTTCAGCCCTTCGCCGATCTCAATCGCATGCAGGCCGGAGGTCAGGTCGCGGGCCTCCACCTCATAGCCCATCTCCGTCAGCGCCTCCGAAAGGTCCTCTGCACTGGTGCCGGCCTCCACGTCATAGGTGCCGAAGCGGTTCACCAGATGCGGCATCGCCAGCGCCGCTTGGATATCCATCCCCCAGTCGGCCCAGGCAATGATCGACTTCGCCACATAGCCGATGATGCGGCTGCCGCCGGGGGAGCCGATGGCCAGCACCGGCTTGCCGTCCTTCAGCACAATCGTCGGCGCCATCGAGGACCGCGGCCGCTTGCCCGGCTCCAGCCGGTTGGCAATCGGCACCCCGTCCGCATGGGTGCGGAAGGAGAAATCCGTAAGCTCATTGTTCAACAGGAACCCGCCTGCCATCAGCCGCGAGCCAAAGGCGTTCTCGATGGTCGTGGTCATCGACAGCACGTTGCCGTACTGGTCCACGATCGAGATATGCGAGGTCGAGGGCAGCTCAATCGACTCGTCGTCCGCCAGCATCAGCGCATGGTCGAACTCGGGCGCACCCGGCGCCGCCTCGGGCAGCGCGTCGTCCCCCTGCAAGAGCTCTGCCCGCGCAGCCAGGTAATCCGCCGCCACCAGCCCGCTGCTGGGCACCGGCACATAGTCGCTGTCCGCCATGTAGCGGCCCCGGTCGGCAAAGGCGAGGCGGGAGGCGTCGCCGATCAGCCGCCAGGCCTCTGCGCTTTCCGCCCCCAGCGCCGCCAGATCGTAGTTGCCCAGCATCCCAAGGATCTGCCCCACGGTCAGCGCGCCGGAGGACGGCGGCCCCATGCCGCAGGCTTCGAAATCGCGGTAGGCGGCGCAGACCGCCGGGCGTTCCTTGACCTGATAGAGCGCAAGATCGGTGGCGGACAGCACACCGGGGTTGCCCTCGGCGCCAGTCACGGCGCGCACGATCTCTGCTGCGATGGGGCCGGAATAGAACGCCCCGGCCCCGCCCTCAGCCAGCGCGTGCAGGGTGGCGGCATAACCGGGGTTCAGCAGCGTTGCGCCCTCGGCAATGGGCTCGCCATCCGGCAGGAAATAAGCGGCTGTCGCCGGGGCGCGCGCCAGCCGCTCGGCATCGGCCTCCACCAGCGCGGCCAGACGCGGCGAGACGGCAAACCCCTCCTCTGCCAGCTTGATCGCCGGTTCAAACAGCGACGGCCAGTTGGCGCGGCCCCAGCGGCGGTGCGCCGCCTCCAGCAGCGCTGGCGTGCCGGGGGTGCCGACGGAACGGCCGCCAACCACCGCGTCGAAGAACTTCAGCGGCTCGCCGTTTTCATCCTGGAACAGGGTCGGCGTGGCAGCCAGCGGCGCGGTTTCGCGTCCGTCCAGCGTGGTCAGATCGCCCGTTGCGGCGTCATACCAGACCAGAAAAGCGCCGCCACCGAGACCCGAAGACTGCGGCTCCACCAGCCCCAGCACGGTCTGCACTGCCACCATCGCATCCGCCGCACTGCCGCCTGCGCGCAAGACCGCAGCGCCGACCTCCACAGCATGCGGGTTGGCGGCGGCGACCATCCAGTTTTCGGCTTCAACCGCTTCGCCGCTTGCCTTGGCCTCCAGCGCGGCGGCCACTTCGGGGGAAATCGCCTCAAAGGCGCCTGCAGTTGCGGCTTCGGGCGCAACCGCGTCCGAGGCCTCCTGCGCAACGGAAGGGCCTGCAGCAAGTGCGGCAGCGGCAAGAATCAGATACTTCATGAAAAGTCCTCCCTAAAAACTCCGGCCACGCAGCCCGTGCGCTTACAGCATTGACGGCACCACCTGATCCGGCGGCCGGTGGCCGTCTTCGAAGGTCTTGATGTTCAAAAGCACCTTCTCGCCCATTTCGATCCGGCCCTCGATTGTGGCCGAGCCCATATGCGGCAGCAGCACCACATTGGGCAGCTCGCGCAGGCGCGGGTTGATGTCGGTGCCGTGCTCATAGACGTCCAATCCCGCGCCCGCGATCTCATCCGAGCGCAGCATCCGGGTCAGCGCGTGCTCGTCGATCACCTCGCCGCGCGACGTGTTCACGATAACCGCGGAGGGTTTCATCAGCTTCAGCCGCCGCGCGTTCATCAGGTGGAAAGTGGAAGGCGTCGAGGGGCAGTTGACGGAGATCACATCCATCCGCGCCACCATCTGGTCGAGGCTCTCCCAATAGGTGGCCTCCAGCTTTTCCTCGACCTCCGGGCGCAGGCGGCGGCGGTTGTGGTAATGGATCTGCATTCCGAATGCGGCGGCGCGCTTGGCCACCGCCTGGCCGATCCGGCCCATGCCGAGGATGCCCAGCCGACGCCCGGCGATCCGCCCGCCGAGGAACGCGGTCGGCGCCCAGCCCTGCCAGTCGCCCTTCTGCATCACCGCCAGGCCCTCGGGCATCCGGCGCACCACCGCCATGATCAGCGCCATGGTCATATCCGCAGTATCATCGGTCAGCACGCCGGGCGTGTTCGAGACCAGAATGCCGCGCTGACGGGCGGTTGCGACGTCGATGTGGTCCACCCCGGCACCATAGTTGGCAATCAGCTTCAGCCGCTCGCCGGCCTGCCCCAGCAGGCCTGCGTCGATGTTATCGGTGACGGTCGGCACCAGCACATCGGCATCCTTCAGCGCCGCGGCCAGCTCGCTCCGGGTCATCGGCGTGTCGTCCTCGCGCAGGCGCACATTGAACAGCTCGCTCAGCCGGGTTTCCACAGGTTCCGGCAACCGTCGCGTAACGACAACACTCAGTCGGTCTCTTGGCACTTGTGCTCTCCCTTGGGCTTTTCAATCCGCACGCCTCCATGGCATCGTGGCGCAGGATGCGCAGAGGCACAAGAACCCAACCGCATTCCCCCGCCCGCGAGACCGGAATTTTCCCGGGCGCGGCGGGGGCATAACAAGACGGGCAGCAGACCGGAACAAGAGGCTGGGCATAACCCGGCTGGGCAACGAAGAGGCGAGCAGGCAGTGAGAAACGCGGCAATGGCAATGCGCCATCTGGCAGCGGCAGCGGCAATGACAGTGCTGACCGCCACGGTTTGTGCAGCCGAATCCCGCGGCCCGGTCACCAACCTGCCCCTGCCCCGCTATGTCTCGATGAAGGCCGCCACCGGCAATGTGCGCCGCGGCCCGTCGCTGACCCACAAGATCGACTGGGTGTTCAAGCGCCGCGGCATGCCGCTGGAGATCACCGCCGAATACGGCCACTGGCGCCGGGTGCAGGACCGCGACGGCGCCGGCGGCTGGGTGCATTACGCGCTCTTGTCCGGCGTGCGCACCGTGCTGGTCGAGGAGGACATGCTGACCGTGCACGCCCGCCCCGACACCCGCGCGCCCGTAACTGCCGCCTTTGAACTGGGCGTGGTCGCGCGTCTCGGCGAATGCGCAAGTGACTGGTGCGAGATCTCGGCCGGCGGCTACAGCGGCTGGGCGCCGAAGAAAAAGCTCTGGGGCGTCGCCCCGGACGAGCTGCGCGAGTAATCCCCTCCCGCCTTCATCTTTCCCCGAATACTCCGGGGTGAATTGGGCCCGCGGCCCAAGAGGGGCAGCGCCCCTCACGCCTGCCGCGGCAATCCGCGCGGGGGTGCGGATGCGCCAAACCATTGCACCCGCAGCAATCGTGTTCTACATGGGGGCCACACACATGGCTGTTCCGGCCGGACCCGCCCGATATCCGGGCGCCGCCGCAGCAGCACCGGAATACCCGAAACCGGCGCGGCCCGACCGCGCTGATGCCCTATAAGCCTCCGAGATCGCTGAAAGGTTGTGGAACATGGCAGAAAATCAAACCCCGGACATATTGTATACCATTGTAGACGAAGCGCCCGAACTGGCCTCGGCATCCTTCCTGCCGATCATCCGCAAGTTCGCCGCCGCCGCCGGTGTCACCGTCGGCACCAAGGACATTTCGCTGGCCGGCCGCATCATCGCCGCCTTCCCGGAAAACCTGACCGAGGCGCAGCGCCAGAGCGATGACCTGGCGGAGCTGGGCCAGCTGGTGAAGACCCCGGACGCCAATGTCATCAAGCTGCCGAACATCTCCGCTTCGGTGCCGCAGCTGACCGCGGCCATCAAGGAGCTGCAGGGCCAGGGCTACGACATCCCGGATTACCCGGAAGAGCCCAAGACCGACGCCGAAAAAGAGGCGCGCGCGCGCTATGACGCGATCAAGGGCTCGGCAGTGAACCCGGTCCTGCGCGAGGGCAACTCCGACCGCCGCGCCGCCAAGGCGGTGAAGAACTTTGCCCAGAAGAACCCGCATTCGATGGGTGCATGGTCCGCTGACAGCAAGACCAAAGTGTCCTCGATGCCCGGCAACGACTTCTATGCCAACGAGAAATCCGCCACCATCACCGCCGCCCAGGCCGGTGCCGCGCGGATCGAGTTCGTGGCCAAGGACGGCGCCGTCACCGTGCTGAAAGACGGCTGGCCGCTGGAAGAAGGCACCGTGGCCGACGCCACCTTCATGTCGGTCAAGGCGCTGTCTTCCTTCCTCGGCGAAGCGATTGCCGACACCAAGGCTGACGGCACCATGTTCTCGCTGCACATGAAGGCCACCATGATGAAGGTCTCCGACCCGATCATCTTCGGCCACGCGGTCAAGGCCTGGCTGGCGCCTGTGTTCGAGAAATACGGCACCGAGCTGGACGCCCTGGGTGTGAACCCGAACTCCGGCATGGGCGACCTGCTGGAACGCGTCAAGGGCAACGCCGAAATCACCGCCGCCATCGAAGCCGTGCGCGCCGAACGCCCGGACATGTACATGGTGGACAGCGACAAGGGCATCACCAACCTGCATGTGCCCTCTGACGTGATCATCGACGCCTCGATGCCTGCAGTAATCCGCGCCGGCGGCAAGGGCTGGGACCAGGACGGCAATAAGGGCGACACCAACTGCGTGATCCCCGACCGCTGCTATGCTTCCGTCTATGACGAAACCATCAATTTCTTCAAAGCCAACGGCGCACTGGACGTGACCACCGCAGGCGCGGTCGCCAACGTCGGCCTGATGGCCCAGAAGGCTGAGGAATACGGCTCCCACCCGACCACGTTCGAGGCGCCCGCCGACGGCATCATCCGCATCGTGCTGGCCAACGGCGACACGCTGCATTCGCATGACGTGGAAACCGGCGACATCTGGCGCGCCTGCACCGTTAAGAAGGCACCGATCGAGAACTGGATCCTGCTGGCGATGGACCGCCAGCGGCTGACCGGTTCCGAGGCGATCTTCTGGCTGGATGCAAACCGCGCCCATGACGCCGAGCTGATCAAATACGTTCAGCCCGCACTGGAAAAGGCCGGCGTCGCGAACAAGTTCCAGATCATGGCGCCGCGCGAAGCGACCCGCCAGTCGCTGGAAACCATCACCGCAGGCAAGGACAGCATCGCCATCACCGGCAACGTGCTGCGCGACTACCTGACCGACCTGTTCCCGATCCTGGAGCTGGGCACCTCGGCCAAGATGCTGTCGATCGTCAAGCTGATGCAGGGCGGCGGCCTGTTTGAAACCGGCGCCGGCGGCTCTGCCCCCAAGCACGTGCAGCAGCTGGTCGAGGAAAACCACCTGCGCTGGGATTCGATGGGTGAGTTCTGCGCCCTCGGCGAGTCTCTGAACTTCCTGGCCGATGTGAAAGGCAACGCCAAGGCCGGCGTGCTGGGCAAGGCCGCTGAGGACGCGACCCAGGGCATTCTCGACCACAACCGCTCGCCCTCGCGCAAGGTCGGCCAGCCCGACAACCGCGACAGCCACTACTGGTTTGCCCGCTACTGGGCCGAGGCGCTGGCAGCGCAGACCGAAGATCCGGCCCTGGCGGCGCATTTCGCCCCCATCGCCGAGGAGCTGGGCGCCAAGGAAGAGCAGATCATCAGCGAGCTGGCCGCGGCCCAGGGCGCGCCCGCCGATATCGGCGGCTACTTCCGCCCGAGCGTCGAGCTGAAGGCCAAGGTGATGCGCCCCAGCGCAACGCTGAACGCCATCATCGGCTGATCCCGGCGGATCTGAAAACACGGATGCCCGGGGCTTTCCCCGGGCATTTTCTTTTCCTGCCACCGCCGCCCGGCTTGACCGCCCGGTCTTCACTGCCCAGAAATGGAGCCTGCGGCGCGACACCGCGGCACAGGCAGGCAAGCAGGCAGAGAAACAGCATCCCATGCAGAAACGGGGCAGCTTCAAGAAGCTCAATCATTTGCGCCAGCTGGACAGCCGCAAGCAGCCGCTGATCGTGCATGCGGAGGACGCCTGGTTCCGGCACATCCTGGAGGGCGGCTGCGAGTTCTTCGAGAAGATCGGCGCCAGCGCCCATGCGCGGGGCTGCAAGCCGCTGCTGATCCACACCGAAGATGTGCTGTCCTTCGGGCTTCTGGGGTCAGAGCATCTGCAAATCGTCATCGGCCCCAAACGCGCCCAAGGTCCGCGCATCTTCCACGCCCAGCCCAGCTATGTGCGCGGCTTCTGGTATCTGGACCCGCAGGGCTATTACTGGAACTCCAGCCTCGCCGGGCAGAGCTTTGACCCTGAGAGGGTGGATGGCGCCGCGGCAGAGCATTTCTTCAACGGGGTGCGCGGCCATGCGCTGCGGCGCAATGTCTCCAAACGGGCGCAAAGCGACCGCGCGCCCGGCGGGCTGGCGCCGGCGGATGCCGCCATTTTCGTGCAGGACATCGAGAAATACCGCGACCCGGTGCATTACCTCACCACTGCAGAGATCATCACGGCCGCCTGCGCGGCGGTGCCCGGCAGGGTCTATGTCAAGCCGCACCCGCTGCAGGATGCCGCCGCGATGCGCGGGCTGGAAGAGCTGTGTGCCGGGATTGCCAATGCCGAGCTGAGCAGCGCCAGCGTGCATGACCTGATCGAGGCCTCAGCCGCGGTTGTGTCGCAGAACTCCGCGGTGGGGTTCGAGGCGCTGATGCACCGCAAGCCCGTGCTGACCTGCGCGGCGTCCGACTATCATCACGGCACGCTGGTCTGCCGCACTGCAGCGGATCTGCAGGAGAACCTGAAACGGGCCGCGGAAGCTTTTGCCGGGTTTCCGTTCGAACGCTATTTCTACTGGTTCCTGGGGATGCACATGCTGGAGCCGCAGAAACCGGACTTCGCGGACCGCGCCTGGAACCGTCTGCTGGCGCCCGCCCCGCCTGAATGAACAGCGCCCGGGTTTGCAGCCCGGGCGCCTCAGATTCTCAGGACCGCGCGGGACCCGTCCGGCGGATCAGAAATCCTGCCACAGATCGCGGGCGGCGTTGCCGCCGGCCGCCACCGCGGCGGGCTGCGGCGCGGGCTGCATGTCCCAGTCATCGCTGCCATGGGCGGTCGGGGGCGGCGCCGCGGCCGGGGCGTCGGCCGGTTTCGCCGGGGCGGCCGCTCCGCTGCCGCCCGCGATCCTGAAGTGGGCGACCAGATCGCTCAGCTTGGAGGCGTCGGTCTTCAGCATGTGGCCCGCCGCGGTGGCCTCCTCGACCATCGCCGCGTTCTGCTGGGTCACCTGATCCAGCTGGGTGACGCCGGTGTTGATCTCGTTGAGGCCGGTCGCCTGCTCCGCCGCGCCCTCGGCAATGCCGGAAACCAGCTGCGAAATATGAGTCACCTGGCTGACGATGCTTTGCAGCGCATCGCCGGCCTTGCCGACCAGATCGACGCCGCGCGCCACCTGGCCGGAGCTGTCGGAGATCAGCGTCTTGATCTCCATCGCCGCGTCCGAGGAGCGCTGCGCCAGCGCCCGCACCTCGGACGCCACCACCGCGAAGCCGCGGCCCGCCTCGCCGGCCCGCGCCGCCTCAACGCCCGCGTTCAGCGCCAGCAGGTTGGTCTGGAAGGCGATGTCGTCGATGACGCTGATGATCTGGCTGATCTTGTTGGAGCTTTCCTCGATCTCGGTCATTGCCGACACCGCGCTCTGCACCACTTCGCCGCTGTTGCGGGCTTCTTCCTTGGCCTCGTCCATGGTGGCCTCGACGCTGCGGGCGCCGTCGGCGGCGGATTTGACGCTGGCGGTCAGCTCATCCAGCGCCGCGGCGGTCTGCTCCAGCGTTGCGGCCTGGCTTTCGGTGCGGTGCGACAGGTCGTCGGAGGCCTGGCTGATCTCGGTGGCGCCGTTGCGGATGCTGGCGGATCAGCGCCTGGCGGAACACGTCAACGCTCTGGGCGATCTCGCCCAGCTCGCTGCGGGCATTGGCCGAGGGGATTTCGCTGCTGGTGTCGCCCTCCGCCAACGTCTGCATACGGGTCTTGAGACCGTTCAGCGGGCCGGTGACGCTGCGGGTGATGAAATAGGCGGCAACCATCAGCGCCACCAGGCTGATGCCGAGCACGATCAGCGCCTCGTTGCGCATCATGGCGACATCGGCCTCGATATCGGAGACATAGGCGCCGGTGCCGATGATCCAGCCCCAGGGCTCATAGGCCTGCACATAGCCGATCTTGGCCTCCATCACCTCCGAATCGGGTTTCTTGAAATAATAAGTCAGCTCCCCCGCGCCCTTGGCGGCGGCGATCTTCTCCAGCTCCTGAAACACCTTGATGCCGGTCACATCCTCAAAGGCGCCCTGATTGGTGCCGACCCAGTCCGGCACAATGGGGTGCGCCTGCACCACCAGGTCATGGTCGAAGACAAAGACATAGCCCGAGTCGCCGAACCGCAGCGCGGTCAGCCTTTCACGGCCGATATCGCGGGCTTCCTCCACCGTGAAGCGGCCGGACTGGACGCCTTCCTCCAGGTCGCGCAGCAGGCTGACCGCCGTGTCGGTCACGTTGTGCAGCTCCGTATAGCGCATCTCATAAGCATTTTTGACGGATTGCGAGAGCAGCAGGAAAGTCAGCACCGCCATCAGCGACAGCGCAAGGGCGCCCAGTGCGTAGATCCGGACGGGCAGACGGTAGAGAAAAGCGGGTATTGTGGACATAAATTCAGAGCCTTCATGACAGGTCTATTGCCTGTCTGTTTAGGCCGCAGTGTCTAACAAAACCCTACTCCGCAAGGCGCCGCCGGAGCTTTCGCGCCGCATCCCGTCAGGTTTTTGCCGCATTTTGATTGGAATGCCGCAAAACCCTGCGCCGATGCTTTGAAATCCTATGCTAAAACAGAAAGCGCCCGGGGATTTTCCCGGGCGTTTTCTCCGCAAGCGTTTCCCTTGGATCAGAAATCCTGCCACAGATCGCGGGCGGCGTTGCCGCCGGCCGCGACCGCGGCGGGCTGCGGCGCGGGCTGCATGTCCCAGTCATCGCTGCCATGGGCGGTCGGGGCCGGCGCCGCGGCCGGGACGGCGGCGGGTTTCGCCGGGGCGGCCGCTCCGCTGCCGCCCGCGATCCTGAAGTGGGCGACCAGGTCGCTCAGCTTGGAGGCGTCGGTCTTCAGCATGTGGCCGGCCGCGGTGGCCTCCTCGACCATCGCCGCGTTCTGCTGGGTCACCTGATCCAGCTGGGTGACGCCGGTGTTGATCTCGTTGAGGCCGGTCGCCTGCTCCGCCGCGCCTTCGGCAATGCCGGAAACCAGCTGCGAGATATGGGTGACCTGGCTGACGATGCTTTGCAGCGCATCGCCGGCCTTGCCCACCAGATCGACACCGCGCGCCACCTGGCCGGAACTGTCGGAGATCAGCGTCTTGATCTCCATCGCCGCGTCCGACGACCGCTGCGCCAGCGCCCGCACCTCGGACGCCACCACCGCAAAGCCGCGGCCCGCCTCGCCCGCCCGCGCCGCCTCGACCCCGGCGTTCAGCGCCAGGAGGTTGGTCTGGAAGGCGATGTCGTCGATGACGCTGATGATCTGGCTGATCTTGTTGGAGCTTTCCTCAATCTCGGTCATTGCCGACACCGCGCTCTGCACCACTTCGCCGCTGTTGCGGGCCTCTTCCTTGGCCTCGTCCATGGTGGCCTCGACGCTGCGGGCGCCGTCGGCGGCGGATTTGACGCTGGCGGTCAGCTCATCCAGCGCCGCGGCGGTCTGTTCCAGCGTCGCCGCCTGGCTTTCGGTGCGGTGCGACAGGTCGTCGGAGGCCTGGCTGATCTCGGTGGCGCCGTTGCGGATGCTGGCGGCGGCGGCGATCACCTGCTCCACCGTGCCGCTGAGATTCTGCGCGGTAGTGTTGAAATCCCGGCGCAGCTGCTCGTAGTCCTCCGGGAACACCTCGGTGATCTGCGCGGTCAGGTCGCCTTGCGACAGGTCCGCCAGCTTGGCGCTGAGCGCGGCCACAACCCGGCTGCGCTTCTCGTTCAGCGCGTGCTCGGCGTCCTCCAGCTCCTGCTGGCGGATCAGCGCCTGGCGGAACACGTCCAGGGTGCGGGCCATATCGCCGATTTCGCTTTTGTTGGCGGTGGCCGGAATGGCGCTGGCGGTATCGCCGTCAGCCATCGACTGCATCCGCCCGCGCAGGGCGCTCACCGGACCGGTGACGCTGCGGGTGATAAGGGTTGCGCCAATCATCAGGACCGCCAGGGTCACAAGCAGCCCGGTCACGGTTGTGATGATGTTCTGCTGCACCTTGGCCTGGATGTCGGACACATAGGCACCGGTGCCGATGATCCAGCCCCAGGGTTCGTAAACCCGGATATAACCCATCTTGGCCTCGACCACGCCGGAGCCGGCGTTTGTGAAATGGTAGATCAGCGAACCCTGGCCGTCGGCCTTGGCGATCTTGAGCATTTCCTGGTAGATCTTGACCCCGTTTTCATCCGTCAGGCCGGGCTGGCGGGTGCCGACCCACTCCGGCAGGAAGGCATTCGCGGTGATCACCAGATCGAAATCAAAGGCGTGGAAATCGCCGGCGGTGCCGAACCTGAAGGTCTCCAGCGCGGTGCGCCCCATCTGGCGGGCCGCGGCCTCGTCCAGCTGTCCGGCCTCGACCTGGCTTTGCAGCGCATCCAGCTGGCTGAAGGCAAGATCGGTGATCTGATGCAGTTCGCGTTCGCGGCTGGCGTATTCATCGTTATTCGAGCGGACCAGCAGGAAAACGGTCAGCATCGCAAACAAGAGAATCGCCAAAGCGGCCAGAGCGTAAATCCGGACGGGCAGACGGTAGAGAAAAGCAGGCATATTGATTTGGGTCCCCTGGTTAAAGGCCTTCGCCTCCCTCCCTAGAGACCTGCTCCTAAGAATTTCCTAGCCCGCGGGGGGCCGGAGGCGCCCAGCAGCTGCCGGATGCCGCCATTTGCGTCACGCCCAGAACAGGAGTTGGATATTTTTCAGTGCCTTAACCGGGAAACGGCCCTGTTCGGAAAACGCCCAAAATGCCGCAGATAATTCGTTTTGCGACGCCGCCGGGCCGGTTTGCGCCCAGCCGGTTCTGCCGCACAGGCGCGCAGTTTGAGCGCGATTCCCGGTACCAAGGCACCGTGAAACCTAGCCGCAAATTCCGCGTCCAAACATCCTTATGGATTTTGTATCCATTATCCTGTATCTGATTCTCCACAACAACGAACCGACAGGAGGATCTCATGTTCAAATCGCTGGCCGCGGCTGCGGCGCTTGCCCTGGTGCCCTTGGCACCCGCCCTTGCGGATACGCTGGATGATGTTGTGGACCGCGGCACCCTGCGCTGCGGCGTGGTGCTGGATTTCCCGCCGATCGGCTACCGGGATGCCAACAACGAACCCGCAGGCTTTGACGTCGATTACTGCAACGATCTGGCGGCAGCGCTGGAGGTTGATGCCGAGATCCTGCCGGTGACCTGGGCAGAGCGCCTGCCCGCCATCGTGACCGGCCGCGCCGACGTGGTCTTTGGTGCCACCTCCGACAGCCTGGCACGGGCGCGCACCGTCGGCTTCACCATCCCTTACGCGATCTATTTCGCCCAGGGCGTCGTGAACACCGAAAGCGGCATCGAAAGCTTTGAGGACATCAAGGGCAAGCGGGTGGCCGGCGCCATCGGCACCGTGCCGGAGCAGGAATGGCTGAAGATCGCCGCCGAATGGGGCGAAGAGGGCAACTACCAGGGCTACCAGTCCGAGAACGAGGTGTTCCTGGCGGTGGCGCAGGGCAAGGCGGACATCGGCCTGACCACCAATACCGCGGTGCTGCCGGTGACCCAGCAGTATGAGACCCTGGCAGCCGGCCCGCGGATGCCCTGGACCACCGACTACACCTCGGTCGTGGGCAAGCGCGAGGATGTCACCTGGATCAACTTCCTGAACCTGTTTGTGACCCATCAGGTGCGTTCGGGCCGCTATGCGGAACTGTGGGGCAAATACGTCGGCGGTGACGCGCCTGAGCTGCGCATCCCCGGCGTGCTGTACTGATCCAACGGTGAAACCCGCCCCTGCCTGCCGCGCTCTCCCGGCGGCTGGCAGGGGCTAGGGAGCATAACCCCACATGTTCGACTATAATTTTCACTGGCGGCCGGTGATGAAAAGCCTGCCGGACTTGCTGGAGGCAGCCTCCCTGACGCTGCAGGTGGCAGTGCTGGCGATGGTGCTTGGCATCGTGATCGGCCTCTGCCTGGCGCTGGCGCGGCTGCACCTTCGGGGGCCGGTCTACTGGTTCGCCACCGCCTGGGTGGAGCTGGCCCGCAACACGCCCGCGCTGTTCCAGCTGTTTTTCTTCGGCTTCGGCCTCGGCGCCTTCGGGCTGCATCTGTCGCCCTATCTGATCGTGCTGGCAGGTCTGACCTTCAACTGCGCGGGCTACCTGGCGGAAAACTTCCGCGGCGGCTTCAAGGCGGTGCCGGAGACCCAGATCCGCGCCTCCCGCAGCCTTGGCATGACGCCCTGGCAGGCCTACAGCCGCGTGGTGATCCCGCAGGTGTTCCGCATCGTCTATCACCCGATCACCAACCAGATGGTCTGGGCGGTCCTGATGTCCTCTTTGGGGATGCTGGTGGGCTTCCGCGAACTGTCAGGCGAGACCCAGTTCTTCGCCTCCCGCACCTTCCGCATCTTTGAATATTTCGCGGTCACGGCGGTGATCTACTACGTGATCGTCAAGGTGATCCTGCTCAGCTCGCGGCTGATGGCCGCCCGGCTGTTCCGGTACTGAGGGGGCGCTTCATGGAACCGACACTCAAGTTTTTCAGCGGCTTTGCCCCCAATGACCTGTGGTTCATGGGCGAGGCGGCGCTGCGCACGCTGTGGATTTCCGTCCTGTCGATCTCGCTCGGCACGGTGCTGGGCACCCTGTTCGGCTGGATGCTGTACGAGGGCCGCCGCGCCGCCACCCTGACGCTGGCCCCGGTGCTGGACGTGTTCCGCTCCGTGCCGCTGATCATCCAGCTGGTGCTGTTTTACAACTTTGCCCCGATCGTCGGGCTGAACCTCGATCCCTTTGCCTCTGGCACCGTGATCCTGACCGTCTATACCGCGGCGCTGGTGGCCAATGTCGCCCGCGGCGGGATTGAGGCGGTGGGCGCCCCGATGCGCCGCGCCGCGCGCAGCCTTGGCATGAGCTACTGGCAGGACCTGCGCCATGTGGTGCTGCCGATCGGCGGGCGGGCTGTGTTCCCGTCCTGGGTCGGCGTCGCGCTGGGGGTGATGAAGGACAGCGCGCTGGTTTCCGTGCTTGGCTATGTCGAGCTTTTGAAAGCCAGCCAGATCCTGATCACCCGCACCCAGGAGCCGTTCCTGATCCTGGCCCTGGCCGGCGCCTTCTATTTCGCGCTGTCCTATCCGGTCTCCCGCTACGCCACACATCTCGAAAACAGGTGGGCCCAATGATTTCCATCCGCGACCTTCACAAGTATTTCGGCGCTCTGCACGTTCTGAAAGGCATCGACCTGGATGTGCAGAAGGGCGAGGTGCTCTCTGTCATCGGCGCCTCCGGCTCCGGCAAATCGACCCTGCTTTACTGCATCAACGGCTTGGAAGCGATCCAGGACGGCGCCGTTACCGTCGATGGAGCCGATGTTCATGCCAAGGGCACCGACATCAACAAGCTGCGTCAAAAGCTGGGCATGGTGTTCCAGCAGTGGAACTCCTTTCCGCATCTGACAGCGCTGGAAAACGTGGCGCTGGCGCCGCGCATCGTCAAAGGCAAATCCAAGGCTGAGGCCCGCGAAATTGCCGCCAAACAGCTGCAGCATGTGGGACTGGGCGAAAAGCTGAACGTCTACCCCAGCGCCCTGTCGGGCGGCCAGCAGCAGCGTCTGGCGATTGCCCGCGCCCTGGCGATGGAGCCGGAATACATGCTGTTTGACGAGGCGACTTCTGCCCTCGACCCCGAACTGGTGGGCGAGGTGCTGGATACCATGCGCCTCTTGGCAGATGAGGGCATGACGATGATCTGCGTCACCCACGAGATGGGCTTTGCCCGCGATGTCTCCGACCGGGTCGCCTTCTTCCATCAGGGCGTGATGGAGGAGATCGGCCCGCCCGCCCAGATCTTCGGCGACGCCCGGTCCGAACACACCCGCAAATTCCTCGCCAACGTGCGCTGACCCCTTCCCCCGCAGGCTGCCGTGCCTCCCAGCGGCGGCCTGCCCCCAACTGGAGAAATTGGATAATGTCTACAAACGTCTTCACCGGCACCATGCCGGCCCTGATGACCCCCTGCAACCCGGACCGCACGCCGAACTTCGACGCGCTGGTCAAAAAGGGCGAGGAAATGATCGCCGCGGGCATGTCGGCGGTGGTCTACTGCGGCTCGATGGGCGACTGGCCGCTGCTGACAGATGAACAGCGGATGGAAGGCGTCGCCCGCCTCGCCGCCGCCGGCCTGCCGGTTGTGGTCGGCACCGGCGCGATCAACACCAAATCCGCCGTCGATCACGCCCGCCACGCGCAGGAGGTCGGCGCGGCCGGCCTGATGGTGATCCCGCGCGTGCTGTCCCGCGGCACCTCCGTTGCGGCGCAGAAGAACCACTTCAAGGCCATTCTGGACGCAGCACCAGACGTGCCCGCGATCATCTACAACAGCCCCTACTACGGCTTTGCCACCCGCGCCGACCTGTTCTTTGCCCTGCGCGCCGAGCACAAGAACCTGATCGGCTTCAAGGAGTTCGGCGGCAAGGACGACCTGCGCTATGCGGCGGAGCATATCACCAGCCAGGACGACCAGGTGACGCTGATGGTGGGTGTCGACACTGAGGTCTACCACGGCTTCGTGAACTGCGGCGCCACCGGCTCCATCACCGGCATCGGCTGCGCCCTGCCCAAGGAGGCGCTGCTGCTGGCGCGCCTGTCCAAGCTGGCGGCTGAAGGCAGCGCCGAAGCCCGCGTCCGCGCGCAGGAGCTGACCGACGCGATCCACGTCCTGTCCACCTTCGACGAAGGCCCGGACCTGATCCTCTACTACAAGCACCTGCTGGTGCTGAACGGCGAGGACGATTACCGCCTGCATTTCAACGAGACAGACGAGCTGTCGGACGCCCAGCGCAACTATTGCGAACAGCAGTACAAGCTGTTCCGCACCTGGTTTGCGGACTGGTCGGCGCAGGGCGGGATCATCGCCGAATGCATGTAGTCGACAGCCATACCGGCGGCGAACCGACGCGCGTGATCCTGGAGGGCGGCCCCGATCTGGGGACCGGCCCGCTGGCAGAACGCGCGCGGCGGCTGGCAGAGCAGCACATGGGTTTCTGCCACGCCGTCATGCGCGAGCCGCGCGGCCAGCCCGCCATGGTCGGCGCGCTGCTGGTCGAGCCCACAGATCCCACCTGCGCCGCCGGCGTCATCTATTTTGACGCCGATGCGGTGCTGGGCATGTGCGGCCATGGCACCATCGGGCTGGCGGTAACGCTGGCCCACCTGGGCCTGATCACCGCCGGCAGCCACCGCATCGAGACCCCAGTGGGCGTGGTAACGGTGCTGCTGGAGGATGCCAATACCGTCACCGTCACCAACATCGAAAGCCGCCGCGTCACCGCGACGGCCAATGTCACCCTGCCGGACGGCAGCACGGTGACAGGCGACGTCGCCTATGGCGGCAACTGGTTCTTCATCGTCGAGCCTAGCCCGCTGCCCTTGCGGACAGAGAACATCCGCGCCCTCACGGATCACGCCATCGCCATCCGCACTGCGGCCAATGCCCAAGGGATTGGCGGCGAAAACGGTGAGCTGATCGACCATGTGATTTTCCAAGGCCCCTCCCCCCGCGCGGGCATCCACAGCCGTAACTTCGTTCTGTGCCCGGACGACACCTATGACCGCTCCCCCTGCGGCACCGGCAGCTCTGCCCGGCTGGCCTGCCTGGCGGCAGCCGGGCGGCTGCAACCGGGCGAGGAGATCATCCAGGAAAGCATCATCGGCTCCCCCTACCGCCTGTCTTATCAGCCGGGGGTGAACGGCGGCGTGATCCCCACCCTCAGCGGACAGGCCTTCGTGATGGGCGAGGGCAAGCTGTTCTTCAGCCCCGATGATCCCTTCCGCGGCGGCATTTCCAGCAGCGGGGAAGCCACCGCCTGAACCATTTCAACCAGGGCCCGGGACGGAAACCCGGGCCGCATTCCAGCAGAAGAGAGGTCCCTAACATGAAATTCACATCCGCAATCGCTGCCGGCTTCAGCCTGGCTCTGGCCACCGCCGCCACCGCGGCAGAGGTCGAATGGAAAATGACAGCCGCCGTCGGCGAAGGCTCATTCCTCTATCAGAACTTCATGGAGCGTTTTGCCGGCAACGTCGAAACCCTGACCCAGGGCCGGGTGGAGATCCAGCCGTTCGGCGCGGGCGTTCTGGTGCCTGCCTTCAAAGCGCATGAAGCGGTGCAGGAAGGCATCGTCGAGGCGGGCCATTCCACCCCCTCCTATCTGGTGAACCAGGACCCGACCAACGCGATCTTCGCCTCCTTCCCCGGCGGCATGTCGCCCGAGGCCACCCTGCACTGGATCTATGAGGGCGGCGGCGAGAAGATGCTGCAGGATTTCCGCCGCGAGGAAATGGGGCTGCACAGCCTGGTCGTCGGCATCGGCACCTCTGAGGTGATGGCCCATTCCAACGTCGAAATCAAAACCGTCGAGGATCTGAAGGGCGTGAAATACCGCACCTCCGGCGCCTTTGCCGCGGTGATGAAGGACGACTTCGGCGGCGTGCCCACCGTGGTGCCCGGCAATGAGATCTACACCCTGCTGCAGCGCAAGGGCGTAGACGCCATCGAATGGTCCACCCCCGGCGCCAACTTCTCCGAAGGCTTCCACGAGGTGGCGCCCTACATGATCATGCCCGGCGTGCACCAGCCCTCCTTCCTGTGGGAAGTGTTCGTCAAGGCTGAAACCTGGGACGCGCTGCCCGCAGACCTGCAGGGGCTGATCGAAGCCTCCGCGCGCCTCTCCACTTATGAAGGCTACACCCGCTTTGGAGATGCCGACATCAAGGCGATGGCCGACTACCGCAAAACCAAGGTGCAGATGGTCCAGATGGAGCACGCCGAGTCCGAAAAGCTGCGCGAGGCCGGCCGCAACTGGGCCCGCGCCCGTGCTGCAGAGCTGTCCGAAGGCGGCAACGCCCGCATGCAGGAGGTTCTGGACAGCTACCTCTCCTACCAAGCCAGCTGGGCGGAGAACTCCGTCTACCTGGTGCGTGACGCCGCCGAATGACCCTTTGCGCGGGCCGGGATCTCCGGCCCGCGCCTCCCTGCCCGGAGGTTTCCATGCATTTTTTCAGAACTGGCGTTGAAGGGTTGTCGGCCCTCTTGGGCGCGGTTGGCCAGCTGACCATCCTCGCCATGATCGCGGCCATGCTTTACGAGGTCGCCGCCCGCTACGTCTTTGGCGCCCCGACGCTCTGGGCCTTTGACATTTCCTATATGCTGAACGGCTCAATCGTCTTCCTGGGCGCGGCTTATTCGCTGCGCAAAGAGGCGCATGTGCGGATCGACTTCCTGTCGCAGAAATTCCCGCTGCGCGTCCAGCAGTTGCTGAATGCGGCGGTCTATGCGCTGCTGATGGCGCCGATCACCGGCGCGCTGACCTGGGTGGCCGCGTCCAAGGCGCTGAAGGCGTTTCAAACCGGCGAGGTCGAGACCGTCAGCCCCTGGGCGCCGCTGATGTGGCCGTTTTATTCGGTGATTGCGCTCGGCCTTTTTGCCTTCTGCCTGCAGTTCCTGCTGGAGGCGCTCCTTTACTTGCGCGGCGAGAAGACACCGGGGCAGACCCCCGATGACCCACACGCTGCGCCGGAGAGCTGATTTATGATCCCCCTTCTGATGTTTGCGGCGCTTTTCGCGCTGGTCTTTGCCGGTATTCCGGTGGCGTTTTCGATGATGATCGTGGCAGTCGGCTTTGGCTATTCGGTCTTTGGCGACATGCTGTTCCTGCAGCTTTACGGACCGCTCCTGCACACCGCGTCCAATTTCGTGCTGGCGGCGATCCCCCTGTTCATCTTCATGGGCGCAGTGCTGGAACGCTCCGGCATCGCCAAGCGGCTGTTCCATGCGCTGCAGATCTGGCTCGGCGGCCTGCCGGGCGGGCTGGCGCTGTCGACCATCGCCATGTGCGCGATCTTTGCCGCCGCCTCCGGCGTCGTCGGCGCGGTGGAGATCGTGGTGGGCCTGATGGCTATCCCCGCCATGCGCGCGGCGGGCTACAAGAACGACCTGATTGCTGGCACCATCTGCGCCGGTGGCTCGCTCGGCACCATCATCCCGCCTTCCGTGATCGTGGTGGTCTATGCCTCCATCGCGCAGCTGTCGATCGGCCAGCTGTTTGCCGCCTCGATCCTGCCCGGCGTGCTGATGGTGGTGTTCTTCGTCGGCTACGTTCTGCTGCGCAGCCTGCGCCGCCCTGAGGACGCGCCGGTATTGCCGCCGGAGGGCCGCGCCATGCCGATGGGGCAGAAGCTGAAGATCACCGTCACCGCGCTGGTGCCGCCGCTCTTGCTGATTGCCATGGTGCTGGGCTCGCTGCTGGCCGGGGCCGCATCGGCAACCGAGGCCGCCGCTGTGGGGGCCGCCGGCACGCTGGTCCTGACGCTTCTGTTCCGCGAACTCACCTTCACCATGCTGCGCGAGGCCCTGGGCGTCACTCTGCGCATCACTGCGATGATCATGCTGATCGTGGCGGGCGGCACAATGTTCACCTCGATCTTTGCCGTCACCGGCGGCGGCGGGCTGGTGCGCGATACGGTGGAGGTCATCGGCTATGGCAACGCGGGCCTCATCACCTTCCTGCTCTTGGTGGTGTTCTTTGCGGGCTTTGTGCTGGACTGGGTGTCTATCGTGCTGATCTTTGTGCCGATCTTCGCCCCGTTGGTGCGCAGCGCCGGGATTGATCCGGTGTGGTTTGCGATGCTGGTGCTGGTGGTGATCCAGACCTCCTATCTGACACCGCCGATGGCGCCCTCGATCTTCTACCTGCGCTCGATCGCGCCCAAGGACATGACCTACGGCCACATGTACCGCGGGGTTCTGCCTTTTGTGGCGGCGCAAGGCCTGGTTCTGGTGGCGCTCCTGCTGGTTCCGGAGCTGGCCACCTGGCTACCCTCCCTGCTGGTCGGACTGTGATAGGACCTGACATGACCGCGAAAGACACAGACGATATCCTCGTCATCGGCGCCGGCATCATCGGCCTCAGCGCTGCGCTGGAGCTGCAGAAACAGGGCCGCCGCGTGCGTATCCTCGACCGCAAGGGCGTCGCGGCAGAGGCCTCGGCGGCCAGCGCCGGCGCCTTTGCCTTCACCGACATCGTGCCGCTGGCGACGCCCGGCATCATGCGGAAGGCGCCGAAATGGCTGCTGGACCCGCTGGGCCCGCTGTCGGTGCCGCCCGCCTACGCGCTGCGGATCGCCCCCTGGATGCTACGGTTCTGGCGCGCCAGCTGGCGCAGCCGCTACCAGGCGGCGCTGGCGGCGCAGGTACAGCTGATGGCGCATTCCCGCGCCTCGCTGGAGCGCCAGATCGCAGACGTGGACGGCGAGCCGCTGATGCAGCGCGAGGGGCAGTTGCAGCTCTACGAGGGCGAGAGCGCCTTCCGCGCCGCCCTGCCCGACTGGCAGCTGCGCCGCCAACACGGTATCCGCTTTGACCTGTTGCGCAGCCCGGAGGCGATTGCCGAGGTTCAGCCCGGTCTGGCGCCGCGCTTCACCCATGCCGCATTCACCCCCGACTGGATGAACACGGTGAACCCCAAGACCTGGGCGGAACATCTGGCGCAGGCCTTTGTGGCCCGCGGCGGCCGCATAGACACCGCGGAGGTGACGGCTCTGCGCAGCGAGGGCGGGCAGACCATAGCCCAGACCAAGGACGGCCCTGTCGCTGCTGCCCAAATCGTGGTCGCCTGCGGGGCCTGGTCGCACCACCTCGCCCGCACCCTGGACGAACACATCCCGCTGGAAACCGAGCGCGGCTACAACACCACCCTGCCCCCCGGCGCCTTTGGCCTGAAAACCCATCTGACCTTCCCGGCGCACGGCTTTGTCGTCACCCGGATCAGCGGCGGCGTGCGGGTCGGCGGCGCGGTGGAGCTGGGCGGGTTGAAACTGCCGCCAAACTACCGCCGCGCGGATATCCTGCTGCAGAAGGCCAAGCAATTCCTGCCGGATCTCAACACGGCGGGCGGCACTCAATGGATGGGCTTCCGCCCCTCGATGCCCGACAGCCTGCCGGTGATCAGCCGCTCCGCCTGCGCGCCGGGCGTGATCTATGCCTTCGGCCACGGCCACCTGGGCCTGACCCAGGCCGCCGGCACCGCCGAGCTGGTTGCGGCGCTCGCCGCAAACACCGAACCGCCGGTGCCGATGCAGCCCTATTCCGCCACCCGTTTTTGACCTGCCCCTGAAAGGAGCCGCACCATGAAGATCACCCAGCTCGCCGTCTACCAGGTCGATCTGCCGCTGAAGGAAGGCCGCTACAGCTGGTCGAACGGCAATTACGTTGATGTGTTCGACAGCACCGTTCTGGAAATCTCCACCGACGAAGGCCTGACCGGCTATGCCGAATGCTGCCCGCTGGGCTCCGCTTACCTGCCCTCCTTTGCCCGCGGCGTGCGTGCCGGGCTGGCGGAACTGGCGCCGCATCTGATCGGCCAGGACCCGCTGAATATCGGCGGCATCAACCGCACCATGGACGCCGCACTGCGCGGCCATCCCTATGCCAAGGCGCCGGTCGATATCGCCTGCTGGGATATCTTGGGCAAGGCCACCGGCCAGCCGGTCTATACCCTGCTGGGCGGCGCCGCGCAGGACGATGTGGTGCTCTACCGCGCCATCAGCCAGGAGGAACCGGACGCCATGGCCCGCAAGATCGAGGGCTATGCCGCCGAGGGCTATACCAAGTTCCAGCTCAAGGTCGGCGGCGAGGCCAATGACGATATCGACCGCATACATGCCACCCGCGCGGTGCTGAAGAAATCCGACCTGCTGGTGGCCGATGCCAACACCGGCTGGACCCGGCACGAGGCCGCACGGGTGGTAGGCGCCATCGCGGGCCTCGACGTCTATGTGGAGCAGCCCTGCCTGACCTATGAGGAAAGCGTTTCGATCCGCCGCCGCACCGCGCTGCCCTTTGTGATGGACGAGGTGATCGACACCCCCAACACGCTGGTGCGCGGCATTGCCGAGGATGCGATGGATGTGATCAACCTCAAGATCTCCAAGGTCGGCGGCCTGAGCCGCGCACGTCTGATGCGCGATCTCTGTGTGGCGCATGGCATTCCGATGACCATCGAGGACACCTGGGGCGGCGACATTACCACCGCCGCCATCGCCCACCTGGCCCGCTCCACCCCGGCGGAGTTCACCTTCTCCGCCACCGACTTCAACAGCTATGGCACCGTTGACATTGCCCGCGGCGCGCCCAAGCGTGTGAACGGGCGGATGACCGCTTCGGACTTGCCCGGCCTGGGCGTGACCCCGATCTTCGAGGCCCTGGGCGAACCGGTTGCCCGCTATTCCTGAGGAGGCCTGCGGATGCGCAGCAGCAAGACCATCCATGTGATTTCCGCCCATGCAGAGGGCGAGGTGGGCGACGTGATCGTCGGCGGCGTCGCACCGCCGCCGGGCGACACCCTGTGGGAGCAGCGCGCCTTCATCGACCGCGACCAGACCCTGCGGAACTTCGTCCTGAACGAACCCCGCGGCGGCGTGTTCCGCCATGTGAACCTGCTGGTGCCGCCCAAGCACCCGGAGGCCGACATGGGCTTCATCATCATGGAGCCGGAATACACCCCGCCAATGTCCGGCTCCAATTCTATCTGCGTCTCCACCGTGCTCCTGGACGGGGGCATCCTGCCGATGCAGGAGCCGGAAACCCGTCTGGTGCTGGAGGCCCCCGGCGGGCTGGTGCGGGTGCGCGCCGAATGCAGGAACGGCAAGGCTGAGCGGATCTTCGTGCAGAACGTGCCCAGCTTCGCTGGGGAGATCGGTGTGGCGCTGGAGGTGCCCGGCACTGGCAACCTGACCGTCGACACCGCCTATGGCGGCGACAGTTTCGTGGTGGTGCAGGCCGCCGATCTGGGGCTGGAGATCACAGAGGCAAACGCCAAGCAGATCGCCCAGCTCGGCACCCGCATTCTGGAGGCCGCCAACGCGCAGCTGGGTTTCACCCACCCGGAGAACCCGGACTGGAACCACATCTCCTTCTGCGCCTTCTGCGGTCCGCTGGAACAGACGGAAACCGGCCTCAGCAGCCGCTCCGCCGTGGCCATCCAGCCGGGCAAGGTTGACCGCTCCCCCACCGGCACCGCGGTCTCCGCCCGGATGGCGCTGATGCTGGCCAAGGGGCAGATGACACCGGACCAGACGTTTGAGGCCGTGTCCATCATCGGCTCCCCCTTCACCGGACGCATCGTCGAACAGACCACGGTCGGCACCCGCCCGGCCATCGTACCGGAACTCAGCGGCCGCGGCTGGATCACCGGCATCCACCAGCACATGCTGGACCCGGACGACCCCTGGCCCGGCGGCTACCGCCTCAGCGACACCTGGGGTGCCTGACACCCCGGGTTCTGGATACAAAAACCGGACTCGGGGCAGCAGTGCCCGCCGCCGGTGCAAAACCGGGCCAATTGCTTGAAGAAATGGGGCAGACCATCTAGCGTATCCAAAATACGATCAACTGATTTCACGAGGCCCCCATGGCAGGAAAACGCGCCGTTACCCGCAGCTCCCTCCCGGAAGTGATTGCCAACGACCTGCGCGAGCGCATCCTGAGCGGCGAGCTGGCAGAGGGCGAGACCATCCGGCAGGAGGCGCTGGCCGAGGAATACGCCGTCTCCCGCATGCCGATCCGCGAAGCGCTGAAGCGGCTGGACGCCGAGGGCCTGGTGCAATTCACCAACAACCGCGGCGCCTCCGTCACCAAGCATTCGCTGCGCGAGATTGCCGAAATCTTCGACCTGCGCATCCTGCTGGAGGTGGACCTGTTCCGCCGCGCGATCCCGGCGATGACGACGGAGGATTTCACCCGCTGCACCCGGATCCTCGACGACATGGACGCCTCTTACGATGCCAATGACGTGGCCAAATGGGGGGCGCTCAACCACAAATACCACTCGGCGCTTTATGCCGCCGCCGACCGCAAGCTAACCAACGAGGTGCTGCAGGGCATCAGCCTGCATTGCGACCGCTTCATCCGGATGCACCTGAGCGTCATGCAACAGCGCGAGCCGGCCAAGAAGGAGCACCACGACCTCTTGGACCTGGCCCAGGCCCGCGATGTCGAGGGCGCCTGCGCCGCGCTGACCCATCACATTTCCCGCACCAAGGAAGAACTGCTGTCGCTGGTCGCAGAGCATCGCGCCGCCACGGACGGCTGAGCCGCCGCCTTTCCCGCTCACCTGACTGCTGACGCCCGGATTTTTCCGGCCAGCATCTTGCATGACTCGTATTTTGTATCCATTATCCTGTATCAAGATTCACAACCCCACGAGACAGAGGCCCGCCCATGTTCACACCGCACGGAAACCACCTGATCGCTGGCGCCTGGGTGCCCGGCGACACCCGCTTCCCCTCCGCCCCCGCCAGCGGCCCCAGCCACGACTTCTCCGTTGGCCGCATCAGCGACGTGAATGCCGCGGTGGAGGCGGCAGAGGACGCCTTTGCCAGCTACGGCAGCACCAGCCGCGCAGAGCGCGCCGCCTTCCTCAACGCCATCGCGGATGAGATTGAGGCCCGCGCGGAAGACATCACCGCCATCGGCACCCAGGAAACCGGCCTGCCGGAGGCCCGCCTGCAGGGCGAGCGCGGACGCACCACCGGACAGCTGCGCACCTTTGCCGAACATATCCTGAAGGGCGATTACCTCGACCGCCGCTATGACGCGGCGCTGCCGGACCGCGCCCCCCTGCCCCGGCCCGATATGCGCATGATGCAGCGCCCGCTGGGGCCGGTCGCGGTCTTTGGCGCCTCCAACTTCCCGCTCGCCTTCTCCACCGCCGGCGGCGACACCGCCGCGGCACTGGCGGCGGGCTGCCCGGTGGTGGTCAAGGGCCACAGCGCCCACCCCGGCACCGGCGAGATCGTCGCCGAAGCCATCCTTGCCGCGATCACCAGATGCGGCCTCCACCCTGGCGTCTTCAGCCTGATACAGGGCGGCAACCGCGAGGTCGGCGCGGCCCTGGTGCAGCACCCGCTGATCAAGGCCGTGGGCTTCACCGGTTCCCTTGCCGGCGGCCGCGCCCTGTTCGACCTCTGCGCCGCGCGCCCCGAACCTATCCCCTTCTTCGGTGAGCTGGGGTCCGTGAACCCGATGTTCATCCTCGCCGCCGCCCTCGCCAGCCGCGGCGCGGAGATCGCCACCGGCTGGGCCGCCTCGCTGACCATGGGCGCGGGCCAGTTCTGCACCAACCCCGGCATCGCCGTGCTGCGCGCAGGCGCCGAGGCCGACCGTTTCATCGACACCGCCACCGCCGCCCTGTCAGCGGTCGCCCCCCAGACCATGCTGACCGAGGGCATCGCCAGCGCCTACCAGGACGGCCAGCGCCGCGTCGCCGCCACCGCCGGCGTGCGCGAGCTGCTGACCACCAGCTGCAACACCCGCACCGCCGCGCCCTACCTCTATGTCACCGGGGCCCGCACCTGGCTCGATAACGAGATCCTGGCAGAAGAGGTCTTTGGCCCGCTGGGTCTGGTGATCACCGCCGGGAGCGACGCCGAAATGCTGGAGATCGCCCGCGCATTGCAGGGCCAGCTGACCTGCACCCTGCATCTGGACGAGGCTGACACCGCCCAGGGCCAGACCCTGCTGCCGGTGCTGGAGCGCAAGGCAGGCCGGGTGCTGGCCAACGGCTTCCCCACCGGGGTTGAAGTCTCCGACACCATGGTCCACGGCGGCCCCTACCCGGCCTCCACCAACTTCGGCGCGACATCGGTGGGCACCCTGTCCATCCGCCGCTTCCTGCGCCCCGTCTGCTACCAGAACATCCCCGCCGCCCTGCTGCCGGAGGACCTGCGGGAGGGGTGCGCGCTGAATTGAGGCGGAAGCTGTCCTGACAAATGCAGAAGGCCCCGGAGGTGATCCGGGGCCTTTTCGATTGGCTGATTGGCTGCCTGACGCGTAGCAGAAGATGAGAATAAGACGCTTGCCCCCTCAATACCCTGACAACGCCCCTCAAAATCTCCAAATTCTTGCCCATTGCCGTTGTTGTTTTAGCGTCGCACAGTGTCACCGATAAGGGCTCGATTTCACAGTCTAACATTTTCAAAGGCAATCAGTGCTCACATGGAAACAGAAAACTCTAGCGGTGTTACCTACAGGCTTTTAACAGGAATAAGTGTCACCCAGAGCATTCAACTGGACAAACACGTTGCACTCTTGCCGGCGGATACATCGCACCTTGACTTTCCAACTGCTCTTTCAGCTTGTGGCGGGCCAGATGACATTGCAGTCGTTGCTGCATTTATTCCACGAGTCACCGCTCAGTTTAGAATAACTGCTAGTTCACCTGAGGAACTCGCAACTCATGCTTGGAACTCTTCTTGGGATGCCCTTCTCTTGAGCGCAGTCTTTCTTGCAGAAATTAGTTTCAATCTGGACTCAAATACCAGCGCCGAACGCATTTCAAGGCAAAGCACATTACGCGCTACTAGCCTCAAAATGTTTGGCCTTTCCAACCAAGAGCCACGCCTGATTACGGCATCTGACGCCAATTGGCTGACGAACAACTATGGCAATGCTCACGAACTTCTAAGCAAGGAGAGCTTTCGGAATGCTGTTCATTGCTTGTCATCTTACAGATGGCACACAGCGCCAAGGGTCAGGATGGCGATCCTTTGGGCAGGAATAGAAGGTCTTTTCGGGGCAACTTCTGAAATCAGGTTTCGCCTCAGCGTTTGCGCTGCTCGCTTCCTCCACCCCGACGATTCAGATGCACGGACCGCTACGTTCAATGACGTGAAACGATTGTACAACACTCGGTCCAAAGCTGTGCACGGTTCTAAAACAAAAACAGCGATCAACAACGAAGTAGAGGAATCTGCTCAACTTCTTTGTAAGCTGCTTCGTCGCTGCATCGAAGTTAGAAGCCTTCCAGATGAGAAAGACTTACTGCCATAGGTAGCTACGCCAGCGCCGTCCCGCGGGGGGGGCGCTCGCAACGTTGCGTTTGGCAGTTTATTCCGGCCACGTCCGTATGCCCCCACCGACACCCGCAACACCGGCCAAAAGCGCCGCCCCATGGGGGCGGGACGGCGCTGGCGCGGCGGGCTGCGCCCTTGATTCCGCGCCGGGGTCCAGCCGCCTATTTTCCGCCATTGGAACTTGGCTCGCCGGTCATTTGGGTCCGCCCAAGCCACCCGTTGCGCCCCCACCGTACGCCGCACTTCCCGGATCTTAACCGACAGCCGCTATACAGGACCGGACACCTCCAGAAAGGACCCCGCCATGCCCGCTCTCGCACCCGCCGCCCTCTCCCCCGTCAATGATGGCCCCAAAGAAAAAGGCCCCCGCTTGCGCGAGGGCCTTCCAATTTGTCAGAGAGGCAAATCTCAGAGTCCGGTGGACACGTCGATGGTGTTGCCTTCTTCCAGGGTCACATAGGCTTTTTTCACGTCTTTACGCTTGCCCAGCTGGCCGCGGAAACGCTTGACCTTACCCTTGGTGACGGTGGTGTTGACCGCTTTCACCTTGACGCCAAAGAGAGCCTCGACGGCTTCCTTGATCATCGGCTTGTTGGAGTCGATTGCCACTTCGAAAACCACTGCGCCGTTTTCGGACGCCATAGTGGATTTCTCGGTGATGATCGGCTTGCGGATCACGTCGTAGTGTTCTGCCTTCACGCTCATTTCAGACGAGCCTCCAGTGCTTCGACACCCGCCTTGGTGATCACCAGGGTGTCACGCTTCAGGATGTCATAGACGTTGGCACCGATGGTCGGCAGGATGTCCAGACCTTCGATGTTGCGCGACGCTTGCAGGAAGCCTTCGTTGACCGATGCGCCGTCGATGATCAGCGCGCGCTTCCAGCCCAGGTTTTTCACCTGCTTGGCCAGAGCTGCGGTCTTGCCTTCGGAAGCAGCGTCCTCGATGATGACCAGCTCGCCCGCTTTGGCTTTGGCGGACAGCGCGTGGCGCAGGCCCAGCTTGCGGAACTTCTTGGTCAGCTCGTGGCCGTGCGAACGCGGGGTCGGACCCTTGTAGATACCACCCTTGCGGAAGATCGGCGCGTTGCGGTCACCGTGGCGTGCGCCGCCGGTGCCCTTCTGGCGGTAGATCTTCTTGGTCGAGTAGGAGGTCTCGGAGCGGGTCTTCACCTTGTGGGTGCCGGCCTGCGCGTTGTTGCGCTGCCAGCGGACCACGCGGTGCAGGATGTCCGCACGCGGCTCCAGGCCGAACAGGTCTTCGGACAGTTCGATGTCGCCCGCTTTGCCGCCGTCCAGTTTGATCACGTCAAGTTTCATGCTTCACCACCTTCCGCGGAAGCTTCCGCAGTTTTCAGAGCGGCCGGGAAAGGCAGACCCTCGGGGGCTTTCTTCTTCACGGCGTCCTTGACGGTAACCCAGCCGGATTTCGGGCCCGGTACGGCGCCCTTGATGAAGACCAGGCCGCGCTCGGCGTCGGTTTTCACCACTTCCAGGTTCTGGGTGGTCACGCGGGCTGCGCCCATGTGGCCGGCCATTTTCTTGCCTTTGAAGACCTTGCCCGGGTCCTGACACTGACCGGTCGAACCGTGCGAACGGTGCGAGATCGACACACCGTGCGAGGCGCGCAGGCCGCCGAAGTTGTGCCGCTTCATGGCACCGGCGAAACCTTTACCGATCGAGGTGCCGGTGACGTCCACTTTCTGGCCAGCCAGGAAGTGTTCGGCCGAGATCTCGGCGCCGACTTCGATCAGGCCGTCCGCGGGAACGCGGAATTCGACCAGCTTGCGCTTGGGTTCAACCTTGGCAGCTGCGAAGTGGCCGCGCATGGCTTGCGAGGTGCGCTTTGCCTTGGCGGAGCCTGCACCCAGCTGAACGGCGGTGTAGCCGTCTTTTTCCTCGGTGCGCTGAGCAACGACCTGCAGGCCGTCCAGGGACAGAACGGTGACAGGGATCTGCTTGCCGTCTTCCATGAACAGGCGGGTCATGCCCACTTTCTTAGCGATAATTCCGGAACGCATAATCTATACCCTCCGAACTTACGACTGCAGCTTGATTTCGACGTCGACGCCGGCAGCCAGGTCGAGCTTCATCAGCGCGTCCACGGTCTGCGGGGTCGGGTCGACGATGTCGAGAAGGCGCTTGTGGGTGCGGATCTCGAACTGGTCGCGGGATTTCTTGTCAACGTGGGGGCCACGCAGAACAGTGAATTTCTCGATCTTGTTCGGCATCGGGATCGGGCCGCGCACTTGCGCGCCGGTCCGCTTGGCAGTGTTGACGATCTCTTGCGTGGACGCATCCAGCACGCGATAGTCAAATGCCTTCAGCCGGATACGGATGTTTTGGCTTTGCATCGTACAGCCTTTTATTCAGGCGTTGGGGTTGAGAGGAGGGCCTGCGACCACCGCAACCCCTCATCGAACCCAAAAGGCGGGAATCATCCCGCCCCTATTCGCACTCGGCGAACTCGCGCCCTATACGCCCTATGGCCCCATGAGGCAAGGGGTTTCGCCGCGAAACGGTTGCGTTTGCGGCGCACGGTGCGTTTGGGGTTTGCTAAGGGAGGTTAAGGGGAGGTTGCTGAGGGCAGATTGCCCCGCCTCAGCGACCCCAGTTGTGTCTTAACGGTACCTGGTAGTAGTCACCATGTTACCATTCTGGCCATAGAAGTACTCGGCGAGGTCACGCCCATCAGCTTGGCGCTTGACCTGGACCTGAACCCGGCCGGTGGTAGTCGGTATGCTGGAATGGGGACCTCCCGAGCATGTTGTCTCAAATTCCTGCCGAATGAACTTCCATTTGCGCTTGGTTTTTTGCTTGCCAAGTGTGATCGGGCCGACCTTGCCGCCCGCGCAATCTTCAGAAATGAACCTCTCGATGCGGTTCATTGAGTAACTTGCGGGGATCGCCTCTTTCCCGTCTTTCACAGCAATCTGCATCAGCCCGGTCACCGCGTTTGTCTCGGCCTTAAGGTAATAGGTAACCCAAACGCCTTCTTGTTCTTGTGCGTTCGCCAGAAGCGGACTGCTGAGCAACAAACAGCCAGCTGCAAAAATGTTTCTAAGTTTCACTTTTCAAATCCTCATTTCTACCCGGGAAGAGTTATCCCAACTCTTTTTGCAGTACAACTTATGAGCATTTGCAGGGACTTGTACGGTACCTGAGCGTTTCGACGGAACCCAATGATTATCTCCCCCGGCAAACCACTAGGTTTTGAACACCCGCCCGGACGCCCCGCGTTCGGGTCGCGCCCGGCCTCCGGCAAAACGGGCGGGCGTTATTGCATCGCACCCGGAGCTGGCGCTCCCTGTAGCCTCAAGAGCTACTGCAGGACGGCCTCCGGCCCCAGGCCGGTCCCTGCCCTGTTCGGAGGCCGGTTGTAAAAAATGCGGAGGTTGGGGGCGTCCGGTGTTCCGGAATGGTGGGCAGATTGCCCACCCTACGGGGACGTGCGGCGCATAGAAAAAGGGCCTCCCGAAGGAGGCCCTCTCTGAGATCAATCAGGAGACCTGATTACTCGATGATCTTCGACACGACGCCGGCGCCGACGGTGCGGCCGCCTTCGCGGATGGCGAAGCGCAGGCCGTCTTCCATCGCGATCGGCGCGATCAGCTCTACCGAGAACTTCAGGTTGTCGCCCGGCATCACCATCTCGGTGCCTTCCGGCAGGGTCACGGTGCCGGTCACGTCGGTGGTGCGGAAGTAGAACTGCGGACGGTAGTTCGCGAAGAACGGGGTGTGGCGGCCGCCTTCTTCCTTGGTCAGGATGTAGGCTTCGGCTTCGAACTTGGTGTGCGGGGTCACGGAACCCGGCTTGCACAGCACCTGGCCGCGCTCAACACCGTCACGGTCGACACCGCGCAGCAGGGCGCCGATGTTGTCGCCGGCTTCACCGCGGTCCAGCAGCTTGCGGAACATTTCCACGCCGGTGCAGGTGGTTTTCTTGGTGTCGTGGATGCCGACGATTTCGATCTCGTCGCCGACGTTGATCACACCGCGCTCCACACGGCCGGTCACAACGGTGCCGCGGCCGGAGATCGAGAACACGTCTTCGATCGGCATCAGGAACGGCTGGTCAACCGCACGCTCGGGGGTCGGGATGTACTCGTCCACGGCCGCCATCAGCTCTTTGATCTTGTTTTCGCCGATTTCCGGATCGCGGCCTTCCATTGCGGCCAGAGCGGAACCTGCAACGATCGGGATATCGTCGCCCGGGAACTCGTAGGAGGACAGCAGCTCGCGGATTTCCATTTCGACGAGCTCCAGCAGCTCTTCGTCGTCGACCTGGTCAACCTTGTTCATGAACACGACCAGCGCAGGCACGCCGACCTGGCGGGCCAGCAGGATGTGCTCGCGGGTCTGCGGCATCGGGCCGTCAGCAGCGTTCACAACCAGGATCGCGCCGTCCATCTGGGCCGCGCCGGTGATCATGTTCTTGACGTAGTCGGCGTGGCCGGGGCAGTCGACGTGCGCATAGTGGCGGGCGTCGGTTTCATACTCGACGTGGGCGGTCGAGATGGTGATGCCGCGGGCTTTTTCTTCCGGTGCGCCGTCGATCTGGTCGTAGGCTTTGAAGTCACCGAAGTATTTGGTGATAGCCGCGGTCAGAGTGGTCTTGCCGTGGTCAACGTGGCCAACGGTGCCGATGTTGACGTGCGGTTTATTACGTTCAAACTTTTCCTTAGCCATGATGGCCTCCTTTTGCTTCGAGGGAGGCCCGCACTGCCTGCGAGCCCCCGTATTTTCTGACGCTTACGCGTATTTCGCCTGGATCTCTTCCGAGATGTTCTGCGGAACCGGCTCGTAGTGATCGAACTGCATGGTGAACTGGGCGCGGCCCGAGCTCATCGAACGCAGGGTGTTGATGTAGCCGAACATGTTCGCCAGCGGCACAAACGCGTCGATCGCGATTGCGTTGCCGCGGTTCTCCTGGCCGGACACCTGGCCGCGGCGGGACGTCAGGTCGCCGATGATGCCGCCGGTGTATTCTTCCGGGGTGATCACTTCGACCTTCATCACCGGCTCGAGCAGTTTCGCGCCAGCTTTGCGCATGCCTTCACGCATGCCCATGCGGGCGGCGATTTCAAAGGCCAGAACCGAGGAGTCCACGTCGTGGAACTTACCGTCGATCAGGGCAACCTTGAAGTCGATCACGGGGAAGCCGGCCAGCGGGCCGCTGTCCATGACGGACTGGATGCCTTTTTCGACGCCCGGGATGTATTCCTTCGGAACCGCACCGCCGACGATACGGGATTCGAAGGAGTAGCCTTCGCCTGCTTCTGTCGGCGAGATGATCAGCTTCACCTCGGCGAACTGGCCCGAACCACCCGACTGTTTCTTGTGGGTGTAGGAGTGCTCGACCTCTTTGGAGATGGTCTCGCGGTAGGCCACCTGCGGCGCACCGATGTTCGCCTCAACCTTGAACTCGCGCTTGAGGCGGTCCACCAGGATGTCCAGGTGAAGTTCGCCCATGCCCTTCATGATGGTCTGACCGGACTCGAGGTCGGTCTCGACGCGGAAGGACGGGTCTTCGGCGGCCAGACGGGCCAGACCCTGGGACATCTTCTCCTGGTCGGCCTTGGTTTTCGGCTCAACCGCGATCTCGATCACCGGATCGGGGAAGGTCATGGTTTCCAGAACAACCGGGTCGTTGACGGCGCAGAGGGTGTCACCGGTGGTGGTGTCCTTCAGGCCTGCCAGCGCAATGATGTCGCCTGCGAACGCTTCCGTGATTTCCTCACGGTTGTTCGAGTGCATCATCATCATCCGGCCAACGCGCTCTTTCTTGCCCTTGGTCGAGTTCAGCAGGGTGTCGCCCTTGTTCAGCACGCCGGAGTAGATCCGGGTGAAGGTCAGGGAGCCGACGAACGGGTCGTTCATGATCTTGAACGCCAGGCCGGAGAACGCCATGTCATCGTCCGCGCGGCGGGCAATGTTACGGACTTCTTCTTCGTCACCGGGTTTGAAGCCCATGTAGTCGACAACGTCCAGCGGGCTGGGCAGGTAGTCGATCACAGCGTTGAGCAGCGGCTGAACGCCTTTGTTCTTGAACGCGGAACCGCCCAGAACCGGAACGAAGGCCAGTTCCAGGGTGCCCTTGCGCAGCAGTTTGCGCAGGGTCGGAACGTCGGGCTCTTCGCCTTCCAGGTAGGCTTCCATCGCGTCGTCGTCCATTTCGACGGCCGCTTCGATCATCTTGCCGCGCCACTCGTCAGCCATGTCTTTCAGGCTGTCGCGGATCGGCGCCTTGACCCAGGATGCGCCCAGGTCTTCGCCCTGCCACAGCCATTCTTCCATGTTGACCAGGTCAACCAGGCCTTCCAGCTCGTTCTCGGCGCCGATCGGCACACCAACCGGAACCGCGCGGGCGCCGGTGCGGTCTTCGATCATGTTGACACAGTTGAAGAAGTCAGCGCCGATCTTGTCCATCTTGTTGACGAACACCATGCGCGGAACCTTGTAGCGGTCAGCCTGACGCCACACGGTTTCGGTCTGCGGCTCAACGCCGGCGTTGGCGTCCAGAACACAGACAGCACCGTCGAGAACCGCCAGCGAACGCTCAACTTCGATGGTGAAGTCAACGTGGCCGGGGGTGTCGATGATGTTCAGGCGGTGCTTCGGAGAGTCAGCGGTTTTGCCGTCTTCGGTGCGTTCCCAGAAGGTGGTGGTCGCAGCCGAGGTGATGGTGATGCCGCGTTCCTGCTCCTGCTCCATCCAGTCCATGGTGGCTGCACCGTCGTGCACCTCACCGATGTTGTGGGATTTGCCGGTGTAATACAGGATGCGCTCGGAGCAGGTGGTTTTACCTGCATCGATGTGCGCCATGATACCGAAGTTACGGTACAGTTCGAGGGGATATTCGCGTGCCATAGGTCTATGTCCTCTAGCTTACCAGCGATAATGGGAGAAGGCTTTGTTGGCCTCTGCCATCTTGTGGGTGTCTTCGCGCTTCTTGACCGCGGTGCCACGGGACTGGACGGCGTCCAGCAGCTCGCCTGCAAGGCGCTCTTCCATGGTGTTTTCGTTGCGGTTGCGGGCAGCAGCGATCAGCCAGCGGATGGCCAGCGCTTCGCGGCGCTCGGGGCGGACTTCAACCGGAACCTGGTAGGTCGCGCCGCCAACACGGCGGGAGCGGACCTCGACGGACGGTTTGATGTTGTCCAGCGCTTCGTGGAAGACTTCAACCGGAGCGCGCTTGATCTTGGTCTCAACGCGGTCGAAGGCGTTGTAGACGATGCGCTCTGCGACCGACTTCTTGCCGTCGATCATCAGGTTGTTCATGAATTTGGTCAGAACGCGGTCGCCGAACTTGGCGTCGGGCAGGACTTCGCGCTTCTCTGCGGCGTGACGACGGGACATCTCGCTCTCTCCTTCTTACTTAGGACGCTTCGCGCCGTACTTCGAGCGGCGCTGCTTACGGTCTTTGACGCCCTGGGTATCCAGAACACCGCGCAGGATGTGGTAACGGACACCCGGAAGGTCTTTCACCCGGCCGCCGCGGATCAGAACCACGGAGTGTTCCTGAAGGTTGTGGCTTTCACCGGGGATGTAGGAGATCACTTCGTAACCGTTGGTCAGGCGGACCTTCGCAACTTTCCGCATAGCGGAGTTCGGTTTCTTCGGAGTGGTGGTGTACACGCGGGTGCAGACGCCGCGCTTTTGCGGGCACTGCTCGAGGTGCTGGGACTTCGAAACTTTACGCTTCGGCTGACGCGGCTTGCGGATCAGCTGCTGGATCGTTGGCATTCAGGTATTCCCCGTTTAGCAACTTGTCATGCACGCCGGCGCGTGCGGGTGATTTCGCTGCACCTGTGCGTCCACAAGCGCAAAAACCGCAATCGCTCCCATTCCGAGGTGAGACGACGCGGTGTGTTTACAGAGGATCCGGGTGGTAAAAGTGCCCGGACCTTGAGCCACTGCAATTCTGAATTCGGCTTTCGAAGCATACACTCCGGGTGCCGGATAGGCGCGCGTATATGGGGAGTCGCGGGGGTTGTCAACAGCAGCCGGGCGCTGCGGGCCGGGCAGCACTGGCGCGGCGGTTGCCAGCGGGCTGCCGGCCCGCCATAGTCGCCGGCGCAGTCATTTGCAACAAACGGATTTCAGTATGCAGGTCATCGGGCTGTGCCGGTTCTCCTACCCGGCCATCGGCGGGTTTCAGGTCGAGCATGAGACAATGACGGAGCGGATCGCCTATCTCTACTCTGACGCGCGGATGGAGGAGCGGTTCCGGCTGTTCGAGACCGTCGCCCTGCCCTCTCTGCGCCAGCAGACGGACCAGGAATTCGACCTGCTGCTGGTGACCGGAGACAGCCTGCCCCGGCAGCACCGCGACCGGCTGCACGACCTGACCGCGGACATGCCGCAGGTGCAGATCACGGCGGAGCCGCCGCGCCGCCACCGGGAGGTGATGAAGGAACTGCTGAACCGCGCCCGGCGCGACCCGGAGCAGCCCTGCCTGCAGTTCCGGTTTGACGACGACGACGCGGTGGCCGGTGAGTTCATCGAGCGGCTGCGGGAGACCGCGGCGGACTGCGCGCCGCTCCTGGCCAAGACGGACACCGCCGCGATTGATTTCAACCGCGGCTATATCGCCGAATTCAGCGCCGATGGGATCGCCGCCTCGGAACCTGCTGTGCGGCCCTATTTCACCGCGGCACTGGCGATGTATGCGGCAGGCGGCTGCCGCAAGACGATCATGAACTTCGCCCATAACCGCATCCACCACCACATGCCGACGGTGACCGTGACCGATGTGCCGATGTGGGTGCGCAGCCACAACCGGTTCAACGATTCCCGCCAGGAACGGGCCAAGCCGGTTGAGGTAACGCCGCTGACGCCCAAGCAGGAACGCGAATTCGCAAGCGTATTCGGCATCAGGGCAGACCGGGTGCGCGCGGCGTTCAGCGCATGACCGGGCGGCGTTTGCGGGCGGCCTGGCGCTCCCGGTAGAAGGTGAAGACGCCGGCTCCAGCCACGATGGCCGCGCCCAGCAGGGTCACTGCATCCGGCCATTCGCCGAACACCAGCCAGCCCAGCAGCAGCGCCCACAGCAATCCGCTGTAGCGCAGCGGCGCAATCACCGCGATCTCCCCCACCCGCATGGTCATGACTGAGCACAGGTAGCCCGCAAAGATGAACAGGGCCGCACCGCCCAGGATCAGAAGCTCGCCCGCGCCCATCGGCTGCCACTCCACCGCGGCAGAGGTGGCAATGCCGAACGCCAGCACCGACAGCGAGGACATCAGCGTCACCGTCATCGACGGCACCTCCGGCGGCATCCGCCGGGTGACCAGGTCACGGGCGGTGATGCAGGCCACCGACGCCAGCGCAAAAAGCGCCCCCTCGCTGAACCCCTCCGGCCCCGGCCGCACAATCAGCAGCATGCCGCAGAAGCCCGCGGCAATCGCTGCCATCCGCCGCCAGCCCACCGGCTCTTGCAGGAACAGCGCAGCACTCAGCGTCACCGCCAGCGGCAGCACCTGCAGCACCGCGGTGACATTGGCAATCGGCATCACCATCAGCGCGGTCAGGAACAGATAGGTGGCCGACACCTCGCCTGCGCAGCGCAGGGCGATCATGCCCCAGGCGCGGGGCGGCAGCCGCAGTTGCAGCCCGCCCATCCGCCGCACCAGCAGGTAGATCAGCACGCTGGCCGCCAGGCCGCGGACGGTCAGGATCTGCGGCAGCGGCAGCGTGCCGCCGATCAGCTTTACCAGCGCATCGTTGAAGGTATAGGCCGCCATGGCGCCCATCATCAGCAGCGCGCCCGTCTGGTTCGGTGTCATCGCCGCACCGCTGCTGGGATCATCCGCAGACCGTCATCCATTCCTGTGCCCTCCCTGCCCTGCAACAGATAGCCTTGGCGGCAGACAAACGGAAAAGCCCCCGCATGCATCCATGCGGGGGCTTTTCCGTTTGTCTGCTGCCAAGGCTTAGTCGCGGCTTTCCGGGGTATCGACCAGGTTGTCCAGATCGGTGTCCATCGCGTCCTCGTCCATCACCGGCGCAGCCAGGGCTGCAGCGGCTTCGGCTTCCTCGCGGCGGGCTTCCAGAACCACGTTGTCGCGGCCCTGGGCGATCTGGCGCACCCGCTGGGTGGCACCGCCGGTGCCGGCCGGGATCAGGCGGCCCACGATGACGTTCTCCTTGAGGCCGACCAGCTTGTCCTTCTTGCCCTGCACCGAAGCCTCGGTGAGAACCCGGGTGGTCTCCTGGAAGGAGGCCGCCGAGATGAAGGAGCGGGTCTGCAGAGACGCCTTGGTGATGCCGAGCAGGATCGGTTCACCCTGAGCCGGACGCTTGCCGCGGGCCAGCGCCTTCTCGTTGGCGGCGTCGAACTCCTGCTTGTCCACGTGCTCGCCTTTCAGCAGCGTGGTGTCGCCGGAGTCGGAGATCTCCCACTTCTGCAGCATCTGGCGGACGATCACCTCGATGTGCTTGTCGTTGATCTTCACACCCTGCAGGCGGTAGACGTCCTGGACCTCGTCGATCATGTAGTTCGCCAGTGCCTCGACACCCATGATGGACAGGATGTCATGCGGCGCCGGGTTGCCGTCCATGATGTAGTCGCCCTTCTGGACATAGTCACCTTCCTGGACCGGAATGTGCTTGCCCTTGGGCACCATGTATTCGACGGCTTCCATCGACTCGTCCGACGGCTCGATCGCGATGCGGCGCTTGTTCTTGTAGTCGCGGCCGAAGCGCACGTAACCATCGATTTCGGCGATGATCGCGTGATCTTTCGGACGGCGGGCTTCGAACAGTTCCGCAACGCGCGGAAGACCACCGGTGATGTCCTTGGTCTTGGCGCCTTCACGCGGGATCCGCGCGACCACGTCACCGGCCAGGATCTGCTGGCCGTCTTCGACCGACAGGATGGCATCCACGGACATCGGGTAGGTCAGCGGGTTGCCGGCGTCGTTACGCACCGGCTCGCCGTTGCCGTCGACCAGAATGATTTCCGGCTTCAGGTCGGAGCCCTTCGGAGCCGCACGCCAGTCGATCACGATCTTCTGGGTCATGCCGGTGGCTTCGTCGGTCTCGTCGCGGACAGCCAGGCCCGAGATCAGGTCGACATACTTGGCGGTACCCGGCTTCTCGGCGATGATCGGCAGGGTATAGGGGTCCCATTCGAACAGCTTGTCGCCGCGGGCAACCATCTGGCCTTCCTTGACGAACAGCTTGGAGCCGTAGCCCAGCTTGTGGCTGGCGCGCTCTTCGCCGTGCTCGTCCTGGATGATCAGCTTCATGTTGCGGCCGACAACCAGGGTCTCGCCGTTGGCGTTCTCCAAGGTCTGCGGCATCTCGAAGACGATCTTGCCTTCCTGGCTGGCTTCCAGGAACGACTGCTGGCCGCCCTGGGCAACGCCGCCGATGTGGAAGGTCCGCATGGTCAGCTGGGTGCCGGGTTCACCGATCGACTGCGCCGCGATGATGCCGACGGCCTCGCCGGTGTTCACCTGCGTGCCGCGGGCCAGGTCACGGCCGTAGCACATGGCGCAGACGCCCTCTTCGCTTTCACAGGTCAGCGGCGAGCGGATGCGGGTCGACTGCACGCCGGCCTCTTCCACTGCGTCGGCCATGCGCTCGTCGATCAGCTGGCCGGCGGCCACGATGATCTCTTCGGTGCCGGGCTTCTTGATGTCATCCGCAGCCACACGGCCCAGGATGCGCTCGCCCAGCGACGCCACGACCTCGCCGTCGTTCACAGCCGCTTCTGCGGTGATCGCACGCTCGGTGCCGCAGTCGTGCTCGCGCACGATGCAGTCCTGCGCCACGTCCACCAGACGGCGGGTCAGGTAACCCGAGTTCGCCGTCTTAAGCGCGGTATCCGACAGACCCTTACGGGCGCCGTGGGTCGAGTTGAAGTACTCGAGCACGGTCAGGCCTTCTTTAAAGTTCGAGATGATCGGGGTCTCGATGATGTCGCCGTTCGGCTTGGCCATCAGGCCGCGCATGCCGCCCAGCTGTTTCATCTGAGTAACCGAGCCACGCGCACCCGAGTGGGCCATCATGTAGACCGAGTTCGGCTCCATCACGGCGCCGTTCTCGTCCCGCTTGTCCGCGGAGATGGTGCCCATCATCGCTTCGGTGACCTTGTCGTTACACTTCGACCAGGCATCGACAACTTTGTTGTACTTTTCGCCCTGGGTGATCAGGCCGTCCATGTACTGCTGTTCGAAGTCTTTCACCTGCTCGCGGGTGTCGTCGACGATGGTCCACTTGGTGTCCGGGATCACCATGTCGTCCTTGCCGAAGGAGATGCCGGCCTTGAACGCTTCGCGGAAGCCCATGGTCATGATCTGGTCGCAGAAGATGACCGATTCCTTCTGGCCGCAGTAGCGGTAGACGGTGTCGATGACCTGCTGAACCTCTTTCTTCCGCAGCAGGCGGTTGACCAGTTCAAACGGCGCCTTGGCGTTCTTCGGCAGCAGCGCGCCCAGACGGACACGGCCCGGGGTGGTCTCAAAGCGCTTGAGAACCTCGTTGCCTTCCTCGTCGATCTGGGTGATCCGCGCGGTGATCTTGGAGTGCAGATGCACTTCGCCGGCGTCCAGCGCGTGCTGAACCTCGTCGATGGTGCCGAAGATCTTGCCTTCGCCGGGCATGCCTTCGCGCTCCAGGGTCACATAGTAGAGACCCAGGATCATATCCTGCGAGGGAACGATGATCGGCGCGCCGTTGGCAGGCGACAGAACGTTGTTGGTCGACATCATCAGGACGCGCGCTTCCAGCTGGGCCTCGAGGCTCAGCGGGACGTGCACAGCCATCTGGTCGCCGTCGAAGTCCGCGTTGAACGCCGAGCAGACCAGCGGGTGCAGCTGGATCGCCTTGCCTTCGATCAGCGTGGGCTCAAACGCCTGGATACCAAGACGGTGCAGCGTCGGTGCGCGGTTCAGCATCACCGGGTGCTCGCGGATCACCTCATCCAGGATATCCCAAACCTCGGGACGCTCTTTCTCGACCAGCTTCTTCGCCTGCTTCACGGTGCTGGACAGGCCCTTGGCCTCCAGACGCGAGTAGATGAAGGGCTTGAACAGCTCCAGCGCCATCTTCTTGGGCAGGCCGCACTGGTGCAGCTTCAGCTCGGGACCGGTCACAATCACCGAACGGCCGGAGAAGTCGACGCGCTTACCCAGAAGGTTCTGGCGGAAGCGGCCCTGCTTGCCTTTCAGCATGTCGGACAGCGACTTCAGCGGGCGCTTGTTGGCGCCGGTGATGACGCGGCCGCGGCGGCCGTTGTCGAACAGCGCGTCAACAGACTCCTGCAGCATCCGCTTTTCGTTGCGGACGATGATGTCCGGCGCGCGCAGTTCGATCAGCCGCTTCAGGCGGTTGTTCCGGTTGATCACGCGGCGGTACAGGTCGTTCAGGTCGGAGGTCGCAAAGCGGCCGCCGTCCAGCGGAACCAGCGGGCGCAGTTCCGGCGGAATGACCGGGATCACGGTCATGATCATCCATTCCGGACGGTTGCCCGACTCCAGGAAGGATTCAACGACTTTCAGACGCTTGATGATCTTCTTGGGCTTCAGTTCGCCGGTCGCTTCGGCCAGTTCGGCGCGCAGCGTTTCGGCTTCCGATTCCAGGTCGATCTGGGCCAGCATGTCACGGATCGCTTCGGCGCCGATGTTGGCGGTGAAGGCGTCCATGCCATAGGCGTCCTGGGCGTCCATGTACTCTTCTTCGGTCATCATCTGACCATAGGTCAGGTCGGTCAGACCCGGCTCGATGACGACGTAGTTTTCAAAGTACAGAACCCGTTCCAGGTCGCGCAGGGTCATGTCCAGCATCAGGCCGATGCGGCTGGGCAGCGACTTCAGGAACCAGATATGCGCAACCGGCGCCGCCAGTTCGATGTGGCCCATGCGCTCGCGGCGCACTTTCTGCAGGGTGACCTCGACGCCGCATTTTTCGCAGACGACGCCGCGGTACTTCATCCGCTTATATTTGCCGCACAGGCATTCGTAGTCTTTGATCGGGCCAAAGATCCGGGCACAGAACAGGCCGTCGCGCTCCGGCTTGAAGGTCCGGTAGTTGATGGTCTCGGGCTTTTTGATTTCGCCGTAGGACCAAGACAGGATCCGTTCCGGGCTGGCCAGCGAGACTTTGATTTCATCAAAGACCTTCGGCGGGGTCAGCGGGTTGAACGGGTTGTTGGTGATTTCCTGGTTCATTTTGATACCTCAAATCTTGCGGAAGGGGGGAGCGGGAGAAGGGCGCGGGGCCCTTACTCCTCAACCTCCGCATCCAGGAGTTCCATGTTCAGGCCGAGGCCGCGGACTTCTTTAACCAGAACGTTGAACGATTCCGGCACGCCCGCCTCGAAGTTATCCTCGCCCTTGACGATCGACTCATAGACCTTGGTCCGGCCGGCGACGTCATCCGATTTGACGGTGAGCATCTCCTGCAGGGTGTAGGCGGCGCCATAGGCTTCCAGAGCCCAGACTTCCATCTCACCGAAGCGCTGACCGCCGAACTGCGCCTTACCGCCCAGCGGCTGCTGGGTGACCAGCGAGTACGGGCCGGTGGAACGCGCGTGGATCTTGTCGTCCACCAGGTGGTGCAGCTTCAGCAGGTACTTGATGCCAACGGTGACCGGACGCGCGAACTGCTCGCCGGTGCGGCCGTCGAACAGGATCGACTGGCCGGACTGGTCAAAGCCCGCACGCACCAGGGCGTTGTTCACATCGTCTTCCTTGGCGCCGTCGAAGACCGGGGTCGCAATCGGCACACCGCGGGTCACGTTGCCTGCGGCTTCGATCAGCGTGTCCTCGTCCATGCTGGCGATGCCTTCGTCGTAGACATCGTCGCCATAGGCGTGGTGCATCGCTTCACGGACCGGGGTCAGGTCGCCCGAGCGGCGGTATTCCTGCAGCGCTTCGTCCACCTTGATGCCGAGGCCGCGCGCGGCCCAGCCCATGTGGGTCTCCAGGATCTGACCGACGTTCATGCGCGACGGCACGCCCAGCGGGTTGAGGCAGAAGTCGACCGGGGTGCCGTCGGCGAGGAACGGCATGTCCTCCATCGGCACCACTTTCGAGATCACACCTTTGTTGCCGTGACGGCCGGCCATCTTGTCGCCCGGCTGCAGCTTGCGCTTCACCGCGATGAAGACCTTGACCATCTTCATCACGCCCGGCGGCAGGTCGTCGCCGCGGCGGACCTTCTCGACCTTGTCCTCGAAACGGGCGTCCAGGGCACGCTTCTGCGCCTCGTACTGCTCGTTCAGGGCCTCGACGATCTGGGCGTCCTGCTCATCCTCGAGGGCAAGCATCCACCACTGGCCGCGGGACAGCGAATCCAGCAGCTCCTCGTCGATCGGGGAACCGGCACGCACGCCTTTCGGGCCTTTGACGGCCACTTTGCCCAGCAGCATGCCGCGCAGGCGGGCATAGATGTTGCGGTCCAGGATCGCCAGCTCGTCGTCCCGGTCACGGGCCAGACGCTCGACTTCCTCACGCTCGATCTGCAGCGCACGCTCGTCTTTTTCCACGCCGTGGCGGTTGAAGACGCGCACCTCGACCACAGTACCGTAGTCGCCCGGCTTCACGCGCAGCGAGGTGTCGCGCACGTCGGAAGCCTTCTCGCCGAAGATGGCGCGCAGCAGCTTCTCTTCCGGGGTCATCGGGCTTTCGCCCTTCGGAGTGATCTTGCCGACCAGAATGTCGCCCGGCTCGACATCGGCACCGATGTAGACGATGCCTGCCTCGTCGAGGTTGCGCAGGGCTTCCTCGCCGACGTTGGGGATGTCGCGGGTGATTTCTTCCGGCCCGAGCTTGGTGTCACGGGCGGCGACTTCGAACTCCTCGATGTGGACCGAGGTGAAGACGTCGTCGCGCGCGATGCGCTCGGAGATCAGGATCGAGTCTTCGTAGTTGTAGCCGTTCCACGGCATGAACGCGACGACCACGTTTTTGCCCAGTGCCAGTTCGCCCATATCGGTCGACGGGCCGTCGGCGATCACTTCGCCCTTGGCAACGGTGTCGCCCACCTTGACCAGAGGCTTCTGGTTGATGGTGGTGTTCTGGTTGGACCGCTGGAACTTGCGCAGACGGTAGATGTCAACGCCCGCATCGCCCAGCTCCAGGTCCTCGGTGGCCCGGATCACGATACGCTGCGCATCCACCTGGTCGATGATGCCCGCACGTTTCGCCTGGATGGCCGCGCCGGAGTCGATCGCAACCTTTTCCTCGATGCCGGTGCCGACCAGCGGCGCCTCTGCACGCAGCAGCGGAACCGCCTGACGCTGCATGTTCGAGCCCATCAGAGCGCGGTTGGCGTCGTCGTTTTCCAGGAACGGGATCAGCGAGGCAGCGACGGAGACCAGCTGCTTCGGCGACACGTCGATCAGGTCCACGCTTTCGCGCGGCGCCAGGGTGTAGTCGCCGGACTGGCGGGTCGACACCAGGTCGTTGATGAACTTGCCGCTCTCGTCCAGGGTCGCGTTCGCCTGCGCCACGGTGTGGCGCATTTCCTCGGTCGCCGACATGTAGTGCACTTCGTCGGTCACCTGGCCTTCGTTCACCACCCGGTAGGGGGTTTCGATGAAGCCGTATTTGTTGACGCGCGCGAAGGTCGCCAGCGAGTTGATCAGACCGATGTTCGGGCCTTCCGGGGTCTCAATCGGGCACATCCGGCCATAGTGGGTCGGGTGCACGTCGCGGACCTCAAAGCCGGCGCGCTCGCGGGTCAGGCCGCCCGGGCCAAGCGCCGACAGGCGGCGTTTGTGGGTGACTTCCGACAGCGGGTTGGTCTGGTCCATGAACTGCGACAGCTGCGAGGAGCCAAAGAATTCACGCACAGCAGCAGCAGCCGGTTTCGCGTTGATCAGGTCCTGCGGCATCACGGTGTCGATCTCGACGGAGGACATCCGCTCCTTGATCGCACGCTCCATGCGCAGCAGGCCGACGCGGTACTGGTTTTCCATCAGCTCGCCGACGGAGCGCACGCGGCGGTTGCCCAGGTGGTCGATGTCGTCGACATCGCCGCGGCCGTCACGCAGGTCGACCAGCGCCTTGATACAGGCGACGATGTCTTCCTTGCGCAGGGTGCGCTGGGTGTCTTCGGCGTCCAGAGCCAGGCGCATGTTCATCTTCACGCGGCCAACGGCGGACAGGTCGTAACGCTCGGAATCGAAGAACAGGGTGTCGAACAGCGCCGAGGCGGCTTCGACGGTGGGCGGCTCGCCCGGACGCATCACGCGGTAGATGTCCATCAGCGCGCTGTTGCGGTCCATGTTCTTGTCTTGCGCCATGGTGTTGCGCATGTACGGGCCGACGTTGACGTTGTCGATGTCCAGCACCGGAATGTCGGTGATGCCCGCATCCAGCAGTTCCTTCAGGGAACCGCCGATCAGCTCGCCGTCCTTGTCGTATTCCAGGGTCAGCTCATCACCGGCCTCGACATAGATCGCGCCGTTGTCTTCGTTGATGATGTCCTTGGAGACGAACTTGCCGACGATGTGCTCGAAGGGAACCAGCAGCTCGGTGATGGTGCCTTCTTCGATCATCTTCTTGACGGCGCGCGGAGTGACCTTCTTGCCGGCTTCGCAGATGATCTCGCCGGTGGCAGCGTCCACCAGGTCATAGGTCGGGCGGGTGCCGCGCACGCGTTCCGGGAAGAACGGGGTGACCCAGCCGCGGGATTTCTCCAGCTTGAACTGCACGGTGTTGTAATAGGCATCCATGATGCCTTCCTGGTCCAGGCCCAGGGCGTACAGCAGGGTGGTCACCGGCAGTTTGCGGCGGCGGTCGATACGGGCAAAGACGATGTCCTTGGCGTCGAACTCGAAGTCCAGCCAGGAGCCGCGGTACGGGATGATGCGGCAGGCAAACAGCAGCTTGCCCGAGGAGTGGGTCTTGCCCTTGTCGTGGTCGAAGAACACGCCCGGCGAGCGGTGCATCTGGGACACGATCACACGCTCGGTGCCGTTCACGATGAAGGTGCCGTTCGGGGTCATCAGGGGCATGTCGCCCATGAAGACGTCCTGCTCCTTGATGTCCTTCACCGACTTGGCGCCAGTGTCCTCATCGACATCAAACACGATCAGGCGCAGGGTGACCTTCAGCGGCGCCGAATAGGTCATATCGCGCTGCATGCACTCTTCGACGTCGTACTTCGGCTTTTCAAACGCGTATTTCACGAACTCCAGCACGGAGGTTTCGTTGAAATCCTTGATCGGGAAAACCGACTGGAACACACCTTTGATGCCTTCGCCGTCCAGCGGCTCTGCTGCATCGCCGGAGCGCAGGAAAAGGTCATAAGAAGATTTCTGCACCTCGATGAGGTTCGGCATCTCCAGCACTTCGCGGATTTTGCCGTAATATTTGCGTAGACGTTTCTGGCCAAGGAACGATTGAGCCATGTCAGATGTCACCTTTCGAGTTCTCACCGGTCAAGGAGGCCGCCGGGCCCCGGCTCCTTGCCCATACGAGACAGCGTGTTCGGATCAATTCATGGCCACCGTCCCGAAGGCAGCCTCCCGATCCCTTGAACCTCGCCTGAAAAAGCGCCCCTCGGATGAGGCCCTTTTTAAGACAGGTTCGGCTGGGCCCGGAAAATTCCGGACCCAGCCAAATTTCCGATGCACCGGAGATGCACCAGAGGCAGGACTTAGGCCAGCTCGACTTCGGCGCCAGCTGCTTCCAGCTTGGCTTTGATGTCTTCTGCTTCGGCTTTGTCGATGCCTTCTTTGATTTTGCCGCCAGCTTCGACCAGCTCTTTGGCTTCTTTCAGGCCCAGGCCGGTGATGCCGCGGACTTCTTTGATCACGTTGATCTTGGAAGCGCCGGCGTTCTTCAGAACGACGTCGAATTCGGTCTTTTCTTCTTCAGCTGCACCGCCGGCGTCGCCGCCAGCTGCCATGACAACTGCGCCGCCAGCTGCGGGCTCGATGCCGTATTCGTCTTTCAGGATGGTTTTCAGTTCTTGTGCTTCCAGCAGGGTCAGACCCACGATGCTTTCTGCGAGTGCTTTCAGATCAGCCATTGTATCAGCTCTTTCCGTTTACAGTATGTGTGTTCCAACGTGCGGGCTTGTGCCCCACGCCAGCCATTCAGTGCCAACCGCTTACGCAGCTTCCGCCTTCTCTTCGATGGTCGAAAGGATGCTTGCGATGTTGCTTGCAGGTGCGCCAATCGCGCCGGCGATGTTGGAAGCGGGTGCGCCAATGCAGCTTGCGATCTGAGCAATAAGCTCGTCGCGGGACGGCATTTTCGACACGGCTTCGACACCGGCACGGTCCAGAGCGTTCTCACCCATTGCGCCGCCGAGGATCTCAAACTTTTTGTTATCCTTGGCGAAATCCTCGGCCACTTTTGCAGCGGACACGGGATCTTCGGAGTAGGTCAGAACGGTCATCCCTGTCAGCAGGCCGGCCATGCTTGCACACGGCTTACCCTCGAGGGCGATTTTGGCGAGCCTGTTCTTGGCAACACGCACGGAGCTGTTCGCGTCGCTTGCACGCGCGCGCAGATCCTGCATCTCGGCAACTGTCAGACCGGCGTAGTGAGCTACCACCACGACGCCAGAGCTTTCGAAGATCTGGCCGAGTTCCTCGACCACTTTCTCTTTCTGGGCTCTATCCACAGTTCTCTCCAAGTTAGGGATGCTTGCACATCCCGGCTCATATTTGCCGGCCCGCAAAGGAACCGGCGTTCAGGTCCGTTTTACGGGATGAGCCAAATCCGCCCGAGGGATTGAAAACCCCCGATCTTCTTGGTCTGTACCCGTCTCAGGAGGGAAATTAAGGCCCGATCGGAGGCCACCCACCATCTTGGACGAAATGAAATAAAGCGCACGACGAATCGCACGCTTTATCTCAAGGCCGTAGTTAGTCGCATTTGAGGGGATTTCCAAGGGCAAATCCGCGCCGCAGGCCAAGTTTGGCCGCAGCCCGGCCGCGGCCGGCGCCAGCTGCCCCTTGCAGGCCGGGGTGTGCCGGGCAAGGCACAGCTTCCGCGCCGCTCCTGCCGCCGCCTCGACAAGCGCGTGCCGTCCGCTTCATACCGGAACAGACCACCCGCAGCGCTCCAGGCCCCTTGCATGCAGCTTATCACCGATCCCATCGCCCGCAACGGGGATCACAGCATCATCCACCAGCACGGCACCGGCAGCCGGCTGTTCGTCTGCCTCAGCGGCGTCGGCACCCAGCGGCATGAAATGCCGCCGTTCGAATTTCCCGGCACCGCCTCGGACGGCGGGCGGAACCACCTGCTGATGGTCTCCGACAAGCGCCGCAGCTGGATGAACGACCCGGACCTCACCGCCCTCATCGTCCAGGAGATCGAACGCATCCGGGCGCAGTTCGCGATCACCGAGGTGATCACCCTCGGCAACAGCATGGGCGGTTTCATGGCGCTGGTTCTGCCGCAGCTGACCCGGATCGACCGCGCCATCGCCTTCTCGCCGCAGTTCTCCATGCACCCCGATCACGTGCCGGAGGAAACCCGCTGGCAGTACTGGCGCCGCCGCTTCCCGCCCTACCGGTTCGAGACGGTCGGCAGCCTCGACCCGGAGCGATGCGGGCATTTCATCTTTCACGGCGATGCGGCGGAGGAGGAAATCCACTGGCGCCGCTTCCCGGCCCACCGCAGGATCCACCACTATGTCCTGAAGGGCACCGGCCACAACCTGGTCGCCGGGCTGAAGGATCAAGGCCTCTTGCCCCGCATCGTGCAGCTGGCGGCCGCGGGCAAGCCGCGGCGGCTGCGGCTGCTGCTGGAGCAGCACTACGGCCCCTGCCGCCGCGGCCTGCGCTGAGCGCCCGTCAAACGGCCCCGGACAAAGAAAAGGCCCGGCAGGATCAGATCCGCCGGGCCTTCTGACATCAGCTGTGTCTCCGATTACTCGGTAACAGCGTTGTCCACGTCAACCGTGATGCCCGGACCCATGGTCGAGGACAGGTTGATCTTTTTCATGTAAGCGCCTTTGGCGCCCGACGGCTTGGCTTTGGCCACGGCCGACACGAAGGCACGGACGTTCTCGACCAGCTTGGCTTCGTCGAAGGACGCTTTGCCGACGCCGGCGTGCACAACACCGCCTTTTTCAGCTTTGAACTGGACTTCGCCGCCCTTGGCTGCTTCCACGGCCGCTTTCACGTCCATGGTCACGGTGCCGACTTTCGGGTTCGGCATCAGGTTGCGCGGGCCCAGGATTTTGCCCAGACGGCCGACGACGGGCATCATGTCCGGGGTGGCGATGCAGCGGTCAAAGTCGATCTTGCCGCCTTGGATCGCTTCCATCAGGTCTTCGGCGCCGACGATGTCTGCACCGGCTGCGGTCGCTTCGTCAGCCTTGGGGCCGCGGGCGAACACAGCAACGCGCATGGCTTTGCCGGTGCCGTTCGGCAGGCCGACCACGCCGCGGACCATCTGGTCTGCGTGGCGGGTGTCGACGCCCAGGTTCAGGGCGATCTCGACGGTCTCGTCGAACTTCGAGGTTGCGTTGGCTTTCACCAGGGCAACAGCTTCTTCCACGGACAGGTTTTCTTTGCCTGCGAAAGCTTCGCGCGCGGCGCGGGTGCGTTTACCGAGCTTTGCCATCTTACTTCACCTCGATGCCCATGGAGCGGGCGGAGCCCAGGATGATCTGCATTGCCGCGTCGATGTCGTTGGCGTTCAGATCTTTCATCTTGGCTTCGGCGATTTCTTTCACCTGGGCCACGGTCACGGTGCCGACGGTTTCCCGGCTCGGGTTGTTCGCACCGGATTTCACCTTGGCCGCCTTCTTCAGGTAGTAAGACGCGGGCGGCGTCTTGATGTCCATGGTGAAGGACTTGTCCTGATAGTAGGTGATCACGGTTGGGCACGGCGCACCGGGCTCCATGTCTGCGGTCTTGGCGTTGAACGCCTTGCAGAATTCCATGATGTTGATGCCGCGCTGACCCAGGGCCGGGCCGACGGGCGGAGAGGGGTTTGCCTGACCTGCAGGAACCTGCAGCTTCATCGAACCAACAAGCTTCTTAGCCATTTGGTTTTCCTTTCAACGAGGACGGAACGCGTTCCGCCCGGAGAATGTTGCGTGGTCGGATTTCAGGATCGCGATCCGTCCATCTCCCACGAGAGAATCTCGCCCGAAGACGATAGAGGCGGCGTTTACAGGGGAATGCGGGGGTTGGCAAGCCGACAGGGGCAGAAAGCTGCAAGCTTGGATTCCGCACCCTCATATGGGAGATTTGCGGCGCATTCAAACCTAACAGACTTCATACTTACGGAGCTTTGAAGTGATTGATATGAAAATCGTGGTGCCGAACAGCTCCCAAAAATCCTTCAAAACTCTAAAATCTCATCTCGGCAGTTTAACCGACATAAATGACCGCTTTATCAAATGCGACAAAATCAAAGCCGTTCTAGAAGAACTTAGCCTAGCGGAAGACATTCACGAAGATTACCTTCTGCAAGACTTGATGACCTTTGCTTACGCGGCAAATGATCTGAGAGCCGGTTGCGAAGGCGACGACGTCATCTGGAACCGCCAAAGAGCCGTTTGCTTTCGCCGGATGGGATTTGACCAAGCAGCAAATGTTTTTCAGGACTATGTGGATCTGGTGGTCCGCGTTTCTGAAAGCGCAGCTGACTACCCGGACCTATCGACAGAAAATTTGGCCGGACTTCAACCTGAACTGGATGAACTTCACGTCCGTATGACTGCAGCCGCCGAACAGATCCCGCTTGATTTAATCGTACCTGCTGCGATCAAATCTTATGGCTTTCAGCTCCTGCCTCACAAGGAGGCCATCAGTTATTGGATCAGCCTTTTGACCCAATCTGATGCCTACCAAGAGACACTTTCTGCTGCCCAAGCTGATAAAACCTTCGGCAATGGTTTTGCCCCTGAGCAAGTTAGAGAACTTGAAAAACAGGGGGTGCTTTGGTGCTTTGACCTTTTCAAGTTTCAAACCGAAGATGGCCAAAACTCACCGCGGCAGCTATGGCAAACCAACAAGGGACCTCTGGCCACTCCCTATTACCCCCTAAACCATGACGGCGCAGTAGAGGTGGAAGCTTGGCCTTCTGAAGAATTGTTTGCATCCCTTCCCGGCAAGAAAAACATAGATGCTTCAAGGGCAGCAAACCAAGCGAACATTGCAAAATTTGTTGACGCCGGGAAACGCACTTCCTTCGACTACCAATCGGGGCCGTTGCAAGGGGCGCAAAAAATTCCTGTCATCGGCCCTCTTTTGCAAATCACAATGCTGGCGCTCAGGCCACGCGCAAACTTCAGGTTCTTCAGAGGGCTTGCACAGCAGGGAGTGAAGAGCAGCTTGATCCTACGCCATTCCGGCCGGGCAGTTCTCTGGGCTGCCCTTCTCTGCATTTTGAGTGCATCAGACATGTCGCGATCCATCTTTAGGGACGTGGCTGCGGGCATCGGATCTTGGAGCGACATCGCATTTGTTATCGGCTTTTTGATAGGTGCTACTCTTTTGTGCCAGGCAGGCCCGACTGCCCTTGGATTGATCATCGGATCGTTTGACCGCCGCAGCGGGCGCATCAGATGGAATTCCAATCTGCCCAACACCGGGTATGAGAACTTCATTACCCGGTCTGGCTGACTTAAGTAAAAAACGGCGGCAAGCTGACTTGCACAAGCACTCTATCAGACTGAAACAGCATCAGAAGCATCCCTGCCACACACAAAAAACGCCGCGCTGAACCCAGCGCGGCGCCTCAAATTCCACTGAGGGATCTATCACCCCTGCTTGGTCACCTGGGTGAAGTCCAGCTCCACCGGGGTCTCGCGGCCGAAGATCGACACGGTGACTTTGAGCTTCTGGTTGTCCTCGTCGACCTCTTCGACCATGCCGTCGAAATCCTCGAACGGGCCGTCGTTCACTTTCACCTTCTCGCCCACTTCGTAGTGGATCAGGGTGCGCGGCGCCTCGACGCCCTCCTCGACGCGGCCCAGGATGCCCTGCACCTCTGCGTCGCGCATCGGCATCGGGCGGCCCTGCGGGCCGAGGAAGCCGGTGACCCGGTTGATCGAGGAGATCAGGTGATAGCCGCGGTCGGACATTTCCATATGCACCAGCACGTAGCCGGGCATGAAGCGGCGCTCGGTCGAGACCTTCTTGCCGCGGCGGATCTCGATCACCTCTTCGGTGGGGACCAGAACCTCGTCGATCTCGTCCTCAAGGCCCTGTTCTGCGACCGAGGTGCGGATCTGCTCTGCGATTTTCTTTTCGAAGTTCGAAAGAACGCTGACCGAATACCACCGTTTCGCCATGAACCGTTGTCCTTGTTCTGCCGGGCGGGCCTGTGCCGCGCCGCTGCCTGATCATCCCGCTGCAGCCCTAACGCTGCGCTCTCCAACAAAAAGCGGCGTGCAAACCGAATCGCTGCACGCCCGCCTCAATAGTTCCGGATCACCTACCGCCCATTGCTGCCAAGATCAAGGGCCGCCAAGATAATGGCCTGCGCGGCAGGGGACGCCTGAAAACCGCTGCGGGCTTACCCGAACATCCCCAGAAGCCCTTGCAGGCCAAAGCGGATCAGCAGGTCGACCAGCGCAAAGAACAGCGCCGTCAGCGCCGCCATGATGAACACCATGACCGTGGTCAGCAGCACTTCGCGGCGGGTCGGCCAGACGACCTTGGATACTTCGGCGCGAACCTGCTGGATGAACTGAACGGGGTTGATAGTTGCCATACTGGGGGTGTCTCTCTGCTAGCAGTCAGGGCGATGTAACCGGAGCGGCCCGTGAATTCAAGCCCTGCGGCCCTTCTGCCCGGCCCGTTGCGGGTGTTGCGCAGGCAGCGAACGCCAGGTCAATCCAATTTTAATCCACTACTGGCAAAATTGACTCCAGAGGTTCCCTGCGGCCCATCGCGCCGCCCGGGGCCGGACCGTGTGAATTATTGAGATCGGAAGCCATGACACCAGCCAATTCCCTGTCCGAGGCCGAACAGTTCGAACGCGACGCCAAGTTTGAAGATGCCGCCATGGCCTATGCCGGCATCCTGTCCCGCAATCCCCGTAACAAGCGCGCGCAATCGGCGCTGGAGGGGCTGCGCAAACGGCTGGACTCGCAGACCGACCCGTCGCCGGTGCATCAGGCCGGGCTGGAGGAGGCGCTGGCGGAGGGCCGCCATTTCGAGGCCGCTGAAAGCTGCGGCGCGCTGCTCAAGACCTTCCGCGAATCGCATTTCCTGTGGGATTTCCTGGGCCGCTGCCACCTGGCCGCCGGCCATCTGGACAATGCCGCCACCTGCCTGAACAAGGCGATCGGCCTCAATCCCCGCGCCCCGTCGACCTATGCCGCCATGGGCCGCGTGAAAACCGCCCGCGGCGAGCTGGACAACGCCATGGCGCTGTTTGAGAAGTCGCTGACCCTCAACGCCGGCTGCCTGCCCGCGCTGCACGGCAAGGCAGAGGTGCTGATCAAGCGCGGCCAGAGCCAGAAGGCGGCCGCCATGCTGCGCAAGGCGGTGGCTCTAGCTCCGCATGACGCGGCGCTGCATGTCACGCTGGCGGGTCTCCTGACCCAGCAGGGCGCGGCTGAGGATGCCAAGGCGCATTACACCCAAGCGGTCAAGCTGAACCCCGCCCTGACAGAAGCGCAGTACCAGCTGGGCCTGCTGCTGAAAGCTGAGGGCGCCTTTGCCGATGCGCTGCCGTGTTTCGACAAGGTGCTGGAGGCTGACCCCTCGGACGACCGCGCCCGCACCCAGCGTCTGCACATGCTGGCAGAGCTGAATGACTGGCGCTGGCTGCCGGAATATGCCGGTCACCGCCGCCAGCTGGGCCTGCGCGGCAGCGGCTGCGACCCCAGCGCCCTGATGCTGATGGAGGACAATCCCGACCTCCTGCGCGCCCGCGCCCAGTCCTATGCCAGCGATCTGTTCGGGGCTGCGGAGCTGAACAGCACCCCGCCCGCCGGGCAGCGGCCCGGCCGGCTGCGGATCGGCTATTTCTTCGCCGCCCGCGACGCCGCGGCGGTGCTGGACCAGCACGGCGGAATGCTTGCCGCCCACGATTATGGCCGCTTTGACATCCGTATTTATGCGGTTGGCGCAGGCCTGCCGGACAGCGTGGCTCAGCAATTCAGCAGTCTCAAGGTTCTGGATGCCAGCGCTCCGGAACAGATGGCTGAGGCGGTGAAGGCAGACCGGCTTGATGCCGCGGTGGATCTCTCCGGCTATTACGGCGGCGGTGCGCTGCCGCTGTTCGCCGCCCGGCTGGCGCCGCTGCACATCGCCTTCCCCGGCTACCCCGGCACCATGGGCTCTGCCGCCTATGATTACCTGATCAGCGATGCGGCCGCCTGCCCGCCCGGCAGCGAGCGCTACCACAACGAACACCTGTTGCGCCTGGCCGGCGGCCACCAGGCTGCCGTGCCCGCGGCGCCGTCCGGCACCCCCGGCCGCGCCGCCTGCGGCCTGCCCGCGGAGGGCTTCGTGTTCTGCAGCTTTGCCAGCGGCAGCCGGATCACACCGCAGGAATTTGATATCTGGATGCGGCTGCTGCAAGGCGCCCCGGACAGCGCGTTGTGGCTGGCTGACAACGGCGAACATGCCGTATCCAACCTGCGCCGCGCTGCCGCTGCCCGCGGGGTTGACCCGGACCGGCTGGCCTTTGCCCCGGCGGCCGGCCGTGCGGATCACCTGGCCCGCCTGCCGCTGGCGGATCTGTTCCTGGACAGCTTCACCGTCAACGCCACCGCCACCGCCCGCGACGCCCTGTCCGCCGGCCTGCCGGTCCTCACCCTGCCCGGCCAGCAATTCGCCGCCCGCACCTCGGCCAGCCTGCTGCAGGCCGCCGGCCTGCCGGACATGATCGCCGCCAGCGCGGAGGAGTATGAGGCCAAAGCCGCTGAATTGGCTGCGGACGATAAGGCCGCCGCCGGCCTGCGCGGCCGGCTCCGTGCGCAGCAGCAGACCGCCGCGCTGTTCAGCCCGGGGCGGCTGGCCCGTCAGGTGGAGCGCGCCTTTGACGCCGCCTGCGAGCGGCAGCTGCAGGGGCAGGCGCCGGGCCACATCGACCTGGAGTGACCGGCCAAAACAAACGGCCTGCCCGAAAGGGCAGCGCTGTACCAGCGATGTGCGGGAAAATGGCAGGGGCAGCAGGGTTCGAACCCGCGACCTACGGTTTTGGAGACCGTCGCTCTACCAACTGAGCTATACCCCTGTGGTGCGGCATGTCCTACGGCAGCCGCGCCGCAGAGGCAAGAGGGAAAAGCGGATTTTCTTGCGCCGCCCGCGCGGTTTGCGGGCCGCGGGCTTTGCCCCGGCGCAGCCATGCAGTATGACGGGGAAAATACCGGGGCCAAGGCCCTGTGCCCCTTGCAGGAATGAGCCGTAGCCCCGTGAGCCTGAGAAAGAAAATCGCCGACAGCCCAAGGGTCAACCGCGCCGTGGAGGGGCTGTTTGCCGCCTATGTGCGATTCGCCTTCCGCACCTCGCGCTGGCGCCGCACCGGTTTCGAGGAGATGGACGCCTGCGTGCGCCGCGGCGAGCCGGTGATCTTCGTCCTGTGGCACCAGCGGCTGATCATGGCGCCTTATCTGTTCGACACCTCGCTGGGCCGCATCTGCGCCCTGACCTCAGCCGCCCGCGCCGGACGGCTGGCCGGGCAAATCCTGGTGCGGCTGGGGTTCGAGACCATCCCAATGTCGAGCCACAAGCGCCATGTTGCCCTGTCGCGCGAGGTGCTGCGCCGCACCCGCGAGGGCTGCTCCATCGGCATCGCCGCCGACGGCCCCCGCGGGCCTGCGCGGGTGTCTTCAACGGTGCCGGTGGTCTGGGCCCGGATGACCGGCTGCCGGGTGTTTACCGTGGCCTTTGCCGAAAAGAAGGTGATGAAGCTGCCGACCTGGGACCAGCAGATGCTGCCGCTGCCGTTTTCGCGCGGCGTGCTGATGTGCCGGGAATGGACGGACGAGGTGCCGAAGAAGCCGAGCGACGAGCAAGTGGAGGCGCTGCGGTTGAGCCTGGAGGCGTCGCTGGATGCCATTACCGATGCCGCGGATACAGCGGCCGGGCGCGATAGCGAAGACCCGAAGACGCAGGCGGGGTGATCGCAGCTTTCCGGCGCGGTTTCCGGAGGCCGGCGGAATTCCCATTCAGCTAGCGTGAAACTAGCACCCGGGCGGGGACCGGCCCGGCGCCTGCGGCTTGATTCCGGGCGGTTTGGCTGGCGAAACAGAAAAGGGCCGCCCGAAGGCGGCCCTCTCTTAGATCAATCCGTTGTGGTGGGCAGATTGCCCACCCTACGAATTACTCGATGATTTTGGAAACAACGCCGGCGCCGACGGTGCGGCCGCCTTCGCGGATGGCGAAGCGCAGGCCGTCTTCCATCGCGATCGGCGCGATCAGCTCTACCGAGAACTTCAGGTTGTCGCCCGGCATCACCATCTCGGTGCCTTCCGGCAGGGTCACGGTGCCGGTCACGTCGGTGGTGCGGAAGTAGAACTGCGGACGGTAGTTCGCGAAGAACGGGGTGTGGCGGCCGCCTTCTTCCTTGGTCAGGATGTAGGCTTCGGCTTCGAACTTGGTGTGCGGGGTCACGGAACCCGGCTTGCACAGCACCTGGCCGCGCTCAACACCGTCACGGTCGACACCGCGCAGCAGGGCGCCGATGTTGTCGCCGGCTTCACCGCGGTCCAGCAGCTTGCGGAACATTTCCACGCCGGTGCAGGTGGTTTTCTTGGTGTCGTGGATGCCGACGATTTCGATCTCGTCGCCGACGTTGATCACACCGCGCTCCACACGGCCGGTCACAACGGTGCCGCGGCCGGAGATCGAGAACACGTCTTCGATCGGCATCAGGAACGGCTGGTCAACCGCACGCTCGGGGGTCGGGATGTACTCGTCCACGGCCGCCATCAGCTCTTTGATCTTGTTTTCGCCGATTTCCGGATCGCGGCCTTCCATTGCGGCCAGAGCGGAACCTGCAACGATCGGGATATCGTCGCCCGGGAACTCGTAGGAGGACAGCAGCTCGCGGATTTCCATTTCGACGAGCTCCAGCAGCTCTTCGTCGTCGACCTGGTCAACCTTGTTCATGAACACGACCAGCGCAGGCACGCCGACCTGGCGGGCCAGCAGGATGTGCTCGCGGGTCTGCGGCATCGGGCCGTCAGCAGCGTTCACAACCAGGATCGCGCCGTCCATCTGGGCCGCGCCGGTGATCATGTTCTTGACGTAGTCGGCGTGGCCGGGGCAGTCGACGTGCGCATAGTGGCGGGCGTCGGTTTCATACTCGACGTGGGCGGTCGAGATGGTGATGCCGCGGGCTTTTTCTTCCGGTGCGCCGTCGATCTGGTCGTAGGCTTTGAAGTCACCGAAGTATTTGGTGATAGCCGCGGTCAGAGTGGTCTTGCCGTGGTCAACGTGGCCAACGGTGCCGATGTTGACGTGCGGTTTATTACGTTCAAACTTTTCCTTAGCCATTGCTTAGGCGCCCTTTTGAAATGAGGGGTCTCATCGCGACCCGGTTTCCTCTGCGCCGGCGGATTATTTGGTTTGCCGGCAAAAATCAACCCGTTCCTGCTTGACAGGGGCGGTTTTCACAAGGCTCAGCCAGCCGGTTGCGTCTCTGCCGCAGCGGCCTCTGCGCTGCTGCCCGATTCCGCCGCGGCGCGCGGGGCAAACCAGCCCTCCTCCTGGTGCTGCTCGGCCATCCATTCCTCGACCTTGTCGGCGATATTGACCGCCAGCCCCTGGATCTGCTCCTGCTTGGTGCGGGCATGGCCGGAGCCCAGGAAGGCGCTTTCGCCGGTGGTGCTTTCGAAGATCTCCATCTGATGCTTCTTGGCGAGGAATTTCTTCTGCGCCACGTCATAGACAAAGACGTTCACAACCACCGCGCTTTTGGGGGAGAACAGCACCGGCACGCCGGGCGGCGCCAGCATGAACCCTTCGAGGGTCACCGCGACGTCATATTCCTGCGCGCCCTGGTAGCGGCGCAGGCGGGTGTTCAGCGCGTTTTCTATCGGTGCGGTCCATTCGCTGTGCTCGGCGTCGCGCGACAGCGGCCATTGCAGCGCTTTCTCAGTGTAGACATGGGTCACGCGGGCCTGGAAGGCGCCCAGATCCTCCGGCGCCTCATCCAGGCGGGTTTCGCCGCAGGCGGCAAGCAGGGCCAGCGCAGCCAGCATGGAAAGAATGCGGATCATGGAAGTCCCCCACGGTAAATCGGTCCTGCCCAGATAGCCGGGCGCAGCATACAGGGTAAAGGCCCGGATTCAGCAGCCCCCGCGCGGGTGGCGCGGGGGGCACAGGCAGGCGGCAGGTTTCTGCCGCCTTACTTGAACTTGTAGTTGCGCGGGAAGCCGTGCGGCGGGCGTTTGCCCACCCCGGCGCGCTTGCCGAGCCACTGGGTGAGGTCGGCCTCGTGGCGGGTCTTGCCGCCGCCCATTTCCCACTTGAGGCCCTCTTCCCAGTTGAAAGTGGTGATGTCGGAGAGGCCGCCGTCCAGTTCCAGCGAGCCCTGCTTGCCGCGGGCCATGTTGTATTTCTGCAGGCGCACGCCCTTGCCGCGGGTGAGCTCGGGCATCTCCTCGACCGCGAAGACCAGGAACTTGCCGTTCTCCGAGACCACGGCGACGTGATCGCCGTCGACCGGGATACAAATCTTGGCACGCTCGTCGTCCTTGACGTTCAGCACCTGCTTGCCGCTGCGGGTCTGGGCGACGATTTCCTTCTCGGCGCAGATGAAGCCGTTGCCCGCGTCAGAGGCAACCAGCAGGCGGCCGTCGGGGTTGTGGATCATCAGGTCAACGATCTCTGCCTCGTTCGGCAGGTCGACCATCAGGCGCAAGGGTTCGCCCATGCCGCGCCCGCCGGGCAGGTTGGCGGCCGACAGGGTGTAGAAACGGCCGTTGGAGCCGAACACCAAGAGGCGGTCGGTGGTTTCCGCATGGAAAATGAAGCGCGGGCCGTCGCCGTCCTTGAACTTCAGCTCGCGGTTCAGGTCGATGTGGCCGGTCATGGCGCGGATCCAGCCCATTTGCGAGCAGACCACGGTGATCGGTTCGCGGTCGATCATCGCCTCCAGCGGCACGTCTTCGACCTCGCCCGCCTCGGCAAAGAGGGTGCGGCGGGCGCCGCCTGCGTAATCCTTGCCGAACTGCTTCTTGGTTTCTTTCAGCTGCTCGGAGATGCGGGACCATTGCAGGTCTTCGGAGGCCAGCAGTTCGACCAGTCCGGCGCGTTCCTCGCGCAGGGCATCGCGTTCGCGGACCAGCTCGATTTCTTCCAGTTTGCGCAAAGACCGCAGGCGCATGTTGAGGATCGCCTCAGCCTGCACCTCTGTCAGCTCACCCGCGCCGGGGGCCGGGGTGACATACTCGGCCTCGGTGAAGGCGCGGGGGTGGTCCTTGCTCCAGTCCTCGCGGATCAGGGCCGCCTTGGGGTCCTCGTCATAGCGGATGATGTCGATCACCCGGTCGAGGTTGAGGAAGGCAATGATGAAGCCTTCGAGCACTTCCAGCCGGTGGTCGATCTTTTCCATCCGGTGGCGCGAGCGGCGCTGCAGCACGTCGCGGCGGTGGTCGAGGAAGGCGCGCAGCACCTCCTTCATGGAGCAGACTTTGGGGGTCACACCGTCGATCAGCACGTTCATGTTGAGGCTGAAGCGGATTTCCAGGTCCGAGTTGCGGAACATCATGTTCATCAGAACCTCGGGGTCCACGTTCTTGGACTTGGGTTCCAGGATGATGCGGATGTCGTCCGCCGATTCGTCGCGCACGTCGGCGAGGATCGGCACCTTCTTGGTCTGGATCAGCTCGGCGATCTTCTCGATCAGCTTGGATTTCTGGACCTGATAGGGGATCTCGGTGACGACGACCTGCCATTGGCCCCGGCCAAGATCCTCGACCTCGTGCTTGCAGCGCAGGCGGAAGGAACCGCGGCCGGTGCTGTAGGCCTTGGCGATGTTTTCCTTGGGCTCGACGATGATGCCGCCGGTGGGGAAGTCCGGGCCGGGCACGTAGTTCAGCAGGGTGTCGTCGCGGGCATCCGGCGTCCGGATCAGATGCAGGCAGGCGTCGATCAGCTCGGCAATGTTGTGCGGCGGGATGTTAGTGGCCATGCCCACCGCGATGCCTGCGGCGCCGTTGGCCAGGATGTTCGGGAAGGTCGCGGGCAGCACCGCCGGTTCGGTCAGGCGGCCGTCGTAGTTGTCGCGGAAATCGACCGAATCCTCGTTCAGTCCTTCCAGCATCGCCTCAGCCACGAAGGTCATCCGCGCCTCGGTGTAGCGGGAGGCCGCCGGGTTATCGCCGTCGATGTTGCCGAAGTTGCCCTGGCCGTCGACCAGCGGGTAGCGGACGTTGAAATCCTGCGCCAGGCGCGCCATCGCGTCATAGATCGCGGCGTCGCCGTGGGGGTGGAAGTCGCCCATGGTGTCGCCAGAGATCTTGGCCGATTTCAGGAAGCCGCCGGTGGAACTGAGGCGCAGGCGGTTCATCGCATAAAGGATGCGCCGGTGCACCGGCTTCAGCCCGTCGCGCGCGTCGGGCAGTGCCCGGTGCATGATGGTGCTGAGCGCATAGGTCAAATAGCGCTCGCCAATGGCGCGGCGCAGCGGTTCCAGGATTTCACCCTGTTCGGGGGCAGACGGCATGTCGGGATCTTCTACCAGGTCGGTCATGAAATCGTGATACTGCCGCCGCTGGAATTGGTAAAGCGGGCGCGCGCGAAATTCGCAGGCTGCTGCGGCGCACCAACGGATTCCGGGGGGAGAAGAAGTCTGACTCTCCCCTGTTTCCCCGCTGTTAACTTGCCCTAGGTTAAATGGAACCAGGCAGCCGCGCCGTGCGTTTCTTTTTCAAACCAATGCTATTCCGTGCAGCTGCCTGTGTGGTGGTACGAGGGGGACTAGGTTATGTCGCGATTTATTTTTGTGTCTTTCGCATTTTTGGGCTGGGGGTTCTACGAACTCAGCGGAGGGGCGGATTTTGAGCCGCCGAAACGTCCGGAGCCTGTGGCTGAAGCCAAACCAGCCGCAGCGGCGCCGGGGCCCGAGAGAATCACCACTGCCGCATTGAGTGCGCAGCCGGTCCTGACCCGGCGCAGCGAAACCGTGCCACCCGCCCGTCCCGCAGCCGATCCCAATCTGCGCCAGCGCGTGGCGGCCCAGCATCTTGCGAGTGCATCCGGCGTGCTGGCTTCGACCCAAACGGCGTTCTCGGCGGAGCCGGAAGCGGCAACCCTGCAGCTGGCCTCGCTGGAAGGCGGGCTGGCGGCGGTCAGCGCAACACCGGTTGCGCTGGCAGCGGAGGAAACTGCGGCACCCGCCTCGCCCGCGCCCGAAACCTATGTTGACCGCCGCCGCATCCGCGCCTCGCGGGTGAACATGCGGCAGGGGCCGGGCACCAATTACCCGGTGATTGCCCGCCTCTTGGGCGGGGATGAGGTGATCGTGTTCGAGGACAGCGGCACCGGCTGGCTGCACCTGCGCGCGCCCGGCAAGGGCAAGGTGGGCTGGATTGCCGCTTCCCTGGTGAGCAAGAAACGCCCATAAGTGCTCCGGAGATTTCCGGCAAAAGGGCGATCACTTGAAAAAGACTATCCTGATCACAGGCTGCTCCTCAGGAATCGGCCTGGATGCGGCCCGCGGCATGCGGGCGCGCGGCTGGCGGGTGTTTGCCTCCTGCCGGCAGCAGCGCGACTGCGACCGGATGCGGGCCGAAGGTTTCGAGAGCCCGCGCATTGATTACACCGACCCGGAAAGCATCACCGCAGGACTGGCGGAAGTGCTGGAGGCCACCGGCGGCACCCTGGATGCGCTGTTCAACAATGGCGCGCACGGGCTGCCGGGCGCGGTGGAGGATCTGCCGACCGAAGGGCTGCGCGCGATCTTCGAGGCCAATTTCTTTGGCTGGCACGAGCTGACCCGGCAGGTGATTCCGGTGATGCGCAAGCAGGGGCACGGGCGGATCGTGCAGAATTCCTCGATCCTGGGGTTTGTGACCTTTCCCTGGCGCGGTGCCTATGTGGCGACGAAATACGCGCTGGAGGGGCTGACGGACACCCTGCGGGTGGAGCTGCGCGGGACCGGTATTCACATGGTGCTGATCGAGCCGGGGCCGGTGACGTCGAAAATCCGCGAGAAATCGATCCCGCATTTCGAGCGCTTCATTGACTGGAAGGCGTCGCCGCTGCGCGAGCTGTACGAATCGCGGCTGCTGAAGCGGCTTTACGAAGGCACCGGACCTGACCGGTTCGAGCTGCCGGCCTCAGCCGTCACCGCCAAGCTGGCGCATGCCTGCGAATCCAGGCGGCCGCATCCGCGCTATTATGTCACCACGCCCACGCATATCGCCGGCTTCCTGCGGCGCATCCTGCCGACACGGGCAATTGACCGCATCCTTGTGAAGCTCGGATAGGGTCGCCATCGGCGCCCGTGCAGGGTAGACGGTTGCCAGCAGAATAGATGGTCTTGGGGGACAGGATGAGCGATCCGCTGTATTATCTGGCACTGGCAGCCGTGGCGGCCGTGGTTGTGGCGCTGGTCATCGGCATTGGCGGTTTCGGCAAGGGCGGCGAGTTCAACCGCCGCAATGCCAACAAAATGATGCGGCTGCGCATCCTGTTTCAATTCATTGCGGTGGTGCTGGTGCTGACGTACGTCTACCTGCGCAACCAGGGAGGATAAGCGGCGATGGTCGTTCTGAACAAGATTTACACCCGCACCGGCGACAAGGGCGAAACCGCGCTCGGCAACGGCGAGCGGGTGGCCAAGCATTCGGCGCGGGTCAATGCCTATGGCACTTCGGATGAGCTGAATTCCTTTGTCGGCGTCGCCCGGCTGGAAGCGGACGGCGAGATGGATGCGGCGCTGGCGCGGATCCAGAACGACCTGTTCGATCTGGGCGCAGACCTGTGCCGGCCGGAGATGGATAAGGATGCGGACGCCGAGTACCCGCCGCTGCGGATTGCAGTGGCGCAGGTCGAGCGGCTGGAAGCCGAGATCGACGTGATGAACAAGGATCTGGAGTCGCTGCGCAGCTTCATCCTGCCGGGCGGGTCAAAACTGGCGGCGCATCTGCATGTCTGCCGCACCGTGGCGCGCCGCGCCGAACGGCTGGCCACCGACCTCAGCACAACGGAAGACGTGAACCCGGCGGCGGTGAAATACCTGAACCGCCTTTCCGACTGGTTCTTTGTCGCCGCTCGCACCGCCAACAACGGCGGTAAGGACGACGTCCTGTGGGTGCCCGGCGCCAACCGCTGAGGCCCCCTGCCCCGGTCTGATTCGCACTTTGGCGCCGGATTCTTGCGAATCCGGCGCCAAACACGTCATGCGGGGCTCCCGCGCCCTGCCGTTGCGGCAGGCGGATTTCCCACCGGAAACATTCTTGCAAAAATGATGTTCCAAATGAGCAAACGCGACGTCGGCGTGCGCTAACGTGACGATTTTGCCCTGTTGCGCGCCCGCACCAGCCGGTATCAACGCTGCGAGAGCATAGAGGGGGAGTCGCCCTGGGGCGGCTTGCCGTTTGTTAAGGAGAGAACGCAAAATGAAGGTACTCGTGCCTGTCAAACGCGTGATTGACTACAACGTGAAGGTCCGCGTCAAAGCGGACGGCAGCGGTGTCGATCTCGCCAACGTGAAAATGTCGATGAACCCCTTCGACGAAATCGCTGTCGAAGAAGCCATCCGCCTGAAAGAAGCCGGCAAGGCTGATGAGGTGGTTGCGGTTTCCATCGGCGTGAAGCAGGCCCAGGAAACCCTGCGCACCGCGCTGGCCATGGGCGCAGACCGCGCCATCCTGGTGGTTGCTGCCGACGACGTGCACTCCGACATCGAGCCGCTGGCGGTCGCCAAGATCCTGGCCAAAGTGGTCGAGGAAGAGCAGCCGGGCGTCGTGCTCTGCGGCAAGCAGGCAATCGACAACGACATGAACGCAACCGGCCAGATGCTGTCGGCGCTGCTGGGCTGGTCCCAGGGCACCTTTGCCTCCGAGCTGGACATCGAAGGCGACAGCGCCAAGGTGACCCGTGAGGTCGACGGCGGCCTGCAGACCATTTCCGTGAAGATGCCCGCCATCATCACCGTGGACCTGCGCCTGAACGAGCCGCGCTATGCGTCGCTGCCGAACATCATGAAGGCGAAGAAGAAGCCGCTGGACGAGAAAACCGCCGCCGACTACGGCGTCGACGTCACGCCGCGCCTGGAAATCGTCAAAACCGAAGAGCCGCCGGCACGCGCCGCAGGCATCGTGGTCGGCTCCGTCGACGAGCTGGTTGAGAAACTCAAAGAAGCGGGGGCTGTGTAATGGCTGTTCTTCTCCTTGCTGAAGTGACCGACGGCGCGCTGGCGCTGGACGCGACCGCAAAAGCCGTTGCCGCTGCCTCCAAGCTGGGCGACGTGACCGTTCTGGCCGCTGGCGCATCTGCTGCTGCGGCCGGCGAAGAAGCTGCCAAGATCGCAGGCGTGTCCAAGGTGCTGGTCGCCGAAGACGCATCGCTGGGCCACCGCCTGGCGGAGCCGACCGCGGCGCTGATCGCAGGCCTGGCCTCCGACTTCGAGCACATCGTTGCTCCGGCCACCACCGACGCCAAGAACGTTCTGCCGCGCGTTGCCGCGCTGCTGGACGTGATGGTGATCTCGGACGTCTCCGGCGTTGTCGACGGCAACACCTTCGAGCGCCCGATCTATGCCGGCAACGCGATCCAGACCGTGAAATCCAGCGACGCCAAGAAAGTCGTCTCCTTCCGCACCGCGTCCTTTGACGCAGCTGGCGAAGGCGGCTCGGCATCGGTTGAGACCATCTCGGCTGCCGCAAACCCGGGCCTGTCCGAGTGGGTCGAAGACAAGGTTGCCGCAAGCGACCGTCCCGAGCTGACCTCGGCCGGCATCGTTGTCTCCGGCGGCCGCGGCGTCGGCTCCGAGGAAGACTTCAAACTGATCGAAAACCTGGCCGACAAGCTGGGCGCCGCTGTTGGCGCCTCCCGCGCCGCCGTCGACTCGGGCTATGCCCCGAACGACTGGCAGGTGGGTCAGACCGGCAAGGTTGTTGCACCGGACCTGTATGTCGCCATCGGCATCTCCGGCGCCATTCAGCACCTGGCCGGCATGAAGGACTCCAAGGTCATCGTGGCGATCAACAAGGACGAGGAAGCACCGATCTTCCAGGTTGCGGACTTCGGCCTGGTTGCCGACCTGTTCGACGCCGTCCCGGCCCTGACCGAGAAACTGGGCTGAGCCCAGCCGGACAGCTGACCAAAGGAAAGGCCCGCCATTTGGCGGGCCTTTTTCCGTTCCGGGAGCGCGGGCTGTTTTTGGGCCTGGCCCCTAGGCCTGCAGCAGCGGTTTCAGGTCACCGGCCAGCGCCTCTGCGATTTTCAGGTGTTCCTTGGGCCCGATCATGTGGCGGGCTGCGGGCAGCTCCATCGGGCCGAAGATCATGCCGGAGATATCCTGCGCCGCGGCGGCGGAGGCGGCCTTGATCTCGAGGATGCCCTGCACCTTGGGGCGCAGCGCATCAGCCATGGCGCGGTCAACAAGCACCGGCTCCTCCGGGAAGCCGGCACCGGCGTCCAGCGCATAGCGCAGCCACAGAAGCAGGACGCGGCCGTCCAGATCATCCACCAGCCTGCTCATCCGGTCGACCCAGCTGCGCTGCAGCTGTTCGCGCACCTGCTCGAACCGCTGGGCGGAGATGTCGCGCAGGGTGCACAAGAGATGCTTGTTGAAATGGAATTCGGTGAAGTCGACCTCAGGATACAGAGACTTGAGCGCGGGCTGGGCCGCCAGGAAACGGTCATTGCGGCGCGGATGCACCCGGTAATAGGGGTTGGATATATTCTGCGCCCCCAGCATCTGCACCACGGTCAGGCGGGCCTTGCGGGCCACCTCGATCAGGGTGTCGTCCTGCGCAAAGCTGTCCAGGCCCGCATTCACGCTGCCTAGGTTGACGCAATCCATGCCCAGCCGGGTCTGCAGCGAGTCGACAAAGGGAAATTCAACGAATCGCCCGTAGACTTCGGTTCCGCCCAGGAAGGCAACATAAGGGTCTTCCAGAGACCTTCGCGGCCCCCGTACCAGCAGTCTGGATTGACCATATCTGCATGGTTCCCCCGCAAGCGCCCCCGCGCTTTTGAGTTCATAGCTCATAGTACCACCAATTTTTCACCCGAGACTCACCTTGGCGGGCAAGCATTGCAATTTCCCTAAAGTGAGAATTTGCCTCAAATCCGGGTCAGCTGCCCTTGTGCCTGCCCGTGCCCGGCCAGTAAGGTTGCCGCAGATATTTCAGGAGCCTGAGGCATGGAAATTCAGAAGGTTGGTGTGATCGGCGCAGGTCAGATGGGCAATGGCATTGCCCATGTCATGGCGCTGGCCGGATACGAGGTCGTGCTGAATGACGTCAGCCAGCAGGCGCTGGACGGCGCGCTGAGCCTCATCCACAAGAACATGGAGCGCCAGGCCAGCAAAGGGAAGATTTCCGAAGCCGATGTGAAGGGCGCGCTGGCGCGGATCGTGCCGTCGCTGAAGCTGGCAGACGTGGGCGCAACCGATCTGGTGATCGAGGCCGCGACCGAGCGCGAGACCGTGAAGCAGGCGATCTTTGAGGACCTGCAGCCGCATCTGCAGCCGCATACGATCCTGACCTCCAACACCTCGTCGATCTCGATCACCCGGCTGGCCAGCCGCACCGACCGCCCCGAGCGCTTCATGGGGTTCCATTTCATGAATCCGGTGCCCGTGATGCAGCTGGTGGAGCTGATCCGCGGCATCGCAACGGATGAGCCGACCTTCAAGGCGTGCCAGGACGTGGTGGCGCGGCTGGGCAAGACCTCTGCCAGCGCCGAGGATTTCCCGGCCTTCATCGTCAACCGGATCCTGATGCCGATGATCAACGAGGCGGTTTATACGCTTTATGAAGGCGTGGGGTCGGTGAAGTCGATCGACGAATCGATGAAGCTGGGTGCCAACCACCCGATGGGGCCGCTGGAGCTGGCGGATTTCATCGGCCTGGACACCTGTCTGGCGATCATGAACGTGCTGCACGACGGCCTAGCGGATACCAAGTACCGCCCCTGCCCGCTGCTGACCAAATACGTCGAGGCGGGCTGGCTGGGCCGCAAGACCCAGCGCGGGTTCTATGACTACCGCGGCGAAACCCCGGTGCCGACCCGGTAACAGACGGCACAAGCAAAGAAGCGCCCCGCGGGGCGCTTTTTCGTTTCCAGCCGTATGAATCAGGCGGGCTCAGCCCTGCTTGCCGAGGCTCAGCGTGTGCTCGCGGAGCCAGGCCATGAAGCCGCGCGGATCGGTTTGCAGCTGCGCCATCTGTTCATCGGTCAGCGGCTTGCCGACCACCGGCGCCTGCGGCTTGTTGCAGGAGCGGACAATCTCGTGCAGCAGCAGGCCCTGGCGCAGGATCGGGGAGATCTGGCAGGCGATCTGATACCAGCGCGAGTTCGAACCGGGGAAGTAGATCGGCACCACCCGGGCACCGGAGCGGCGGATCAGCTGGGCGGTGAAGACGTTCCATTCACGCTCGACCGCGGGGCCGAACCAGCTGTCCGACGACATCACCACGCCCGAGGGGAACAGGGCCACGGCGCCGCCGTCCTTGAGGAAGGCCATGGTCTTGGCGCGCATGTCCACCATCTTGCGCTGCGCTTCGGGATCGTGCGGGAAGGGCACCGGGATCATGAAGGAGGTCGCGGCCTCGTCCAGGCCGGTCAGCACCGAGCGGGTCAGGATGCGGTAGTCGAGACGGCGGCGGCCAATGAGGTCCGCAAAGATCATGCCGTCGACCATCCCGTGCGGGTGGTTGGCGACGATCACTACCGGGCCGTCGGCGGGGATGTTGTCGATCTGCTCCTGCGGGGTCTGCAGGTCGATGCCCATGGTGTTGAGCGCGCCGCGCCAGAATTTCTGGCCGCGGTATTCGGCGTTCTGCTTCTCGAACTTGTTGACCATGCGCAGGATCGTCAGCTTGCCGGTCAGCCATTCGATGGTCTTGATCGCCAGCGAGGTCCAGCGGTCATCGAAGGAGTTGGCATAGGTCAGCGTGCGGCGGTCATAGACCTCGCCCGTTGTCTGCTCAGCGGTGTCCGGCGCGATGCCGGTATTCCTGTCTTGTGCGGTATCCGCCAATGTGCCTATTCCCGTCCCGTCGCCGGCGCGGGCCTAGTAGCCCTCGCCGAACTTGTCGGCCACCAGAGCCTCCAGCGCATGCGCCAGCGCGTCAGCATCAGGCCCCGAAGTCTCGACGTCAATAGTCGTTCCTTTCGAGGCTGCCAACATCAAAAGCCCCATAATACTGTCGCCGGAGGCGGACATTCCGTCCTTCAGCACCTCTGCCGTGGCGTCAAACGCTTCGACCACCTCGACCAGTTTGGCGGAGGCGCGGGCGTGCAGCCCCTTTTCATTGATGATTTTCAGCGTCTTCAGAGCCATTTAATGTGCCTGCTCCCCGTCAGGGTTTACGTTTTGGGCGTTGATATACTTGCGCCCGGCCTCCATCGCCTGGCGGACCGCGTCGGCAACCGGCAGGTGGCGGGATTTCGCCAGTTTGATCAGCATCGGCAGGTTGGCGCCATAGAGAATCCGGCGGTCCGCAGGCGCGCAGGCCTTGAGACTGAGGTTGGAGGGCGAGCCGCCGAACAGGTCCACGACCACAACCACGCCGCCGCCGCTGTCAACCTTGTCGGCTGCGGCGGCAATTTCTTTCTGCTTGGCACTGCGGTCATCTTCCGGGCCGATGCCAATGGCCACCAGGCTGGGCTGCGGACCCACAACGTGTTCCACTGCGGCAAGGTATTCCTTTGCCAGTCCGCCATGCGCTACGATCACAATCCCGATCAACCCGGCCTCTCACTTCTTTTGCTGGCCTTGCAGCTCGCGGTGTCTAATTGACACTTGCAGGCCGTCCTCTGCAAGGGCCTTGGCCAGGGTTTCCGCCATTGTGACCGAGCGGTGCTGGCCGCCGGTGCAGCCGAAGGCGATGGAAAAATGCGACTTGCCCTCGTCCCGGTAGGCCGGCAGCAGCAGCCGGGTGAGGTCCAGCACCCGGTCGAAGAAGGGCTGGAACCGGGCGTCGGCACGGACATAGTCCTGCACCGCGGGGTCCCGGCCGTTCAGTGCGCGCAGGCCCGGGTCCCAGTAAGGGTTTGCCAGAAAGCGGCAGTCGAACACCATGTCGATACCGTGCGGCATGCCGCGCTTGTAGGAGAAGCTCTGCACCGACAGCGCCAGGGTGCGGCCGCCGGGGGCGAACCAGCGCTCGATCTCTGCCTTCAGCTGGTGGACGTTCATGTCGGAGGTGTCGAGCAGGATATCGGCCCGGTCGCGGATCGGGCCCATCAGGTCCAGCTCGCGGCGTACGCCCTCACCCGGGGATTCCGCGGGTGCCAGCGGGTGGCGGCGGCGGGTTTCCGAGTAGCGGCGCAGCAGCACGTCGGGCTGCGAATCGAGGTAAAGTACAGTCAGGTCCAGCTCGCGGCGGCCCGACAGCATGTCGATCACATCGAGCAGCGCGCGCGGCGAGAAATCCCGGTTGCGGCTGTCCAGCCCCAAGGCCATCGGGCGCGGAGCGGCGGCGGCGTCGAACAGGCCGGGCAGAAGGCGGAGCGGCAGGTTGTCGATCGCCTCGAAACCGAGATCCTCCAGCACGTTGATCGCGGTGGTCCGGCCCGCGCCGGAAGGGCCGGTGACCAGAACCGCCGGCACCGCCTGTTTTTTCTGATCAGGCATCCGGATCCAGCGCCCCGCATCTGAGGTATTGCATCAGGGCCGGGGCGAAATGGGCGCCATCCACCCGTTTGACCCGTGCGACCTCCTGCCCCAGCAGCTGCGTTGTGTGGTGCACAGGCAGGCGTTCGGTTTCGGTCTCGTCCAGATCGACCAGCACGGTCACCGGCACCGGGCTGCGGATCTGCGCCTGCAGCAGGCCCATGTAGCGGGCCTCAATCAGACCGCGGATCGGTTCCGGGGCGCTGGCGACCAGCTGCCCGTGCAAGACCTGCACCAGCACCCGGTCGTCGGCCACCAGCTGGGCGCCAAAGGCCATCAGCTGCAGCGCCAGCGCGGATTTGCCCTGCCCGGAGGTGCCGGTGATCAAAAGCCCCCGCCCCTCCAGCGCGACGCAGGAGGCATGCAGGATGAGGCTTTGCGGTTCAGACATGGGCTTTCACCGGCTTCAGACAGGCAAGCCTACCACAAAACGCGCGCCAAGCGGCTCAGAAGTTACATCGGCCTCTGTCGGGCGGATGTTCTCGGCCCAGATCACGCCGCCATGCGCCTCGACGATCTGCTTGGAGATCGCCAGGCCAAGGCCGGAGTTGTTGCCGAAATGCTCCACCGGGCGCTGCGAGTAGAAGCGTTTGAAAATCTTGGAGAGCGCCTGGTCGGGAATGCCGGGGCCGGTGTCCTCGACCACCACCAGCACCCGGTTGGCGCGGCGCCGCGCCCAGACGCGGATGGCATCGCCCTCCTCGCAGAAGGAAATCGCGTTGGTGATCAGGTTGACAAAGACCTGCGCCAGCCGGGCCTCCAGCCCTTGCAGCTGGATCGGCTGCGCCGGCAGGTCGGTGATATAGTCGATGCCCTTGGCGCGGGCATCCTCGCCCAGGTACTGGTTCAGGTTGCCCAGCATGGCCAGCAGGTCGAATTCCTCTTCCTCCTCCTTGACCAGTTCGGCATCCAGCCGCGAAGCGTTGGAGATGTCACTGACCAAGCGGTCGAGGCGGCGCACGTCGTGTTCGATCACATCCATCAGCTTTTGCCGCTGGTCGTCGCGCTTGACCATGCGCAGGGTGCCGACCGCGGATTGCAGGCTGGCGAGCGGGTTCTTGATCTCATGCGCCACATCGGCGGCGAATTGTTCATTGCTGTCGATGCGGGAATAGAGCGCCTTGACCATGCCGCGCAGGGCCCGGCTGAGACGGCCGATCTCATCAGGGCGGGCGGACAAGTCCGGGATGCGGATCCGTCCCGGATTGGATTTGCGGCTGCCGCGGTCGCGGCCCAACTCTGCCGCCTCAGCCAGATCAGCCAGCGGGTTGGCAATGGTCGAGGCCAGCACCAGGCTGAGGCCGACAGAGACCAGCAGCGCCACCACGAACATCTGCAGCACCCGCTCCTGCTCGCCGCGGACCAGCGCGTCCACCTCGCCGGTGGGCGAAGTCAGCGCGATCACCCCCACGGCGGCGCCGTTGTGCATAATCGGGGTGGCCGCGGAAATCACCCGGCTGCCGCCGGTGTCCGCCACCGTTTCAACCCCGGTGCCGCCATTCATCGCCTGGTCCACCAGCCCGCTGAGCCGCTCCTCCAGCGACGGGCCGGAAGCGGCGGGCGGTTCACCGCCATCAGCCAGCCCCCAGAGGCGGGACAGCGCATCGCTGATCAGGGTGCGGCTGCGGCCGCTGTCGTTGAGCACATTCAGCGCATCGCTGCGGTCCACGCCCTTGATGCTGGAAATCAGGTTGCCGGTGGTGTCGAACACAAAGGCCTCGACACCGCCGCGCAGGCTGAGCCGGGCCAGCGTGTCCTCCACCTGGATGCCGTCGCCGGCGGCAAAGCTGACAGCGCCAGCCGCGGGCATTTCGGCCTCGAACACATCGGCGGCCAGCATCGCCTCAGAGACCAGCGCACCGGCCCGCTGCTGCACCAGGCTCTGGCGGGAGGAGTTCAGGTAGAGGATGCCGGTGACCAGGATGGTCAGCGCAATCAGGTTGAAGGTGATGATCCGGCGGGTCAGCGGCGACCCCTTGAGCGGCAAGAGACCGCGGCGGGCGCGCTTGACCTGCATTTCCCGCGTGACCGACTGGTCGGGGGTGACCCAGTCCTCCCCCAGAACCACATCACCGTCCTGCTGGCGTTGCACTATGCTGGTATCGCGCATCCGCGCCACTCCCTTGGCCGGGGGCACAAGGCCCCGCTTAGATGTGCCGCTTATTCTTCATTATAACGGTAACCGATTCCATAAAGGGTCTCGATTGCCGCAAAATCCGAATCCGCGCTGCGCATCTTCTTGCGCAGGCGCTTGATGTGGCTGTCGATGGTGCGGTCGTCCACATAGACCTGGTCGTCATAAGCCACATCCATCAGCTGGTCGCGGCTTTTCACAAAGCCGGGCCGCTGAGCCAGCGCCTGCAGCAGCAGGAATTCGGTCACCGTAAGAGACACGTCCTTGCCCTTCCAGCTGACCGCGTGGCGCAGCGGGTCCATCCGCAGGTTGCCGCGCTCCATGACCTTGGCTTCGGGCGTGGCGGCTCCGGCGGCATCGCTGCTGATCGCCTCCTGACGGCGCAGCAGTGCCCGGATCCGTTCGACCAGCAGGCGCTGCGAGAACGGCTTCTTGACGTAGTCGTCGGCGCCCATGCGCAGGCCTAGGACCTCGTCGATCTCATCATCCTTGGAGGTGAGGAAGATCACCGGCATCTGGGATTTCTGGCGCAGCCGCTGCAACAGATCCATGCCGTCCATGCGCGGCATCTTGATATCCAGCACCGCCATGTCCGGCAGCTTCTTGTTGAAAGCGTCCAGCGCGGCCTGGCCGTCGTTATAGGTTTCGACCTCAAAGCCCTCGGCCTCAAGCGTCATGGAAACCGATGTCAGGATGTTCCTGTCATCGTCCACCAAAGCAATCTTTGACATCGGAATTGCCCCTAATCTGCTCTGTTCTAGTTTATTTTTACCACTTTCATCGCTGTTCTGGTGCGCCGAATCAATCCCATTTGAAGAATCGGGACGATCTTTGGACACAATTGGGGCAAAAATACCTTAGCGTATGCTGAATGACCGGGCACATGCCGCGGTGCAGAACAATGGTTGCGCTAAACATCGCCTTGATGGCGCTAACTGGTTGAAACCGGCCTGTTCACCCCCCAAAACGCCATGTTAAGACCGCGCCACCGGCAGCGATGCCGTTTCTATTGCCCCAATGGCGCAGCCGCGCAGCCTGCGTGCCGCCGCGCCGCCACAGGAGAAAAAACGCATGACATCTGGACGGGTTAACCCGCAATTCCGCCTCGAGGATCAGGGCATCGAGGGTCTGGGCAATGTCTATTACAACTTCATGGAGCCGGCGCTGATCGAGGCCGCGCTGAAGCGCGGCGAAGGCACGCTGGGCAATGGCGGCGCCTTCCTTGTCACCACCGGCAAATTCACCGGCCGTTCGCCCAAGGACAAACATGTCGTGAAAACCGACAGCGTGCGCGACACCATCTGGTGGGACAACAACGCCGCGATGAGCGCCGAGGGCTTTGACGCGCTCTACGCCGACATGCTGAAGCACATGAAGGGCAAGGACTACTACGTCCAGGACCTGGTGGGCGGGGCAGACCCGGCGCATGCGATCAACGTCCGCATGGTGACCGAGCTGGCCTGGCACAACCTGTTCATCCGCACCATGCTGCGCCGCCCCGACCGCGAAGACCTGGATGATTTCACCGCCGATTTCACCGTCATCAACTGCCCCAGCTTCCAGGCCGACCCCAAGAAGCACGACTGCCGCAGCGAAACCATCATTGCGATGAACTTCGACCGCAAGATGATCCTGATCGGCGGCACCGAATACGCAGGCGAGAACAAGAAATCCGTGTTCACCCTGCTGAACTACCTGCTGCCGGAAAAAGGCATCATGCCGATGCACTGCTCCGCCAACCACGCCAAGGGCAACCCGGTCGACACCGCCGTGTTCTTCGGCCTCAGCGGCACCGGCAAGACCACCCTGTCCGCCGACCCCGACCGGGTGCTGATCGGCGACGACGAGCACGGCTGGGCCGACAACGGCACCTTCAACTTCGAGGGCGGCTGCTACGCCAAGACCATCAACCTGAATGCCGAGGCAGAGCCGGAAATCTACGCCACCACCTCCAAGTTCGGCACCGTGATCGAGAACATGGTGTTCGATCCGGAAACCAAGGAGCTGGATTTCAACGACGACAGCCTGACCGCCAACATGCGCTGCGCCTACCCGCTGCATTACATCTCCAATGCATCGTCCAGCGCCCGCGGCGGCCACCCGAAGAACATCATCATGCTGACCTGCGATGCCTTCGGCGTGCTGCCTCCGATCGCGCGGTTGACCCCGGCGCAGGCGATGTACCACTTCCTGTCCGGCTTCACCTCCAAGGTGGCGGGCACCGAGCGCGGCGTGACCGAGCCGGAGCCGACCTTCTCCACCTGCTTCGGCGCCCCCTTCATGCCGCGCCGCCCGGAGGTTTACGGCAACCTGCTGCGCGAGAAGATCGCCCAGCACGGCGCAACCTGCTGGCTGGTGAACACCGGCTGGACCGGCGGTGCCTACGGCACCGGCTCGCGGATGCCGATCAAGGCCACCCGCGCGCTGCTGACCGCTGCGCTGGACGGCTCGCTGGCGGATGCGGAATTCCGCAAGGACGCGAACTTCGGCTTTGATGTGCCGGTTAACGTGCCGGGCGTGCCGGAACTGCTGCTGGACCCGCGCCGCACCTGGGACGACAAGGACGCCTATGACACCCAGGCGGCCAAGCTGGTGCAGATGTTCTCCGACAACTTCGAGCAGTACCTGCCGTTCATCGACGAGGACGTGAAGGCCGCCGCCATCGGCTGACGCCTTTCAAATTCCTCCGAGTAAAGAAAACCCCGGTTCCGCGCCGGGGTTTTTCATTTCGGGAAATTAATTTTCCAATAAACACTTCCTTAACCGTTCCGCCGCAAACCTTCCGTGATCGCAGCTTTACGGCTGTTTTACTGAGTTTTGCGCCACACCCAGGGAGGGGCGGGATGGACCAACAGGCATTGACCGTTTTCAACAGCATTTTCAGCACCGGCAGCGCCTTTGTGTACCGCTGTGCCAATGACGAGAATTTCACAATGAAATTCATGGCCGGCCAGGTTGAGAAACTCTGCGGCTGCCCGAAGTCCGACATCCTTGGCAATGCCAAGGTGTCCTACGTCGGTTTGACCCATGCTGATGACATTGACCGTGTCTTTGCCGACGTGGATGCCGCCATTGCAGCCGGGGAAAACTGGGACGTGGCCTACCGGCTGCACCGGCCTGACGGCACAGCCGCATGGGTCCGCGAGCGCGGCAACGCGGTCTATGACGACAGCGGAGAGATGGTCTTTCTTGAAGGGCTGGTGGTGGATGCTTCGGCTGAAGTCAGCCTGCGCAAGGAGCTGGAAGTTACCCTGCAGAAGACCGAAGCGGACAATGCAGAAATCCTGAAACTGGCGGAGAACATTCTGCGGTCAGTGCAGAAGCTTTCGATCCTGGCGATCAACGCAGGGATCGAGGCAGCACGGGCCGGGAAGGCCGGCCAGGGCTTTGCCTTTCTGGCGCGGGAGATCAAGGCATTGGCGGACGAGAACAACGCCTGGGCAAACCGGATCACCGACCAGATGGCGGGCCGCGACAGCACGGCCCGGGAAAATATCATGCGCGCACGGGAAACCGATCAGACCTGAAGGCTGCCAGTCACCATGTCCCGCACCTTGACCGCGTAGCGGTCGGTCATGCCGGAGACGAAATCCGCCAGAGAGTGCATGGCGGTATAGGCGTCTTCCACGCCGCGCAGGTCGAGATCCACGGCGCGGATCAGCTGCGTCCAGTGGGAATGCTCCTTGCCCAGCCTGACCGGGTCCCAGCCACATGCGGCCAGATCGGTGTAGAGCCCGTGGAAGTGGTCGAGGATGCGGTGCAGCACCTGGCGGCCCGCGACCTCCAGTTCTGTCTTGCGGCGGGCGGCAAAAATCCGTTCCACCGACAGCCGCTGCAGCTCCGCAAAGGCATCCGCCTTGGCGGAGGCACCGATCAGGTCGCCGTCGAATTCGCCGCTCATGATGGCGTCGTAGTTGTCCAGGAAGGCCTGCACCGCGGCGCTGGTGGCGGCACCGATGGACAGCGCCCGCAGCAGGGCGACACGTTCGCCCAGCGGCATTGCGGCGTCTTCCTCGCGGTTGGGTTTGCCTGTGATGTCCTCCAGCACCGCGGCCACATCACCCCGGTCCAGGTCGCCCACCGCGCCTGCGTCCTCGATATCCATGATGCGGTAGCAGATGTCGTCTGCGGCCTCGACCAGGAAGGCGAGCGGGTGGCGGCGGTACCAGCCTGCATCTTCGCGGATCATGCCGGTGGCGGCGCAGATTTCGTCGAGCAAGCCCGTGTCGGCGGCAAAAACGCCGAATTTCTTGAGGCCTGCGTAGGGTGCCGGGCCTGCGCTGCAGACCGCATCGCGGATCTGCCGGGTGCAGGGGTATTTCAGGAAGGCGCCCAAGGTCGCGTAGCTGAGCCGCATGCCACCTTCACGGCGGGCCATTTCCAGCCGCCCGGCGATGCGCAAACCTTGCGCGTTGCCCTCGAAATGGGCGAATTCGGCCTGCTGGTCTGTCGGCACTTGCGCGGCCAGGCCTGCGCCCGCCTTGAACTGTGCGGCGAACCAGCCGCCGATGCTGTCCTCGCCGGAGTGGCCGAAGGGCGGGTTGCCGATGTCATGCAGCAGGCAGGCGGCCTGAACGTGGCCGGCGATGCGCAGCACCTGATCCGGGGTGATGCGGCCTGCTGCCAGCAGCGCCTGGCCGACGCCGGAGCCCAGTGAGCGGCCGACGCTGCAGGTCTCCATGCTGTGGATCATCCGGTGGTGGACGTGGTCATGGCTGTAAAGCGGATGCACCTGGGTTTTCTGCGCCAGCCGCCGGAACGGCTCGGAGAACAGGATACGGTCATAGTCCTGCAGGTAAGCTTCGCGCCCCGGGGCCTCGGGGTATTCCGGCCGGCAGAGCCGCCCCGGGTTCAGCAGCCTGTTCCACTCCATTGCCATATGCCTGCTCCTTTGCCTGATTTAAGCGCGGTTAAACGGGAGGCGGCGGGGAAATGCAAACGCTTCAGCGCGGTTCGATCCCGGCGGGCTCCAGCTTGTGCTCCGGCTCCACGTGAATCACCGGCTGCACGTCAGGGATGGCGGAACGCAGGGCTGCCTCCACCCGGTCGCAGATGTCATGGGCGGCTCGGACAGACATGGCGCCGTCAACCACCATGTGGAATTCGACAAACAGGGCGCGGCCGGCGCGGCGGGTTTTGAGGCCATGGACCTGCATCGCGCCATTGGCGGTGCGGTGGATGATCTCCTCGATCCGGGCGCGTTCCTCCTCCGGGGCGGCGGTGTCCATCAGGCCGTTCACGGACGCGGCGATCACCAGCCAGCCCTCGCGCAGGATGTTGACGCCGACCAGCAGCGCCAAGAGCGGGTCGAGCACAGCCCAGCCGGTGGCAAGCGCCAGACCCAGCCCAGCCAGCACCCCGGCAGAGGTCCAGACGTCGCTCATCAGGTGGCGGCCGCCAGCCGACAGGGCCGGAGAGCTGAGACGCGTGCCCGCGCGCAGCAGCACCCGCGCCCAGGCAAGGTTCACCAGCATCGCCAGAGCGTTCACAATCATGCCGGCAACGCCCCAGTCAGCCATTGAAGGGCGGGTCAGCGCACTGATGGCCTCGTGAAGGATCACAAGGGCGGCAATCACGATCAGAATACCCTCGATCACTGCCGAGAAATATTCGGCCTTGTGGTGGCCGTAGGGGTGACCGGCGTCCGGGGGCCGCTGGGCATAGCGCACCGCAAACCAGGCCATTACCGCGCCGCCGATGTTCACCAGCGATTCCAGTGCATCCGACAGCAGCGCCACGGAACCTGTCATCGTCCAGGCAGCAACCTTCAGCGCCATCACCGCCAGCGCAATCAGGATGGAGCCGGTTGCCAGTTGTTCTGCGCTGAGCCGTTGCTGCATGGCGCCCTGCCCCCGCTACATCAGCACGCCGCGGCGCAGCAGGTTCAGCCCGGCGATCAGCAGCACCACCAGCGTCGCGCGGCGGAACAACACCTGGTCGATGCGGTCATGCAGCTGCCCGCCGATCCACATGCCCGCCACGGCCGGCACGATCAGCGCCAGCGAGAACGGCGCGGTCTCAGCCCGGATCACACCGGACCCGATGTGCGCCACCAGCAGCGCCACCGCACCAAGGCCGTAGATCACGCCCTGCACCCGGATCTGTTCTGTCTTTTCGGTATTCAGGGCGGTGAGATAGGCCACCGTCGGCGGCCCCCAGACGCCGGAGACACCGCCGATCAGGCCCGCAATGCCGCCCACCAGGGCCTCGCTGCGGCGGGTGGGGTTGGCTATGCTGAAGACCTTTCCCATCAGCTGGATGCAGGCAAAGACCGTGACCGGCAGACCGATCACCAGCAGCAGTGCCTGTTGCGGCAGCAACCGCACGGACTGGGCGCTGAGAAGCAGGCAGACCAGACCGATCAGCAGGAACACCCGGAACTTGCGGATCGAGGCCATCGCCGCCCGGGGCCCCTGCCGCAGTGCCTGCATGCCGTTTGTCACCAAGGTGGGCAGAATCAGCCCGGCCAGCGCCAGGTCCGGTGCCAGGAACATGCTGAGGCCGGAGATGAAGATCATCGGCATGGCAAAGCCAACCAGGCCTTTGACCGTGCCTGCCAGTAGCGCGATGCCAAAGGCCGCTGCCAGCTCTGCCGGGGAAAGAAGCGAAAACAATGCGGTCATCCTTCCGCTCTATCACATCCGCAGCGTGCTGCACGGGCAAAATCAACACGCAAGATTTGATCCAAATGACGCACTCGTTAGTATTTTTGTTGCGCTGCACCTGCAAAATGATTTACCACCGGGCGACCGAAGAAGGATCTGATTCATGGCCCACGACGGACAGGACTTGCATATGAAACCGACTCTCATTCCCGACCTGCTGGCGCTGACCGGCGCAGCGCTGGAACCGCTGGACCAGCTGCTTGAGGCCGCGCGCGCCTCCGTCAAGGACATGGTGAGCAGCGACGGCCGCGTTTCCGGCAAGCTGATCGAGGAAAACCAGGTCGCAGCGCACGGGCTGTCCTGGCTTGCAACTTACGTCTACTCGCTGCGCCAGATGCAGAAATGGGCTGAGAAGCTGGACGGCGAAGGCAAGTTCGGCGAGATGGAGCAGCTGCTCCACCAGATCGGCTTTGGCGAATACCTGTGGCAGGTCTACGGCGGCATCCAGATGAACCAGGGCGAGATCATCCGCCTGCAGGACCTGGGCCTGAGCCAGGACGCCCAGCGTGCGCTGATGGTGCCTGCGGTGATGACGCTCTGCGAGAAGGGCAACAGCCAGTCCGCCCGCACCCGTCTGGTGGAGCTGATGGAGGAACAGGCTGGTTCCACCATGTTCGGCGCCTCAGGTTTGGAGGAAGAGCTGGAGATGATCCGCGACCAGTTCCGCCGTTATGCTGTGGAGAAGGTCGAGCCGAACGCCCATGAGTGGCACCTGAAGGACGAGCTAATCCCGATGGAGGTGATCGAGGAGCTGGCCGAGATGGGCGTCTTCGGCCTGACCATCCCGGAGGAATACGGCGGCTTCGGCCTCTCGAAGGCCTCCATGGTGGTGGTTTCCGAAGAACTGTCGCGCGGCTATATCGGTGTCGGCTCTCTGGGCACCCGCTCGGAAATCGCGGCGGAGCTGATCCTGTGCGGCGGCACCGACGAGCAGAAGGCCAACTGGCTGCCGAAACTGGCCAGTGCCGAAATCCTGCCCACCGCCGTTTTCACCGAGCCGAATACCGGCTCCGACCTCGGCTCCCTGCGCACCCGCGCGGTGAAGGACGAAAACGGCGATTACAAGATCACCGGCAACAAGACCTGGATCACCCACGCCGCCCGCACCCATGTGATGACCCTGCTGGCGCGCACCGATCCGAACACCACCGACCACCGCGGGCTGTCGATGTTCCTGGCGGAGAAGACCCCGGGCACCGACGAGGCCCCCTTCCCCACCCCCGGCATGACCGGCGGCGAGATCGAGGTGCTGGGCTACCGCGGCATGAAGGAATACGAGCTCGGCTTCGACAATTTCCACGTGAAGCAGGAAAACCTGCTGGGCGGCGAGGAGAACAAGGGCTTCAAGCAGCTGATGGAAACCTTTGAATCGGCCCGTATCCAGACCGCGGCCCGTGCCATCGGCGTGGCGCAGTCGGCGCTGGACATCGCCATGCAGTACGCGCAGGAGCGCAAGCAGTTCGGCAAATCGCTGATCAACTTCCCGCGGGTCTCCGGCAAGCTGGCGATGATGGCGGTGGAGATCATGATTGCCCGCCAGCTGACCTATTTCTCGGCCTGGGAAAAGGACCACGGCCACCGCTGCGACCTGGAAGCCGGCATGGCCAAGCTCTTGGGCGCGCGGGTTGCCTGGGCGGCAGCCGACAACGGGCTGCAGATCCACGGCGGCAACGGCTTTGCGATGGAATACAAGATCTCCCGGGTGCTGTGCGATGCCCGCATCCTCAACATCTTCGAGGGTGCCGCGGAAATTCAGGCGCAGGTCATCGCCCGCCGCCTGCTGGGCTGAGCCCCGCCAGTGACCACCGCAGGGGAGCAATCCCCTTCTTGCCCGGCGTTCGCGCCGGGCTTTTTTTGCCGAGCCCGGAACCGCTTTGGATGCGTCCGGCCTGCAACCGCAGCGTAAAAAAATACTGTTTCCGATCCTGGTTATTCGCTCCCGGGTGAAACGTGTTTAACAAGGGGTATGACACTCTTGCGCCGCCTCCTTCTGCCGTTACTGTTTCTGCTGTCCGCCTGCGGCGATACGGTGCCCGCGGACCAGCCCTCCCGCATTCTGGCAATGGGGGATTCACTGCTGGCCTGGCACGGCCTCGCGGGCAAATCCATTTCGGACACGGTGGCGCGGGAATTGCAGGAACCGGTGGTGGACCGCTCAGTCTCTGCCGCGCGGATCATTTACAAGCTGCCCATTTCCGGTGCCGCCGGGATGAACATCCGCAAGCAGTACCTGCCCGGCGAATGGGACTGGGTGATCGTCAACGGCGGCGGCAATGACCTGTGGCTCGGCTGCGGCTGCATTGCCTGCAGTCGCAAGATGGACAAGCTGATCTCAGCTGACGGGCGCGAGGGCGCCATTCCCGGCATGCTGTCGGAGCTGCGCGCGACCGGCGCCAAGGTCATTTACGTCGGCTACTTGCGCAGCCCCGGGGTGGGATCGCTGATCGAGCATTGCCGGGATGAGGGCAACGAGCTGGAAGACCGTATCGGGCAGCTGGCGGCCCAGGATGACGGAATCTTCTTCCTGTCGAACAAGGACCTGGTGCCATACGGCGACCGCTCCTACCACGCACTGGACATGATCCATCCGTCGGTCAAGGCCAGCAGCGAGATCGGCCGCAAGGTCGCGGAGATCATCCGGAGCAACTGACGGGCAGGAGCCCAAAGGCCGGCTGTGCTCTTGCGCGGTCCGCAGCTGGCATTCAATGTGGCTGAAAAAGTGTTACCGGAGGTTTTCATGCTGCGTGCTGTTCTGATCACTTCCCTGCTGCTGACCGCCTGCGCGCGCGATGAAACCCTGTCGGCCTATGGCGCCGCAGGCACCGAATGGCAGCTGCAAGTCATTGACGGCGCTGCCTTTCCCGCCGCTGCCACCCTGATGTTTCCGGAGCCGGGCAAGATCGCCGGGCGGGGACCCTGCAACAATTTCCTGGGCAGCCAGGACGCGCCCTATCCCTGGTTTGAAACCGGGCCGCTGGCGGTGACGCGCATGGCCTGTCCGAAGCTGGAGGCTGAGGCTGCGTTCCTGCAAGCGCTGCAGCAGATGACGCTGGCGGAAGTCACGGGCGATGTGCTGATCCTCAGCAATGAGGCAGGCCGCGAGATGCTCTTCAAAGACGGCGGCTGAGCAGGTCCATGAGCCGGGCGCGCGCCTCTGGCGGCGGGTGATTGCCCAGCGACGGGGCCAGATGCGCCTCCAGGAAATGACCCGTGGTGCGCAGGGCTTGGACGATTTCGCTATCGTCAGCATTGCCCTGGCCAAGCATCACTGGCGGCAGCGGCAGCAGCCGGTCCGCCCAGCCGCCGGCGCCTTCACGTGAAACAGCCCGCCCCGTTTTCGGCGAGACATAGGCCAGCTCGAAGCGGCTGCCGGTGACTGCACAAGCCGACAGGTCCAGTCCAAAGCCCATCTCCTCCAAGAGCGCCATCTCCCAGCGCAAGTAGGCGAGCGGCCAGAGCGCCTCATTCCCCAGCAGGTCCAGCAGCCGTTCGCTGCGGGTATAAAGATCGGCGTGCGGCTCGCGCTCCGGCAGGCAGAAGGACAACAGCGCCGTGACTGTGTTGAGCCCGGCCAGCGCCAGCCGCCCGGAGAGCGCCGCAGCAGCCCGGCTGCGCAGGGGTTCGGCGTGGTAGCTGCCCAGGTGATCCTCCAGCCGTGCCCGCCAGGTCACGTCCAGCTGCGCACCGGGCTGCAGGACCGGGGCCATCCGGCGGCCGGCGCCGCCGCGCACCACACCCGCGTGGCGGCCGTGCTCTTCGGTGAAGACGTCGATGATGGCCGAGCTTTCGCCATGGCGGCGCACCGAAAGCAATATGCCGTGATCACGCCACTCCAACTCCGGGCCTCCCTGTCCTGCGGTCCGCCCTACCAGAACGCATTGCCGGGCGGGCTGCAAGCCGCAGGGTCATTCCAGGCCGGGTTCGCCCAGCAGGTGGCGGCCCTGCCGATCCTCGACCTCAATCACCCAGAGGTCGGGGTCGAACTCCCGCTGGCGGCGGATCGAGGCATCAACCTCCGTTTCTGCCCCGGCGGCCAGTTCATCCCATTTGCGGTCACCGCTCATCAGATCATAGGTGCGGTGGAAGGCCCGGGCCTGGCCGTCGAGCGAGTTGAGCTTGACCAGAACCGCGCCGGCGGTGTCGTCGCCGTGCGACGTGATGAAGGCCGGGATGTCCTGGAACCGCAGGCGGGCCAGATAGGCGTCGACCCAGAACCGGGCGGTGAGGCGGGTCATGCCGCGCGCCCGCCTGTGACAGCGCCTGCCGGTAGTGCGGGAGCCTCCGGCGGGAGTATTTTCACAAAGGTGAAAAGCATGGGGCGCTTCAGTTGCCGTCCTTGAAGTCGAGGCCCATTTCCGAGTAGCGCTCAGCTTCTTCCAGCCAGTTCGGGCGCACCTTCACCTGCAGGAACAGGTGCACCTTGCGGCCCAGGAATTCCTCCAGCTCGGCGCGGGCAGCCTGGGAGACGGATTTGATGGTCTCGCCGCGCTTGCCCAGCACGATGCCCTTGTGGCCGTCACGGACCACATAGATCATCTGGTCGACGCGGGCCGAGCCGTCCTTGCGCTCTTCCCACTTCTCGGTCTCGACGGTCAGCTGGTAAGGCAGTTCCTGGTGCAGGCGCAGGGTCAGCTTCTCGCGGGTCATTTCCGCCGCGATCATCCGCATCGGCAGGTCGGCGATCTGGTCCTCAGGGTAGAGCCAGGGGCTTTCCGGCAGCTTGCCCGCCAGCCACTGGCGCAGGTCGTCGACGCCATGGCCGCGCTCTGCCGAGATCATGAAAGTTTCGGCAAATTCATAGCGGCTGTTCAGGTCCTGGGTGAGGCCCAGCAGTTTTTCAGCCGGCACCTTGTCGATCTTGTTGATCGCCAGCGCCACGGTGCGGCCCTCGCCGATTTCGCCAAGGCCCTCGAGGATGGTTTCGACGCCTTCGGTGATGCCGCGGTGGGCCTCGACCATCAGCACGACGACGTCAGCGTCCGCGGCACCGCCCCAGGCGGCAGCCACCATCGCCCGGTCCAATCGGCGGCGGGGTTTGAACAGCCCCGGCGTGTCAACAAACACCAGCTGCGCGTCGCCCTCCATCGCCACGCCACGGATGCGGGCGCGGGTGGTTTGCACCTTGTGGGTCACGATTGAGACCTTGGCCCCGACCATGCGGTTCAACAAGGTGGATTTGCCCGCGTTGGGCTCTCCGATCAGGGCAACGAATCCGGCGCGTGTGGTCATTTCAACTGGTCCTGTTTGCAGATCAGTGCCTCTACAGGATTTTACCCACAGGGGCCAGAGGCGTTTTGAAACGGCGTTTCAGGCACAGCCGCACAGGCTTGCCCTATGTCAAAGACCTGTGGCAGATCCCGTGTCAATACCGCAGCGCCGAGCCAGTTCAGCAAGCCAGGCCTTTCTTTGAGTACACATAAAGGGGCCTGCCTGATGAACCGCCGTGATTTTCTGCTTGGGACTGCTGCAACTGCCGGAATGGTTGGCGCAAGCGGGTGGAGTCTGGCGGGCACAGCGGAAACGCAGCAGCTGACCATACAGCCTGCGCGTTTCGCTTTCCGTGAAACACCGACTGAGGGGCTGGTGAGCCTGTCGCCGGATGCTCCGCCGCCGGTCCTCTATGGCACCCAGGGCAAACCCATGCGGCTGCGGGTGGCCAATGGCACCGAAGACTACACCGCGATGCACTGGCACGGGCTGCGGATTGCCAATGCGATGGACGGGGTGCCCTATCTGACCCAGATGCCGATCGCAGGCGGGGAGAGTTTACAGTACGAGTTCACCCCGCCCGATGCCGGCACTTACTGGTATCACCCGCATTGCATGACCATGGCGCAGATGGCGCATGGGCTGACCGGCGTGATGGTGATCAAGGAGGCGGAGAATCCCGGGTTCGACGGCGACCAGGCGGTCAACTTGCGGGATTTCCGGCTGAATGATGACGGCACCTTCCTGCCCTATTACACGGCGCGCGGCGCGGCCCGCGGCGGGACGCATGGCAATGTGCTGACCGCGAACTGGCTGCAGGCGCCGGTTTACGACCATCCGGCGGGCGGGCTGGTGCGGCTCAGGGTGGTGAATTCTGACACCACGCGGATTTACAAGCTGCACCTGAGCACGGAGCAGGCCCGGATCATTGCCTGGGACGGGCATCCGGTGGCGATTGAGCTGCCCCTGCCCTCAGGGGAGGAGCCTTTGCTGGTCGGCCCGGGCCAGCGGGTGGATTTTGCGGTGCAAATGCCTGCGGGAGAAGGGCAAACGGCGGATCTTCTGGCGGAGCTGCCGGGACAGCCCGCCCGCACCATGGCGCAGCTGCGTTCGGTTGGAGCAGACCGCAAGCGGGACCTGCGGGAGTTGAAACCGCTGCCGCCGAACCCGGTTTCACGTCCTGACCTCTCGAACGCGGAGGTGCATGACTTTGTCTTCGGCTGGACGCCGGAGGGCGGGCCGCCGAATGATGGCTATTGCGGCTCCATGGGCTACAGCTTCTGGTCTATCAACCGCACGCCTTGGGCCGGGGATGCGGTCAAGGGAACCGGGCCGCTGGCCACGCTGGAGCGCGGCAAAAGTTATGTGCTGCGGCTGAGGAATGAGTCGCCGAACCTGCATCCGATCCACCTGCACGGGCTGGCGTTTGTGCCCATCAACTCAAACCTGCGCAAGCTGCCACCTCTGGTCACCGACACCATGCTGCTGTTGAAGGACGAGGTGGCCGAAATCGCACTGGTCGCAGACAATCCCGGCGACTGGGCGTTCCACTGTCATGTGATCGAGCATCAGAAGACTGGGCTGGCCGGATATATCCGGGTGGTCTGACGGATCAGCCGAGTTGTTCCAGCAGCGCCTTGGCAGCGGCCTGTTCGGCCTGCCGCTTGGAACCTGCGGTGGCCTGCGCCTCGGTGCCGTCCTGCAGCCGCGCGGCGATGGTGAACACTGGCGCGTGGTCCGGGCCGCTGCGGGAGACCTCGAGATAGGACGGCGGCTTCTGCCCGCGCGCCTGCGCCCATTCCTGCAAAGAGGTCTTGGCGTCGCGCGCGTCGGTTTCCACCTGGTGGATACGGCTGCCCCAAAGACGCAGAATCACCTCGGCGGCGGCGTCAAAGCCCGCGTCCTTGTAGACCGCGGCGATCACCGCCTCCATCGCGTCGCCCAGCAGCGCCTGCTTGCGGCGGCCGCCGGACATCATCTCGGAGCGGCCCAGCTTCAGCACTGCGCCGAGATCGATCTCCTTGGCAACGTCGGCGCAGGCTTCCTTGCGCACCAGCGCGTTGAAGCGCGGCGCCAGCTGGCCCTCGGTGGCGGTCTTGTCATGCTCCAGCAGCGCAGTGGCCATTACCAGCCCCAGAACCCGGTCGCCCAGAAACTCCAGCCGCTGGTTGTCCTTGCGGGTGGAGGAGGACACCGAGGCATGGGTCACGGCGCGCTGCAGCAGGTCGGGGCGGGCGAACTTGTGCCCGATCCGTTCCTCGAACGCGCGCAGTTCCTTGGACAGCTTCACTGGATCCCCTTGAAGAAACGGTCGCCGCGCCAGGTCCAGAAATAGAGCATGGAGCGCCCGGCGGAAGAGAACATGATCCGGTCGGCGCGGCCGATCAGGTTTTCGTAAGGCACGAAACCAACCCCGCCCGCGGACTGCGGCAGGCGGCTGTCCGAGGAGTTGTCGCGGTTGTCGCCCATGAAGAAGTAGTGGCCTTCGGGCACCTGGTAGACGCTGGTGTGGTCAACGCCCTGGTTGGTGATGTTTAGCACGGTATGCTCGGTGCCGCCCGGCAGGGTTTCGACCTGGCGCGACTTCTTGCAGACGGCGCCCTGGCCTACCGGCGGGTTTTCGCAGCGCGGCATCGAACCTTGCGGCCCCTGGCGTTCCATCACTTCCTCGAACTCGCCTGCGTCCTGCAGCTTGACCGGCTCGCCGTTGATGAACAGCACGCCGTTCTTCATCTGGATCTTGTCGCCCGGCAGGCCGACCAGACGCTTGATGAAGTCGTTGCCGTTCACGGGGTGGCGGAACACTGCCACGTCGCCGCGCTCCGGCTCGCTGCCGATCAGGCGGGTATTGTCGCCGTCCAGGAAAGCGCAGATCTTCTTGGCATCGATGTTCACCCCGATTGCCGGGAAGCGGAGGCTGGGGCAGGAGGCATAGGAATAGCCATAGGCCATCTTGTTCACGAACAGGAAATCCCCGATCAGCAGGGTTTCCTTCATCGAACCGGACGGAATCCAGAAGGGCTGGAAGAACAGGGTGCGGAAGACACCGGCGATCAGCAGCGCGTAGACGACGGTCTTGATCGTCTCGATGATCGAACTGCTGGTCTTTGCTTTGGCCGTCATCAGGCTCTCCGGTTTGAAAACAGGGTCCGGGGCTACATGCGGGCCTGAAGGGGGCAAGTCAAGTTCCGGCGGGCAATTCCGCCGGGTTCGGCTCAATGGGGCGGGCTTCGATCAGCACAAAGGCCTGCGCCCAGGGGTGGTCATCGGTCAATGTCACGTGAATCACCGCCTCATGGCCGAGCGGGGTCATCTGTTGCAGCCGCTCGGCGGCCCAGCCGGTCACATGCATCACCGGCTGGCCGGTCCGCAAATTGCTGACCGCCATGTCCTTCCACGCGATGCCCATGCGCAGGCCGGTGCCCAGCGCCTTGGAACAGGCTTCCTTGGCCGCCCAGCGCTTGGCGTAGGTGCCGGCCACATCGCGGCGGCGCTCGGCTTTGCGTTGCTCCACGTCGGTGAACACGCGGTTGCGGAAGCGGTCGCCGAAGCGGTCCAGCGTGCGCTGGATGCGCTCGATATTGGCGAGGTCGGTTCCGATGCCCAGGATCATTCTTCCAGCCGCTTGAGGCCCAGTTTGATGCCGTGGCCCAGGAACAGCCGGTTGACCATCAGGATGACGGCCAGCAGGAGCAGGAAGATCCCGGCGAGATAGACAAAGGGAATTGTCTGCCGCGCCTCGGTCACCATCGGGCTGTTCCAGTAGAGCGGCAGCTGGATGACGGTCAGCACCGCCACCACCCCGGTCATTGCCGCTGCGCAGACCCAGGCGTCCCTGCCCGGCAAAGGCGCGCGGGTGGCCCGGGCAATGCGCATGCCTTCGGCAACCGAAGCCACCATCGGCGGCAGCACCGTTGCCAGCCCGGCCGGCATGCCGATGCCGAACTGCGCCAACAGGAGGCCTGCCAGCAGCATCGCAACTGAGGCCCCCATCCACCAAAGCCCGTACCGGATCAGATTGACTTGCATTTTCACCCTCTCCCAGTGCAGCCATCCGGCCGCGCATTTTTCGCAATGCCTGGCTCATGCTCCTGGCAGATCTGCGTTGTTTCCTCATCCCGCAGCGGCACGTCCAGCAGAGCGCAATGGGCGCCCTGCACTGATGCACGGTGATGGCGGCAGCTGCGGCAGAGGCCGAAACTGCGCCCGCCGCGGGCCTCGATCATGCCCCTGACCAGCTGCCGCAGCGCATCCCGCACGTCCTCCATCTGGCGGTCCGTCAAGTCCGCTGGCGGTACTGCGTCCAGTGCTTCTGCCACGGCTTGCCCCTGCGGCGTGAGGTCATAGCGCCGGGAGCGCCGGTCGCTGCCGCCCGGCCCTTCTTGCGCCAAACCCTTGGCGGCCAGCGACTTCAGTGTCTGGGAAACCGTGCCGCGGGTCGCCGACAGGTAGTCGGCCACCGCCGACGGCGTCCTGGAGAACCGGTTGGCCCGCGCAAGATAGTCCAGAGCCGAAGCCTGCGCCGGGTTCAGCCCGGCAGCCCGGCGCCCGGTGCCATGCAGGCGCGAGAGCCGGTCAAGCAGGCTGGCGATTTCATATGCCGCTGTCATGCAAGCTTGATAGCGAGTCAAAATTATCATTGCAATACTTTCGACTCGATACTATCGATATGACATCGAGTCGAAATTAAGGAGATCGAAATGAAACTTGCGATTTACGCAGTGGCACTTGCCGCGCTGGCGTCCGGGCAAGCCGCACAGGCGGGCGGCAGCCACGCCGCTGCGCATGCTGAACTGCTGTCAGAAGCCAAAGAAGGGATTGCGCCGGACACCGACATCCGCAGCGTGCATGCCAGCCGCAGCGGCGGGCATGTCACCTTCCGGATGGAAACCGGCGGCGAGGCTGGCAGCACGGTGCCGACCGCCACTGGTTCCTTGGGTGGTGCCGGGGTGCAGGCCTACGTCTGGCCGCTGTCGCTGGATCCCTCAGTCGCTGGCTTTGAAGCCGGCAGCGGCACGCTGGCGCTGGTCGCCACCGCGCATCCGGATTTTGACGACACGCCGCTGTTCGACGAGAACGGAGATGGCGATCTGGCCAATGACGGGGCCGGCTGGCACAGCCACTGGGTCGTGCTGACCGCCAACGACGGCTGCGGCGAGGGGATGCTGTCGGTCAAGGACATTCCCGAAGGCGCAACTCCCGCGCTGCCCGCGACCTGGCCGGGACTGCCGCTCTACATCGACAGCCCAGGCTACTCTCCGGTCCTGAACGGCAAGGAGGTCAGCCTGACGGTGCCGCTTGCGGCAAAGGCCCTGGCGTTTGACGGGGTGACGGCCGGGCTGCAGGTCAACGCGAACATCCACGCGCCGCTGCTGTGTGTGACCGATGTGTTCGACATTGCGTCGGGCGACCTGAGCCTGCCCGGCAAGCTGGAATGACCCGCACCATGCGCGTGTGAAAACCGGCCGGGGCGGCGGTGAAGCCTTGCCCCGGCCCTGATCCGTCAGGCGGCTGTCAGCCGCGGGCGGCGTCCATCAGGCGGCGCATTTCCTGCATTGCCGGGGTCAGGCCGCGGAAGATCGCCTCGCCGATCAGGAAGTGGCCGATGTTCAGTTCGCGCACTTCCGGAAAGGCCGCAACCGGCTGCACTGTGTCATAGGTAAGGCCGTGGCCCGCGTGCACTTCCAATCCCAGAGAATGGGCATAGGCAGACATGTCCCGCAGCGCCTCCAACTCGCGGTCGCGGTCCTCGAACCGGCCCTCGGCGTAGTAGTCGCAATAGGCACCGGTGTGCAGTTCGATCACCTCCGCCCCAATACGGTGGGCGGCATCGATCTGCTTCCGGTCAGCTGCGATGAAGATCGACACCCGGCAGCCCGCATCCCGCAGCGGCGCGATGAAATGGGCTAGGCGGTTTTCCTCGCGCGCCACTTCCAGTCCGCCCTCGGTGGTGCGCTCCTCGCGTTTCTCCGGCACGATGCAGACCGCGTGCGGTTTGTGGCGCAGGGCGATCTTCTGCATTTCCTCGGTCGCGGCCATCTCAAAGTTCAGCGGCACGTTCAGCGCCTCCATCAGCGCATCAATATCGGTGTCGGTGATGTGGCGGCGGTCTTCTCGCAGATGCGCGGTAATGCCGTCGGCGCCGGCTTCCTCGGCCAGTTTTGCGGCGCGGACCGGATCCGGATAGGCGCCGCCGCGGGCGTTGCGCACGGTGGCCACATGGTCGATATTCACGCCCAGGCGCAGCTTGTTATCTGTCATGAGAGGTATCTCATCCGTCTGAAGTCAAAGGCTTGGCACAAAGACTAGGCACAGAACGGGCAAGAGCAAGCTTGCAGGCAATATTGGTACAATCCCGGCGCCTGGCTCAGACGCCGGTGTCGACCTCGGCGCGTTTCTTGATCGCCTCGAACTTGGCCTTGATCTTGGCCCGGCGGCGCTGCTGGTAAACCCGGATCACCGGCAGGCTGAGCAGATAGCAGACCGTGGCGGCGATAACGCCCGGAATGATGCCGCCGATCAGGTAGGGATAGAACACCTCATTATAGAACAGGTGCAACCCCTGCCAATCGGCGGGCCGGTCCATGAAAAGGGCAATCAGGTTGTCCTTCAGATCGCCGCCGGCCGCCAGGAACTTGCCCACCAGGGATTTGTCGACCTCCTGGTCGAACTCGGTTCCCAAAAGCCAGTGCCCGGTCTGCAGGGAGGCGACGCCAATCGGCACATAGGTCAGCGGGTTGCCGAAGAAGGTGGCGCTGAGCGAGGCCAGGATATTGCCGTTCATCAGCCGGGCAATGAATGCAGCGATAAAGAAATGCAGCCCGTAAAACGGTGTGAAGGTGGTGAACACCCCGGCCCAGATGCCGCGGGCGATGCGTTCGGGCGAATCAGGCAGGCGGCGCACCCGGTGCTTCACATACAGGAACGCCCGGCCCCAGCCGCCGCGCGGCCAGAGAAAGTCCGCCAGCACCCGGAGGGGCGGACGTCTGTCCCGGCGCCTGAATACCAAAGCTGTCCGTCCTTCCCAGTTTCCGGCTCAGAATTTCAGCGGCTTACCCCGGAAAGTGGCGCTCTTCCGGCCGCTCCCGGAACCGCGCCACCGCGGCAACATCGCTTTCCGCCTCGAGCGTCAGCATCAGCGAGTGCAGCTGCTCCACATCCCGCAGCTCCACATTGATCATGAGCCGGTAAAAGTCTGGTTTCCTGTCTACAAATTCAAGGTCCGAGATATTGGCCTTTTTCTCGCCGATCAATGTGCAAATGCGTCCCAGCACCCCGGCGTCATTGCCGATGGTCAGCTCCAGCGTGGTGCCATAGACCGCCGGGTGGGTGCCGCTGTGCCAATGCACGTCCATCCAGCGCTCCGGCTGGTCCTCGAATTCGCCCAGCTTGTCGCAATCGGCGGCGTGCACCACCACCCCGCGGCCGCGGTAGGTGATGCCGATGATGCGCTCGCCCGGCAGCGGCTGGCAGCAGGCCGCACGCTCAAAGCTCTGGCCCGGCTCAAGACCGATCACCGCGCGGCGCGGGGAAATTTCGTCGCTGTCGCCGGTGGTGGTCAGTTCCGGGTAGACTGACTGCACCACATCATGCGCAGTGATTTCTGCCGCACCCAGCCGCGCCAGCAGCTCATTCACCCCGCTAGCGCGGAGGGCGCGGGCAGCAGTTTCCAATGCCTTATCCGTGGCCTTCTTGCCGACGTGTTCAAACGCCGAACGTGCCAGTTCGTGGCCCAGCTTCACGAACCGTGCCCGGTCCGCCTCGCGCAGGGCGCGGCGGATGGCGGTGCGGGCCTTGCCGGTGGTGGCGATTTCCAGCCAGCTGACCTGCGGGGTCTGGCCCTCGGCGGTGATCACATCCACCGACTGGCCGTTCCTGAGCCGGGTCCACAGCGGCACCCGGATGCCGTCCACCTTGGCACCGACGCAGGCGTGGCCGATACGGGTGTGGATGGCATAGGCGAAATCGATCGGCGTGGCGCCCTTGGGAAGCTTGATCACATCGCCCTTGGGCGTGAAGCAGAACACCTGGTCCGAATACATCTCGAGCTTTACGGCCTCGAGGAATTCGTCGTGGTCGTCCTCTGCGTCGAACTGTTCGGTCAGCGAGGCGATCCACTTGGCCGGATCCACCGCAAAGGGGTTCTCGGTGCGCACCCCGTCCCGGTAGGACCAATGCGCTGCAACCCCGGTTTCCGCCACATCATGCATCTGGCGGGTGCGGATCTGCACCTCCACCCGTTTGCCGTCACGGCCCGAAACGGTGGTGTGGATCGACCGGTAGCCGTTCGACTTCGGCTGGCTGATGTAGTCCTTGAACCGCCCCGGCACTGCCCGCCAGCGCTGGTGGATGGCGCCCAGCGCGCGGTAGGCGTCTTCTTCGGACAGGGTAATCACCCGGAAGCCATATATGTCCGAAAGCCGCGAAAAGCCCTGATCCTTGGCCTGCATCTTGCGCCAGATCGAATAGGGTTTCTTGGCGCGGCCAAAGACCTCTGCTTCAATGCCCGCTTTTTCCAGTTCCAGCCGCATATCGCCGGTAATCCGGTGGATCACGTCGCCGGTTTCGCGTTGCAGGGTCACAAAGCGGCGGATGATCGACTGGCGCCCTTCCGGGTTCAGCACGCGGAAGGCCAAGTCCTCCAGCTCCTCGCGCATCCACTGCATACCCATGCGGCCAGCCAGCGGCGCATAGATATCCATCGTCTCGCGTGCCTTCTGGGCCTGCTTCTCCGGGCGCATCGCCTTGATGGTGCGCATGTTGTGCAGACGGTCGGCGAGCTTCACCAGAATCACCCGCAGGTCCTTGGACATCGCCATGAACAGCTTGCGGAAGTTCTCCGCCTGCTTGGTTTCACGGCTGGACAGCTGCAGGTTGGTCAGCTTGGTGACGCCATCGACCAGCATCGCCACCTCATCGCCGAAGCGGCGGGCGACTTCTTCGTAGTTGGCCTTGGTGTCTTCGATGGTGTCGTGCAGCAGCGCGGTGATGATGGTTGCATCATCCAGGCGCTGTTCGGTAAGGATGGCGGCCACCGCCACCGGATGCGTGAAATAGGGCTCGCCCGAATGGCGGAATTGCCCCTCATGCATCTGCTCGCCAAAGGCATAGGCTTCGGCGATCCTGTCCGCGTTGGTTTTGGGATTGTAGTTGCGGACCAGAGCAATCAGGTCGTCAGGGGAAATCATGTCCGGTCCGCAGCCTCAAAAATCCAGACGCGCGCCTCAGCCCTGGCCCTGGGCCTCCATCAGCGCGCGCAGCAGTTTCTCTTCCGACATGTCGTCGTCGGCCGGCTTGTCGTTGTCCGCGCCCATCAGCAGAGCCATGGAATCTTCTTCCGGCTCGTCCACTTCAATCTGGGTCTGGTTGCTCTCGATCAGGCGCTCGCGCAGCTCATCGGCGCTCTGGGTCTCGTCGGCAATCTCGCGCAGGGAAACAACCGGGTTCTTGTCGTTGTCGCGCTCGACGGTGATCGGGGCACCAGCCGAGATTTCGCGGGCACGGTGCGCAGCCAGCATCACCAGCTCAAAGCGGTTCGGCACTTTATCGACGCAATCTTCAACCGTCACGCGGGCCATCAGCGACTCTCCATTTCATTCCTGGTCCAGAAGGCAGACATTTACGCCCATATCTTTCTCTTGACAAGGGCGGAAAACAACGCATTGCGCGGCTCAGAGCGGTGCCACCTCAGCCACGTCCTGCGGCGGCAGTTCGGCCAGCATCTCCGTTACGGATTTCTGCAGGACCGGGTGGCGCCAGCGCGGTGCAATGTCAGCCAGCGGCACCAGCACAAAGGCGCGGTCCTGAATGCGCGGATGCGGCAGGATCAGCTGCCCCGGCGCCTCCTGCATCTGCTGGTCCAAAGGCAGCCCCTGCCAGCGCGCGTATCCAGCCTCGTCCGGCAGCACCGCGCCACCATAGTCCACCAGGTCCAGATCCAGCGTCCGCATCCCCCAGCGCTGTTCCCGCACCCTCGCAAACTGCGCCTCGACCTGGTGCAGCCGTGCCAGAAGATCGCCCGCGGACAGCCCGGTTTCCACCGAAACCGCGGCGTTCACGTAGTCCGGCCCCGCCCCCGCCGGGAAACAAGGCGTCTGGAAGAACCTGGACACGCAGCGCAGGGCAATATCCTCCGACTGCAGCGCGCGGATGGCCTTTGACAGCGTGATCTGAGGCGCATCAGCGTCAGCCGGCAGGTTGCCGCCAAGAGCAATCAGCGCTGTTTTACGGTTTGCGGCCATCTTTGACCCCATTCAACGGACAGCATACTTGCGGCAAATGACAAATAACTTACATTAAGTCTACCCGTTTCGCCGATTTCAGGCATTCACTCACGGACTCCCCGGCCGAAGCGGATATACCGGAAGGAAAATTTGATGTTTTACAAGGACGAACGGCTCGCGCTGTTCATAGACGGATCAAACCTATACGCCGCAGCGAAGGCGCTTGGGTTTGATATCGACTACAAGCTTCTGCGGCAGGAATTCATGCGCCGCGGCAAGCTTCTGCGGGCCTTTTATTACACCGCTCTGCTCGAGAACGACGAGTATTCGCCGATCCGGCCGCTTGTCGACTGGCTGCATTACAACGGCTTCACCATGGTCACCAAACCGGCCAAGGAATACACCGACAGCATGGGCCGCCGCAAAGTCAAGGGCAACATGGACATCGAACTGACGGTCGATGCCATGGAGCTGGCGCCGCGGGTGGACCATATCGTGCTGTTCTCGGGCGATGGGGACTTCCGCCCGCTGATTGCCAGCCTGCAGCGCCAAGGCGTTCGGGTTTCGGTGGTGTCGACCATCCGCAGCCAGCCGCCGATGATCTCTGACGACCTGCGCCGCCAGGCCGACAACTTCATTGAGCTGGAGGAGCTACGCGACGTGATCGGCCGCCCGCCGCGCGAGCAGAGCGAGCCGCGCTCCGCGACAGCCGCCCACGGCTGATCGGAGACGCTGGAAAACAGCCCGGAACAGACGCCAGATGGGGTGGCGCCTGTTCCGGAACAACTCAGTTGTGCGCGTGCTCTTGGCTGTTGATCTGATTGTGGCGGGCAACGGTGGCCGCAGGCCAGCTGCTTTTGACATAGGCGAGCGCCTGAAGCATTTCCTCTTCGCTCAGCACGCCGCCAAAGCCGGTCATGCGGCTTTTGTAGCCATTGCCGGCAATTGCCGCCACGCCTTTCCTGACCACTTCCAGCAACTGCTCATCCGGATGGTGCCACGCATGGCCGGTCTCATCCAGAGGCGGCGCAGGCAGATACCCCTCGCCGTCCCTTGACTGCCAGTCCGGCTCCCCCTGCAGGGTATTACCGTGGCAGCTGGCGCAATTTTCATCATAGACCGCCCTGCCCGCTTCGACGGCAGCCGGTTTGTCATACGGCAGGATGCCTGCTGCCTGACCCTGCACAGCTGCAAGCCCGACGCCGCCCCCGCCCGCCAGCACCAAGGCCGCAGCCCTTGTGATTGCCCCCATCAATTCCGCCTCCCGTTCTGATTTGCGATAGCACTCCCTGCCGCCTTCCGGCGCTGGAAGCTGAAATCACATCCGCGTGAGGCGCCCGCGGCACTGGACCTCGCGGTCTGAAGTGCTTACCTCTGGCGCGCAAGGAGACGCCCATGACCAAGCCAGCCCTGACCCTCTACCTCGCCGCACCGCGCGGCTTTTGCGCCGGAGTGGACCGCGCCATCAAGATTGTCGAGATGGCGATCGGAAAATGGGGGGCGCCGGTCTATGTGCGCCATGAGATCGTGCACAACAAATTCGTGGTCGACAGCCTGCGCGAAAAAGGCGCGGTGTTTGTCGAGGAGCTGGACGAATGCCCTGATGACCGGCCGGTGATCTTCTCCGCGCATGGCGTACCGAAATCAGTGCCCGCCGCGGCCGAAGCGCGTGAAATGATCTATGTCGATGCCACCTGCCCGCTGGTCTCCAAGGTGCATATCGAGGCCCAGCGCCACGCCGAGGCCGGGCTGCAGATGATCATGATCGGCCACAAGGGCCACCCGGAGACCATCGGCACCATGGGCCAGCTGCCCGAGGGCGAGGTGCTGCTGGTGGAAACCGCGGCTGATGTGGCGACGGTTGAGGTGCGCGACCCGGACCGTTTGGCCTATGTCACCCAGACCACCCTGTCGGTCGATGACACCAAGGGCATCGTTGCGGCGCTGGAAGAGCGTTTCCCCAACATCATCGGCCCGCACAAGGAAGACATCTGCTATGCCACCACCAACCGCCAAGAGGCGGTGAAATCGGTGGCGCCCAAGGCGGATGCCCTCTTGGTGGTCGGCGCGCCAAACTCCTCGAACTCCCGCCGCCTGGTGGAGGTCGGGGCCAAGAACGGCTGCGGCTACGCCCAACTGGTGCAGCGCGCCGAAAACATCGACTGGCGCGCGCTGGAGGGTATCCGCTCGGTCGCCATCACTGCCGGCGCCTCTGCACCCGAACTGCTGGTCAACGAGGTAATCGACGCCTTCCGCGAGCGTTATGACGTCACGGTCGAAGTGGTGGAAACCGCGGTTGAGACCGTCGAGTTCAAGGTGCCCCGCGCGTTGCGGCAGCCTGCGTGATTGAAAGCCCGCTGAAGGCAACCCAGGTTACAGAAATTGCACCCGCTTCGGGTTAACCGTGTTACGCATTAGTCCCCGGGCATTATTTCTGGAGCCATATTGATGATCACGCTGCACTTTCTGATTACCGCCTTTGTTGTCGTCCTCGCGCCCGGCACGGGTGTCATCTACACGCTCGCGCTTGGCCTCGGCCAAGGCTGGCGCGCTTCCATCTGGGCCGCAATCGGCTGCACCTTCGGCATTGTTCCGCATCTGGCCGCTGCCACGCTGGGGCTGGCGGCGGTGCTGCACAGCTCCGCCCTGCTGTTCCAGATCGTCAAGGCCGCGGGTGTTGCCTATCTCCTGTACCTCGCCTGGCAGGCGCTGCGCAGCGGCGGCGCGCTGGCAGTTTCCTCGAAACGCACCAGCCAGCCCGGCTGGAAAATCGCCTGGCGCGGGGCGCTGATCAATATCCTGAACCCCAAGCTGTCGGTGTTCTTCCTGGCACTGCTGCCGCCGTTCCTGAGCGGCAATCCCGCCAGCGCCACGCTGGAGATGTCCGTTCTGGGGCTGGTGTTCATGGTGATGACCTTTGCCATCTTCGTGCTCTACGGGCTGTTTGCCGCCCAGGCCCGCACGTATCTGCTGAACAGCGAGCGGGTGCTGAAATGGATGAGCCGCGGCTTTGCCGCCGTCTTTGCCGGCCTTGCCGCCCGGCTGGCCGCGGAACGCGCCTGAATGCATCTGCCGGAGAAAACCGGATGAGCGACGACAGAACCATCAGCGTCTACGACGACCGTGCCGCGGACTACGCCGAGTGCTTTACGGGCCGCGGGGATGAAGGCGAGGAAGCTGATTATCTCGCTTTCACCGCCCGGCTCCCCGAGGACGGCACAGTGCTGGACCTCGGCTGCGGACCCGGCCATTGGGCAGCGCGGTTCCGGGATGCGGGCTACCGGGTGGCGGCGCTGGACGCCTCGCCGGAAATGGCGGAAGCCGCCCGCGCCGCCTATGGGGTCGAAGTTACGGTCGCAGGGTTTGAGGCCTTGGACGCAGAGGCGGTCTTTGACGGCATCTGGGCTTGTTTCAGCCTGCTGCATGTGCCGCGGGCAGAGCTGGCCATTCACCTGTCCGCCGCGCACCGGGCCCTGACTGCTGGCGGGACACTATGCCTGGCGATGAAACTGGGCGAGAGCGAGGGCCGCGATGAACTGGGCCGGTTCTATGCCTACTACAGCGAGGAAGAACTGCGCGGAAAACTCGAAACCGCCGGTTTCACGGTCCTTGGCAGCCGCCGCGGCGAGGACAAAGGTCTGGCTGGCACTGCCCAAAAGTTCGTAGTACTGACGGCGCATGCCTGAATTATTTGCTTATACCGACGGCGCCTGCTCTGGAAACCCCGGCCCCGGCGGCTGGGGCGTTCTGCTGCGCGCCATGGACGGTGACACCATCGTCAAAGAAAAAGAACTGAGCGGCGGCGAAGCCGAGACCACCAACAACCGGATGGAGCTGCTGGCCGCAATCAACGCGCTGGAGAGCCTGGCGCGGCCGTCCACGATCACCGTGGTGACCGACTCGACCTACGTGAAGAACGGCGTCACCGGCTGGATCTTCAGCTGGAAGAAGAACGGCTGGAAGACGTCCAGCAAGAAGCCCGTGAAGAATGTCGAGCTGTGGCAGCGGCTGGACGAGGCGCAAGCCCGCCACAAGGTGACCTGGGAATGGGTCAAGGGACACGCGGGCCACCCCGAAAACGAGCGCGCGGATGAGCTGGCCCGGGCCGGCATGGCCCCCTTCAAGAAGAAAAGCGCCTGATGCGCAGGGCCTGCGCATGAGCTTTCTGACCCTGCTCGACTACGCCTCGGTGCTTGTCTTTGCCCTGACCGGGGCGCTGGTCGCCAGCCGGGCGCAGCTCGACATTGTCGGCTTTGCCTTCGTCGCCTGCCTGACAGCCGTCGGCGGCGGCACGGTCCGGGATCTGCTGCTGAATCGCGATCCGGTTTTCTGGGTCGGCGACCCGAATTACATCCTGCTCGCGGCGGCTGCCGCGGTGGCAGTGTTCTTTACCGCGCATCTGGTGGAAAGCAGGTTGCGCTGGGTGATCTGGCTGGACAGCTTTGCCCTGGCGGTTGCCGTGCCCGCCGGCACGGGCGCCGCGATTGCGCTGGGAAAGGGGCCGGTGATCGTGGTGCTGATGGGCATGGCCACCGGTTCGCTGGGCGGGCTGATGCGCGATGTGGTCTGCAACGAGGTGCCACTGGTCCTGAAACAGGGCGAGCTGTACATCACCTGCGCCATGGCCGGCGCAATCACCGCCGTGCTGGCAATCTCGGCAGGGCTAGAGCTGAGGTTTGCCCTGCTCGCCTGCGCCATCGTCTGCTGGACCCTGCGCGCGGGCTCGATCACATTCGGCTGGCACCTGCCGGTTTACAAGAGCCGCCCGCCGCGCAGCTAGACGGGGCTGCTAGCGCTGTATGTATTTCTGCCAAAGCCAGATCAGCAGCAGAGCGCCCAGCACCGCGCCCACGAAACCTGCCATGAAGCCCATCACCGCCAGCAGCGCGCGCAGCACCAGGCCGCCGACCAGCGCCCCGGCCATGCCGATGCAGACCGTGGTGATGATGTCGGTTTCCAGTTTCATCAGCCGGGTTGCCAGGAAACCCGCCGCGGCACCGATGATGATCAGGGCTATTATGGGCATCAGACCCTCCGGTTACAGGCGGCTACCCTTCGGAACCGGGAAGCCGCGCAGGAATACATCCGGATCCTGCGCGCTTTTGCCCGCCCGTTGCAAGCGCAAGAGCTGCACCGCGCCGGTCCCGCAGGCAACGGTCAGGGCGTCGTCCACCACCTCGCCGGGCACGCCCTGCCCCTCCGCAATCCGTGACGCCAGCAGCTTGACCCGCTGGCCTTCGATCTCGCACCAGGCGCCAGGAAAGGGTGACAATCCGCGGATCTTGCGGTCCACTTCCGCCGCCGGACGGGACCAGTCGATCTGAGCCTCCGCCTTGTCGATCTTCTCCGCGTAGGTGACGCCTTCTTCGGGCTGCACTTCCGGTGTCAGCCCCGGCAGGCGCCGCAAGGCCTCAACGATCAGTCCGGCCCCCATCCCCGAAAGCCGGTCATGCAGTTGGGCGGTGGTTTCCTCTGCACCGATCGCGGTGGCCTCTCGCAGCAGCACCGGGCCGGTGTCCAGCCCTGCCTCCATCTGCATGATGCAGACGCCGGTTTCGGCATCGCCTGCCATGATCGCCCGGTGGATTGGCGCCGCGCCGCGCCAGCGCGGCAAAAGGCTCGCGTGGATGTTGAGGCAGCCATGCGCGGGCGCGTCCAGCACCGCCTGCGGCAGGATCAAGCCATAGGCCACGACCACCGCCACATCTGCATTCAAAGCGGTAAAGGCCTCCTGCTCTTCCGCGCCTTTCAGCGAGACCGGGTGGCGCACCTCCAGCCCCAAGGCCGCGGCGCGGGCGTGGACAGGGGTGGGCCGGTCCTTCTTGCCACGGCCCGCAGGCCGGGGCGGCTGGCAATAAACGGCGGCAATCTCGTGCCCGGCCTCCACCAGCGCATCCAGCACCGGCACTGAGAAGTCAGGCGTTCCCATGAAGATAATGCGCATCAATGCCTCCGTAGGGTGGGCAATCTGCCCGCAAATCCCTGCCCCGATTGCCCGGCAGCCTGCTGCCAGGGCGCGAACCGGACCGCAGGCGATCCGGGAATTTAGATCAGCCTCAGCCGTTCAGCTTCTTCGCCTTGCGGATCAGCATGTCGCGCTTCACCTTGCTCAGATGGTCGAAATACATCCTGCCATTCAGGTGGTCGATCTGGTGCTGGATCGAGGTCGCCTCGATCCCGACGAAATCCTTGCGGTCCACCGTACCCTGCTCATTGATGAAGCGGACGGTCACCGCACGCGGACGTTTGATCTTGGCGGAGACGCCGGGCAGGTTCGGGCTGGCCTCGTCATGCTCGCGCAGCTCAACAGAGGCGTGCAGGATCTCCGGGTTCGCCAGCTTCACCGCGCGGCCGCGCTCGGTGGAGCCGTCCACGACGGCCAGCCGCAGCATCACGCCGATCTGATTGGCCGCCAGACCCACGCCTGGCATCGCCTCCATCGTGTCGACCATGTCTTTCCAGATTTCGCGGATCTCGTCGGTGATCTCTGTCACTTCATCAGCCTTGGTGCGCAGGCGCTTGTCGGGCCAGGGCAGGCAGGTGCGGACGGTCATGTCTGGTGTTCCCTCAGGCGCGGGCGCGTTCGCGCTTCAGCTTCTGCATCTTGCGGGTGATCATCTGGCGCTTCAGCGGCTTCAGGTAATCGATGAACAGCTTGCCGTTCAGATGGTCGATCTCATGCTGCACGCAGGTCGCCCACAAGCCGTCAAAGGTTTCCCGCTGCGCCTTGCCGTCGCGGTCCATCCATTCGACCTCCACCACCTTGGGGCGGGTCACTTCGGCGTATTGATCCGGGATCGACAGGCAGCCTTCCTCATAGACGTTGGTTTCGTCCGAAGAAGAGATGATTTCGGGGTTGAACATCACCAGAGGGCGCGGGTCGCCATCCTCTTCCTTGACGCAATCCAGCACGATCAGCCGCTGCAGGATGCCGATCTGCGGCGCTGCCAGGCCAATGCCGGGCGCGGCATACATGGTTTCCAGCATATCATCCGCCAGCGCGCGCAACTCATCGCTCAAGTCCGGCACAGGCACGCAGACCTTTTTCAGGCGGGGATCGGGATGGATCAGGATCGGTCTTTTCATGTGCTTCATGTATGCGATCAGCAGCCCCATCGCAACGCCCCCCTTGCACGCGCCGCCGCAACGGTTAGCTTCGCTGCCAACGACACGGGAGTTCACCACATGAATTTTGACAAACCCACAGACCGCCGCGGCACCCACAGTTCGAAATGGGACAAGATGGAGCAGCTGTTCGGCGTCTCCCCCGAGGACGGTCTGGCGATGTGGACGGCGGACTCAGACTATGAGACCGCGCCCTGCGTGATCGAGGCGGTCAAACAAGCCGCAGAGCATGGCGTGTTCGGCTATTCCTGGCAGCACCCGGAGTATTTGAAGGCGGTGCAATGGTGGATGAAAAACCGCCACAGCTGGGACATCGAAACCGATTGGGTGCTGACCTCCCAAGGTCTGGGCAATGCCATTGCGCTCTGCCTGGATGTCTGGAGCGAACCGGGCGACGGCGTCGTCATCTTTTCGCCCGTCTACCATGAGTTCGCCCACAAGGTGAATAAATCCGGGCGCAAGGTGACCGAATGCCCGCTGGCGCGCGACGGCGACACCTACAATCTGGACCTGGACGATGCGCAATCGCGCCTGAACGGGACAGAGAAGCTGCTGCTGTGGTGCTCGCCGCAGAACCCCTCGGGCCGGGTCTGGACGCCGGAGGAGCTGCGCGCAGTGGCGGAATTCGCCAAGCGCAACGGGCTGATCCTGGTCGCGGATGAGATCCACCATGACCTGGTCTACCCGGGCAGCACCTTTGTGCCGATGGACGCCGCCGCGCCGGATGCGCGCCCCTGGACCGTCACCCTGACGGCGCCCTCCAAGACCTTCAACATCGCAGGCCAGCGCACCGGCAACATGATCATCCCGGACCCGGACCTGCGGGCGGCGATGCGGCACCGCCAGAACACGCTGGACTATGACCCCAGCGCGCTTGGCGTGGCGATGATCACTGCCGCCTATTCGCCCGAAGGCGCCGAATGGGTCGATGCCCAGATCGCCCATCTGGAGGGCAACCGGAAACTGTTTGACGAGACCGTGAACGCGCTGCCGGGGCTGAAGTCGCTGCCGTTGCAGTCGACGTATCTGGCCTGGGTCGATTTCTCCGGCACCGGCATGAGCCGCGAGGAATTCATCAAGCGGCTGCGCGAAGACGCCAAAATCGCCACCTCGCCCGGCGACGGCTTCGGCACCGGCGGCGAATTCATGGAGCGCTTCAACCTCGCCACTCAGCGGTCGCGGGTGGAGGACGCCTGCCGCCGCCTGACCGCTGCCTTCTCGGACCTGCAGTAACCATGAAGCGCCTGCTGCGCCTGCTGGCGCTGGTTGTCCTGACCGGCGCCGCCTGGATAGCCTGGCAGGCGTTTGCCCCCCGTCCCGCACCTCCGCCGCTATCCGCGGCGGTGGACCGTATCGACCGCATCCTGATCGAGAAATCCGCCCGCCGCCTCACCGCCAGCCGGGATGGAGAAACGGTGCTGGAGTTCCCCATCGCATTGGGCTTTGCGCCTGCAGGCGACAAACAGCAGGAAGGCGACGGCAAGACGCCGGAGGGCATCTTCCGGATCGACCGGCGCAACCCCAACAGCGCCTATCACCTGTCGCTGGGAATCAACTATCCGCAACCCGAGGACCGCGCCCGCGCCAAGGCCGCAGGGGTCAGCCCCGGCGGCGATATCTTCATTCACGGACAGCCCAATTCGGTGGGCAATGTGATCACTCTGCCCGGCGACTGGACCGCCGGCTGCATTGCTGTCAGCAATGAACAGATGCAAACGCTGTGGCGCCTTGCAGAGATCGGGACAGAAGTGGAGATCCGGCCCTAGGGCGCCGGATCAGATCTTGCCCTGCGACTGGTCGAAGGGGATCAGCCCCGCCGGCCCGTCCGGCGACTTGTAGAAATCCAGGGGCGCCTGATCCGCCGCCGGGGTGGAGCGCTTGAACTCATAGCGCATCTCGCCGCCCTCTTCCTCGCCGGCCACGATCAGGCATTGCGACACATGGCGGGCACCGTCGTAGATATCGACCAGCCCGCGCAGCATCGGCGCGGTTTCCGCTTCGACCGAGAAACCGGTCTTCCACAGCCGCAGCACCGGATACAGCTCATTATCCGCCATCACCCGCAAACGGCTCTTGCGCCGCATTCCCTGCAGGCGGGCGGTGTCCAGCGCTTCCTGCACGGCTTTGGGTACGTAGGTGTTCATATCAGCGGCCTTCCAAATGCTTGGGTCTACACGGGTCCTTCTTTCAACGGTGCGTCACAAATATATAAAATCAAGTGAACATTTTCGAAAATTTGACGGTCGCGCAATTTTGTTGCTCCTGTGCAGGTGTGCAGACAGCCTGCGCGCTGGCTTGCATAGGCGCACGCGCCTTGTCTGCATATGTTTGCCCTGCACAGAAGCAGGAGCAGACGCGATGGGCCTTTTGATCGGCGGAAATTGGCACGACCAGTGGTATGACACCGAATCCACCGGCGGCGCCTTCAAGCGGAGCGAATCGCAGTTCCGCAACTGGATCACCGCGGACGGCAGCGCAGGCCCGTCGGGCAAGGGCGGCTTCAAGGCGGAAAGCGGGCGCTACCACCTCTATGTGTCGCTGGCCTGCCCCTGGGCCCACCGCACGCTCATCTTCCGCCAGTTGAAAGGGCTGGAGGCTCACATCTCCGTCTCCGTCGTGCACCCGGACATGCTGGGGGAGGGCTGGACGTTCGAAACAGACGAGCACGGCGCCACCGGCGACAGCCTGTTCGGCAGCTCGCATATGCATCAGGTCTATACCCGCGCGGATGCGGAATATACCGGCCGGGTGACGGTACCGGTGCTGTGGGACAAGGCGCAGAACACCATCGTCTCCAACGAAAGCGCCGAGATCATCCGCATGTTCAACTCGGCCTTCGACGGGATCACCGGCAACAGCGATGATTACTGGCCCGAAGAGCTGCGCGAGCCGATCGAGGCGGTGAACGCCCGCATCTACAGCACCATCAACAACGGCGTCTACAAATGCGGGTTTGCTACCTCGCAGGAGGCGTACGACGCTGCGGTAGAGCCGCTGTTCGAAAGCCTGGACTGGCTGGAGGACCTGCTGTCGCAGCACCGCTACCTGCTGGGCGAGCGCATTACCGAGGCCGACTGGCGTCTGTTCACCACCCTGCTGCGCTTCGATCCGGTCTATCACACCCATTTCAAATGCAACCGCAAGCGGCTGATGGACTACCCGAACCTCTGGGCCTACACCCGCGAGCTGTACCAGTGGCCAGGGGTGGCCGGCACTGTGGGGATGCAGCATATCGTGCGCCACTACCACTACAGCCACGACACCATCAATCCGCACCGGATCATCCCGATCAACCCGGAGATCAACTGGCAAGAGCCGCACGGGCGCGGCTGACGCCGCACCGCGGCGTTGCCCCGCCGTAAATAGGGAGTTCACGCCCCGCGCAGCATAGGTTAATACGCGCAGTGCCTCAGACGGCATCCGGCCCGGGCCGGAATGAACTCTCACCGGTGGCGACCGCGATGCATGACCTCTCTCACGACCCCGCAGCCCAGCCCCGCGATCATGGCGGCAACCTGAGCGCCGCCATCGCCGAATTCGGCGGCGGCCGCGACGGCTGGATGGACCTGTCCACCGGCATCAACCCGCACCCCTACACTCTGCCGGAGTTCTCCGCCGGCGACTGGGGCGCGCTGCCGGATGCGGACGCGCTGGCGGATCTGGAACAAGCCGCCCGCAGCTTCTGGAACATCCCGGATCAGGCTGCGGTTCTGGCGGCGCCCGGCGCCTCGGCCCTGATTGCCGCATTGCCCGCCCTGGCCGAACCGCGCTGGGTGCAGATCACCAAACCCACTTACAATGAACACGCCGCCGCCTTCGAGGCCCGCGGCTGGATCGTCAGGGTGCATGGGCCGGCAGAAGCCAAGGTTGCGGTGCACCCCAACAACCCGGATGGCCGCATGTGGCGCGAGGATGAGCTGCAGGCGCCTCTGACAGTCATCGACGAGAGCTTCTGCGATGTCTGCCCCGGTCAAAGCCTGATCCGCATGGCCGCCCGTCCCGGCGTGGTGGTACTGAAGAGCTTTGGCAAGTTCTGGGGCCTCGCCGGGCTGCGGCTGGGCTTTGCCATCGGCGACCCCAAGCTGATTGCGCAGCTGTCCACCTGGCAGGGCCCCTGGGCGGTGTCCGGCCCGGCCCTGCGCACAGGCGCGCTTGCCTTGCAGGATCACGCCTGGGCAGAGGCAGCCCGCACCCGGCTGCATCAGGATGCGGTCCGGCTGGATGAGCTGGTGCTTGCCAAGGGCGCCAGCCTGGCAGGCGGCACCGATCTGTTCCGGCTCTACAATGTGGATGACGCCGAAGCCTGGCAGCGGAAACTGGCCCGCGCCCATATCTGGAGCCGCATCTTTCCCTACTCTAAAACCTACCTGCGTCTTGGCCTGCCGCCCGCGGACGGCTGGGACCGGCTGGAGGCCGCGCTATGACCACTGCCGGAATGCTCGCCGTTGCCCTGCTGCTGGACGCTGTCCTGGGGGAGCCGAAATGGCTGTGGTCGCGCCTGACCCACCCGGCAGTGCTGATGGGAAAGCTGGTCGGCTTTCTGGACCGCAAGCTCAACACCGGCTCCAGCCGCCGCATCAATGGCGTGCTGGCAGCATCGGCGCTGGTTCTGGCCGGCTTCTTCGCTGGCAAACTTCTGGCCCTGCCCGGCACCCTGGTGGAAATCCTGGTGGCGGCAATCCTGATCGCCCAGCGGTCCCTGACCGAACATGTCGCCGCGGTTGCCAAGGGTCTGCGCAGCAGCCTGGAGGAAGGCCGCGAGGCCGTGGCAATGATCGTCAGCCGCGACACCGGCGCGATGACCGCACCGCAGGCCGCGCGTTCCGCCATCGAAAGCGGCGCCGAGAACCTGTCGGACGGGGTCATTGCACCTGCCTTCTGGTTCCTCATCGCCGGGCTACCGGGGCTGATCATTTACAAGATGGTCAACACCGCCGATAGCATGATCGGCTACCGCAACGACCGTTATGAAGACTTCGGCTGGGCCTCTGCCCGTCTGGACGATCTGCTGAACCTGATCCCGGCCCGGCTGACCGGCCTGCTGATCGCGGCGGCCGGCGGCCAGCTGCGCCACTGGCGCGCCATCGCCGGGGATGCCCGCAAGCACCGCTCGCCCAATGCCGGCTGGCCGGAGGCTGCAATGGCGCGGGCGCTGGACACCTCCTTGGCCGGACCGCGGTCTTATGACGGCGAGTTGCGCGATTTCGCCTGGGTCCACGCACAGGGCACCAAAAGCGCCAGCGCCGAAACCATCACCCGTTCCGTTACGCTCCTTTGGCAGGCCTGGGCGCTTGCGCTGGCCCTGACGGTTGCCATTGCCGCGGTTTTCTAGCACATAAGACCCTGTGGGAGCGGTAAGACCAAGGAGCGCCAGAACCATGCGCCTTTTGCCCTTTGTCCTCGCAGCGGCCCTGCTGCCTGCGGCAGCATCAGCCCAATGCGGCGGCGGTTTTCAGAACTTCGTGAAACTGATGAAGGACGAGGCCGTTCAGGCCGGCTATGACACCGCCACGGTCAATGCGTTCTTTGTCGGCACCCGCCAGGATTCCCGCGTGCTCAAGGCCGACCGCGGCCAGGGCGTGTTCCAGAAGCCCTTCATCGACTTCTCCCGCCGCCTGATCTCGCAGAACCGGCTGAAACTCGGCCGTCAGATGGCGCAGAAGCACGACGCCACCTTCCAGCGGATCGAGAGCACCTATGGCATCGACCGCGGCGTTCTGCTGGCCTTCTGGGCGTTTGAGACCGACTACGGCGGCTATCAGGGCGACTTCAACACCCGCGACGCGCTGGTCACCCTGGCGCATGACTGCCGCCGCCCGGAACTGTTCCGGCCGCAGGTGTTTTCCGCGCTGGAGCTGTTCAAACAGGGTAATTTCGACCCCAAACACACCACCGGCGCCTGGGCGGGCGAGATCGGCATGGTGCAGATGCTGCCCGGCGATATCCTGCAGCACGGCGTCGATGCCGATGGCGACGGCAAGGTCAGCCTGAAGACCTCCGCCCCTGACGCGCTGATGTCCGGCGCGCGGATGCTGTCGCACATGGGATGGCAGCCGGGCCAGCCATGGCTGCAAGAGGTCACCATCCCCGAAGGCCTGGACCTGTCCAATAGCGGCACGGCGCACAAGAAATCCGTGGCCCAGTGGCGCAAGCTGGGCGTTGCCGCGCGCGATGGCAATCTGCCGGAGCCTTCCTTGCGCGCGTCGCTGCTGCTGCCGCAAGGCCACAAGGGGCCGGCCTTCCTCGCCTATCCGAACTTCGACGTCTATTTCGAGTGGAACCAGAGCTTCACCTATGTGCTGACGGCGGCGTATTTCGCCAACCGGCTGCAAGGCGCTGACGTCTATGAGGCCGGCAAACCCGACAGCGGGCTGAACGGCGCCCAGATGAAGCAGCTGCAGCAGAAACTGCAGGCCCGCGGCCACAATGTCGGCGACATCGACGGCATTCTCGGCGCCCGAACCCGGGTAGCGGTTCAGAAAGAGCAGAAACGCCTCGGCCTGCCCGCAGACGCCTGGCCGACGCCAGCACTGCTCAAGAAGCTTTAACGCACCGGGAACCTCTCGCCCTTTTCGGTAATCAGAATGATCCGGCTGCCGTTGCGGACAAACAGGTCGCAGCGCCCGAACCCATTTGTGAAATCCACACAGATGCTGCCGTCATCGGCAATCCGGTAGGTGCCCCAGGCGGTGCCGCCGCCGTTTTCGGCGGAGTAGGTATAGGCATAGGCGCCATCGCTGCCGTATTGCGACTCGCCGCCGTCAAAAAAGCGGAAGGCCCGGCCCGGCAGCGCCTCCAGTTCCGCTTGCGCAAAGGGCGTGTCGCCGGGACGCAGCTGCCAGCTGTCCGCCGCGGCACCGCCTGCGATCAGGCAAAGGAAAAGGGGCATGATCCATCTCATGCCCCCACCCTAGCGTTTGATCTTGCGGCCCGGAGTCACGTTCCGGTGACAGGCCGGGTTACCAGTCGATGAATTCCTCGAAGTCCTGCACCGCGCGGTTCCAGATCCCCACCGCATCGGCAAAATCATCCGGGCTCATGCCCTTGTTGCCCAGCAGCACATCCATCTCGATCCGGGCAGAACCTTCCGCAGAGACATAGGCGCGGGCGAAACGGTTGTTGGTGTTCCATTCGTTGATCTTGGACAAGCGCACGCTGCCGTCGGTCTGATAGCCGGAGAAGAACTGGATCGCCTCACAGTTGGTGTTGTTGTCGCAGCCGTAATAGTAAACCGAGAAATCATTGCCGTAGTATTCGACCTTCAGGTTCGGGTCGCCGACGCTGTCGGTGGTCACCTCAACATTGGCGCCCTCATCCTTGAAGAAATTGGCGACGCTGTCGCCGGTCTTGGCAACCACGTTTTCCGCCATCGCGGCAGCAGGCACCATCAGCGCCGCAGCGGCGGCAAAGGTCTTGAGCATATTCATCTGTCACTCCACAAAACTTTGTCTTTGCAAACAGCCTCCGGCACAGATCCCCGCCGCACCGGAACTCAAGCCACCATCGCCTCTGCTTTCTTGAGGTCAACCGAAACCAGCTGGCTGACGCCCTTTTCCTGCATAGTGACACCAAAAAGCCGGTCCATCCGCGCCATTGTCACCGCGTGGTGGGTGATGATCAGGAAACGGGTGTCGGTCTGGCGGCACATCTCGTCCAGCAGATCGCAGAAACGGGTGACGTTGGCGTCATCCAGCGGCGCGTCGACCTCGTCCAGCACACAGATCGGCGCCGGGTTCGACAGGAACACCGCAAAGATCAGCGCCATCGCGGTCAGCGTCTGCTCGCCGCCGGAGAGCAGCGACAGGGTCGACAGCTTCTTGCCCGGCGGCTGGCACATGATCTCAAGGCCCGCATCCAGCGGGTCGTCGCTCTCAACCATCACGAGGTTGGCCTCGCCGCCGCCGAACAGATGGGTGAATAGCATGGCAAAGCTGTTGTTCACCTGCTCGAACGCGGTCAGCAGCCGCTCGCGGCCCTCGCGGTTGAGGCTGGAAATCCCATCGCGCAGGGTCTTCACCGCGCCTTCCAGGTCCAGCTTTTCAGCCACCAGCGTGTCGTGCTCGTTCTGCACGCCGCGGGCGTCTTCCTCGGCGCGCAGGTTGACCGCGCCCAGGGCATCGCGCTGCCGCTTGTAGCGGTCCACGTCGTGCTCCAGATCATCCGAGGCAGGCATTTCGTCCGGTGACACGCCCAGTTTTTCCAGCAGCGCCTGCGGAGTGATCTGCTGCGCCTCAATGATCCGGCCCGCGGCCTGGGTCACCGCCTCCTTGGCCGCGTCGCTGCGTGCCTCGGACCGGGCCCGCGCTTCGCGCGCCTCGGAGGCCAGCCGCTCGCATTCACGCTCCTTGTGGACCGCCTCGCGCAGTTCGGCCTCAGCGGCGATCAGTGCTTCGGTGGCTGCGGACTTACGCGCTTCGGCCTCGGAGATCGCCTCGTTCAGCTCTTCCCGCTTCTCAGCGATTTCCGCCGGAACCGCGTTGGCCTCTTCCAGCTCCTCCTGCGAGGCTTCACGGCGCTCCGCCAGTTCCTCGATCCGCGCCTCGGCGCTTTCCAGACGATGCCGCCAGCCGGACAGCTCTTTGGTCACCTCCTGCCCGCGCTTAGTGCGGGCCTCGCCCTCACGGCGCAGCTCGTCATGGCTCGAGCGGTGGGTCAGCATGGTGATCCGTGCCGCCTCGACCGATTGCTTGATGTCCTCGACCGCGGTGCGGGCCTGGTCCAAATCACCAAGTTCCCCCAGCGCCTTTTCAGCCTCTTTCAGCTGCAGGCTGGCATTCAGCGCGTCTTCCTCGTGGCGCGACACCGCAATGCCCAGGGTCTCCAGCTTGCCCTCGGCCAGATTGCGGTCGGCCTCGGCCCGGCTGAGGGCACGGGCGGCATCGGCCACCCGCTGATCCGCCACCCGCCGCGCCTGCCGGGCGTTTTGGTCGGCCAGCGTCACCTCTTCCAGCCTTTGCAGCAGCATCTCATGCGCAGCCCGGGCGCCATCAGCCGTGGCGCTGACACGCTCCATCTCCTGCTTCAGCGCTTCCAGCTTATTGAGCTGCTCCAGACGCAGGGCTGCGGCACTCGGCGCATCTTCGGCCCAGGCGCGGTAGCCGTCCCAGCGCCACAAGTCGCCTTCCAGCGTCACCAACCGCTGGCCCGGCAGCAGCTGCGCCTGCAGGCCCGCTGCTGCATCGCCATCCACCAGGCCGATCTGCGCCACCCGGCGCGACAGGGCCTCAGGGCCGGAGACGAACAGCGCCAAGGGCTGCGCACCCTCTGGCAGTGCCGCGTCACGGTCATAGCCCGGCAGAGACAGCCAGCCGGTCGGCCCGTCCGCATCCGCCAGCGGCGCGCGCAGGTCATCCGCCAGCGCCGCGCCCAGGGCCTTCTCATAGCCGGGCGAGACAGTCAGCTCATCCAGCACCTGACCGCCCTCGGCAGTGTCGCGCTCCACCAGTTTGGCCAGCGCGGTCACTTCAGCGCGCAACGCACCCAGCTCGCCCTCAGCTTCAGAGCGCTGCGAGCGCGCCTCGGCCTCACGGGCTTGGGTCTCGGTCCGCGCCTCATCCGCCGCTTCCAGCGCTTCCTCCGCCATCTCAGAGGCTTCACGCGCCTCCTCCTCAGCCGTGACTGCCGCCTCAAACTTCTCCGCCGCCAGTTCCAGCGCCTCCTGCGCCTCGCCCTGGGCCGCGCGGGCTTTCTCAGCTTCGCCCTCAGAACGGCCCAACGCACGCTGGCAGTCCTCGACCGCGCGCCGCGCCGACTGGTGACGGGCCGCCAGACGGGCCACATCCTCAGTCACCTGCGCCAGGTGATCCTCGCGCGCCTGCAGGATCGAGCCCGCGTCGCGCGCCAGTTCCGCGGCCTCGGCCAGCTTGCCGTCATGGCCATCACCGGCCTTGGACAGCTCCCGCTGTTCCCACTCCAGCCGCTCGATGGTCTCGCCCGCGTCCTTGTTCAGGCCCGCCTCACGCTCGATATCATTGCCCAGCTGCACAATCCGGCTGCTGAGCCGCTCGATGGTCTGGCGCGCTTGCGCCTCCTGGTCGCCCAGCGAGTCGCGCTGCACCACCAGCCGCTGCAGGATGGCCGCCGCAATGGCCTCTTCCTCGCGGAGGGGCGGCAGTTTTTCCTCAAACGTGCTGCGCTGCGCGGCGGCGGCACGCACCAGCGCCTCCGCCTTGGCAGCCTGCTCGACCCGCACCCGCAGCTCATCCTCTGAGGCCAGCCGCGCCTCATCCGCCTCGCGCCAGCGCCGGTACAGCAGCATGCCTTCGGCCAGCCGCAGCTTCTCACCGATCTCGCGGTAGCGCTGCGCCTGCCGCGCCTGCTTGGCCAGCTGCGCCAGCTGCGCCGCCAGCTGCTCGATCACGTCGTCGACGCGCAGCAGGTTGGCCTCGGTGTTCTTCAGCTTCAGCTCAGCCTCGTGACGGCGCTGATAAAGGCCGGAGATCCCCGCCGCCTCTTCCAGAATGCGGCGGCGCGCCTTGGGCTTGGCGTTGATCAGCTCCGCGATCTGCCCCTGCCGCACCAGCGCCGGCGAATGCGCACCGGTGGAGGCATCGGCAAACAGCATCTGCACATCGCGCGCCCGCACGTCCTTGCCATTGGATTTATAGGCACTTCCCACATCGCGGGTGATGCGGCGCACGATCTCCAGCCCGTCGGCATCATTGAACCCCGAAGGCGCCAGCCGCTCCGAGTTGTCGATGTTGAGGCTCACCTCGGCAAAGTTGCGCGCGGGCCGCGACGAGGTGCCGGCAAAGATCACATCCTCCATGCCGCCGCCGCGCATCGCCTTGGCGCGGGTTTCCCCCATCACCCAGCGCAATGCCTCGAGAAGATTGGATTTGCCGCAACCGTTTGGACCCACAACCCCTGTCAGCCCATCGGCAATGACCAGTTCGGTAGGATCAACAAAGCTTTTGAAGCCGTTCAGCCTGAGCTTGGAAAACCGCAAAGCTGCCCCTTCGTGATTCCGTATCGAGAAAGTTCAGCGGTTCCTACCCGTTGAGTCAACGCTCCGCACCCCCAAATCGGGGCGAATTTCCGGCAAATCACACCATATCTTGTGGATAACCCGAAGGTTCAAGCGGTCTTTTGCTCAACCCGGCGTTTTCCGCCCTCAGGCGGAACCGAGCAGCCGTCCCAGCCGGGCAATCCCTTCCTCAATGGCTGCATGGTTGGAGTTTGAGAAGCTCAGCCGGATCGTGTTGCCCCCGCTGCCATCGGCAAAAAACGCCTTACCGGGGACAAAGGCAACCCGCTCTGTCTCCAGCGACCGGGCCAGCAGCTGCGCACCGTCCAACTCTTCCGGCAGGGTCACCCAGATGAACATGCCGCCCTCCGGCCGGGTCCAGTCCACGCCCTCCGGCATGTGTTCCTCCAGGGCCGACAGCATCACGTCCCGGCGGCGCTGATAGACCGCGCGCAGCTGCTCCACGTGATCATCGAAACAGGCTTCTGCAACGCCATGCACCGCCATTTGATTTATCGACGAGGTATGCAGGTCTGCCGCCTGTTTCAGCAGCACCATCTGCGAGATCACCGGTTTGGCCGCCACCGCCCAGCCGATCCGCACCCCCGGTGCCAGCGTCTTGCTGAAGGTGCCGCAATAGATCGTCCGGCAGTCCTCGATCGTGCCCTTCTGTTCAATCTCCAGCGCCAGCACCGGCGGCACCGGCGCCCCGTCATAGCGCAGCGACTGATAGGCCGCGTCTTCGATGACCGCACAGTCCAGCGCGTCCGCGATGTCCAGCAGCCGCAACCGCCCTGCGCGGTCCAGCGTCTCTCCGGTCGGGTTGGCAAAGTCCGGCGACAGATAGGCGAACTTCACCGCACTGCCCGCCTCTGCAGCGCCCTCGGCGTAGCTTTCCGCGGTGCGGTTCCCGTTCAGCGACAGCCGGTCATAGCGCGGCTCATAAGCGTTGAAGGCCGCCAGCGCCCCGAGGTAGGTCGGCCAGCCGACCAGCGCGGTGTCGCCCGGCGACAGGAACAGTTTGCCCAGGTAATCCAGCGCCTGCTGCGAACCAGAGGTGATCAGCACGTTCTCCGCCTCACAGGCAATACCGATCTTCGCCATCTCCGCCACGATCCACTGGCGCAGCGGCAGATAGCCCTCGCTCACCGAATACTGCAGCGCCTGCGCCTGCCGCTCCGGTCTCAGCGCCGCCTTGAAAGCATCGGCAAACTCGTCGGCCGGGAACAGCGCCGGATCCGGAATTCCGCCGGCAAAGGAGATGATATCCGGCTGGTCCAGCAGCTTCAGCAGCTCGCGGATTTCCGACGCCTTCATCCGGCTGTTGCGGGTGGCAAAGATCTGGTCCAGTTGCATGGCTCTCTCCTCGCTGAACATCTAGGACCACGGTAGGAAGCTCCAAATTAAAGTCAACAATGCTGACCTATTGTTACAGCCTTCGTGATGCGGTCCGCTCTTGCAGCTACCCGCCCTGCGTGGTCATATAAATTGACCAATCCGCCAGAGCGACCAGATGCCCTTCCAGAAAGTCCAGCCCGAGAAACTCTCCGCCTCCGTCGTCAAGCAGATCGAGCAGCTGATCCTGCGCGGCATTCTTTCGCCGGGCGAACGGCTGCCCGCCGAACGGGAACTGGCTGAGCGGCTCGGCGTTTCCCGCCCCTCCTTGCGCGACGCCATTGGCGAACTGCAGGCCCGTGGGCTGCTGGCCTCCAAGGCCGGTTCCGGCGTGTTTGTGGCAGATGTTCTGGGCTCCGCTTTCTCCCCCGCCCTGATCCAGCTGTTCGCCACCCATGACGAGGCGGTGTTCGACTACCTCAACTTCCGCCGCGACATGGAGGGGCTGGCAGCAGAACGCGCCGCCCGGTTCGGGTCGGACTATGACCTGCAGGTGATCCAGGCGATCTTCGACAAGATGGAGGCAGCCGGCAATCCTGCCGTGTCCGAGGAAGCGGCCAAGCTCGACGCCCAGTTCCACTCCGCCATCATGGACGCCAGCCACAACGTGATCATGCTGCACATGATGCGCTCGATGTTTGATCTGCTGCGCGAAGGTGTGTTCTACAACCGCCGCATCATGTTCCAGCAGCACACCACCTATGAGGCACTCCTAGAGCAGCACCGCGCCATCAACGCCGCTCTGCAGGCCCGCGACCCGCAGGCCGCCCGCACCGCGGTGGAGGCGCACCTGGACTATGTCAAACAGGCCCTCACCGACCACCAGCGCGCCGAGCGCAACGCAGAGGTGGCAAAGCAGCGGCTGGAGCATGAGACCGGGAAGGGGTGAAACCGAGGGTAGCAATTACCCAACGCGTTAAGACGAAGATTAACTAACCTCGCATCTATCCCAAAGTGCTTGATCTCGTTGCCCGATCATTGCGCCGTAAACCATCTCGTCCAGACACTGAACTTTGTAGTTCTCTCTCAGAAACTCAGCATTCATGATGAGTACTCTTTTGCGCTCAACGTAAAACGGAACAGGGTGCAGCCGCATGCTTAGGCTGACTCCTGAAAACTCTGTCGTGTGACTTGGCAGGTTTCTCGCGGTTTTTTCCGTCTCGATCCCCAACTGCAAAGCTACTTCGACGTTTGTAATCTCTGCGAAGTCATCCAGAAGCAGTACCCAAATATCTACATCTTCAAAACTCTGCGGCTCCCGTACTGCCAGTTGCCCCTGTGTATCGGACATCGTTTGCGAAAACAGCGGAGGATTTGAATAGTATTCACCACCTTGCCAAAACACGAAAGTCGATGGGTTTAGTTTACGTTCCCAAATCGCCAAGCTGTTGAACTTCATAGATCCAAGGGCAAACAAAAATGTTGCTAGCAAAACTAGCAGATAAGCCCCCAAGATCCGCACTGCCCAAAATCGGAAATGTTTCATCTCAAAAAAACCGTGTTGAAAATTGCTTCACTTAGCATGTGCTGGGTTTGAATTTTCCCGCGCCAGTAATCCACTAAATTCGGCTCCAAGCAAGTTGGCGCGGATAGGTTTGTACCCGCAAGGCTGTGCTGACAGAATCTTACTCCAAACAGCTTCCTTCACAAAAAAACCCGGCCGCTCGGACCGGGTTCTTTTAACTTGTCTGTATCAGCCCAGCTTAGTGCAGCTTGGCGTCCACATCCGCGATGGCCGCGTCGATCAGTTTGTTGGCCTCGGTCGCGGTCATCTGTTTGGAGATCACCTGATCCGCGGCGGCAACAGCGATGGTGATCGCCTGATCACGCACTTCCTTCACTGCCGACGCCTCTGCCGAAGCGATCTGCTCCTGGGCAGCTGCCAGACGGCGGGCGATGGAAACCTCCAGGTCGGCTTTCGCCTGCTCGGCTGCGCGGGCAGCTTCGTCACGGGCGGCAGCCACGATCTGGTCGGCCTGGGCCTGAACTTCCTGCTGCTTGCGCTCGTAGGAGGCCAGAACGGTCTGGGCCTCTTCGCGCAGCGCGCGGGCTTCGTCCAGTTCCTTCTGGATGCCTTCGGCGCGGTTGTCCAGCTGAGCGGCGATCAGCGAGGGCACCTTGGCAAACAGCAGAATGCCGATGAACAGGATGAACGCCAGTGCAACAACCAGGTTGGTGTTGGACAGGTCCATGCCGCCGCCGGCCGCAAATGCGGGGGAAGCCGCGCCAAGGGTCAGGGCAAGAGCGAGAATATTGCGCATGTCCTTATCCTTTCGTCCGCTCGGCAACTGCCGCGGCAATTGCGTCTTTGTCTGCCGAACCGCCCAGTGCAGCGACCAGCGCCTCTGCAGTATCGGTTGCAACCGACTTCACGCTTTCCAGCGCGCCGGCCTTGATTTCGGCGATCGCCTTTTCGGATTCGGCGGCCTTGGCAGCGATCTGCTCGTCTGCTTTGGCGATGGCCTCATCCAGCCCGGCCTGGATCTCGGCGCGGGTCTCGGCGGCGATGCGCTGAGCCTCGGCACGGGCGTCCGCCAGAGCTTTGTTATATGCGTCTTCGGCCTCGACAGCCTTGGCTTTCAGGTCTTCAGCCGCGGCGAGGTCGTTGGTGATGGTCCCCTGACGCTCGGCCAGCACCGCAGCAATGCGGGGCAGCGCGACGCGCGACAGAATGAGGTAGATCACGACCAGGGCGACCACGAGCCAGAAGATCTGGTTCCCGAAGGTCGAGAAGTCCAGCTGCGGCATGCCCGGAGCAGACCCGTGCGCTGCGTCTGCGGCGCCGTGTGCTGCGTCTTGCGTATTAGATGCCATGTCGTCCTCCTTGGGAACTTGCCGTTACACCGGGCAGTGCAGGGTTATGCCGCACTGCCCGGCCGTAAGGAAATAGGTTCCTAAGGTCTTAGACGGCGAACATCAGCAGCAGAGCGACCAGGAACGAGAAGATGCCCAGTGCTTCTGCAAACGCGATGCCGATGAACAGGGTTGCGGTCTGGCCGGCGGCTGCCGACGGGTTGCGCAGAGCGCCTGCCAGGAAGTTGCCAGCCACGTGGCCCACACCGATTGCGGCTGCGCCGGAACCGATTGCTGCCAGGCCTGCGCCGACGAACTGACCGAGTTGTGCGATATCGCCTTCCATGATTTCTCTCCTTACGATGGAATGTGGTGATTTCTAGGGTGGGCGCGCCCGGTCAGGGCGCCGCCCGCTTAGCTTTCAGTTCCTGGCCTTAGTGGCTCGGGTGCAGTGCGTCCTTCAGGTACACGCAGGTCAGGATGGTGAACACGTAGGCCTGGATGAAGGCCACCAGAACTTCGAGGGCGTAAACCGCGGTGATGGCAAAGATCGGCAGGAAGCTGAACATGCCCAGTGCTGCGGCAAAGCCTGCGAACACTTTCAGAACCGCGTGGCCCGCCATCACGTTACCGGCAAGACGGATGGAATGGCTGACCGGGCGCACGAAGTAGGAAATCAGTTCGATGATGGCCAGGATCGGGCGGAGCGCCAGCGGCGCGCTCGACACCCAGAACAGGCCCAGGAAGCCGGCGCCGTTCTTGACGAAGCCCAGGATGGTCACGGTCAGGAACACCAGCGCCGCCAGCACCGCGGTCACCGCGATATGCGAGGTGGTGGTGAAGGAGCCGGGGATCAGGCCCAGGAAGTTGGCCATCACGATGAACATGAACAGGGTCATGATGTAGGGGAAGAATTTGACGCCGTCCTTGCCGGCCACGTCTTCGACCATCTTGTAGATGAAGCCATAGGCCAGCTCTGCAACCGACTGGGTGCGGCCCGGCACGATGGCGCGGCGCGAGGAACCCAGCACCAGCAGCGCGAACACAGCGGCAACCGCCAGCGCCATCCACAGGGTCACGTTGGTCGGGGTGTACCAGGAGATGTGGTCACCGCCGAACAGCGGCTGCACGATGAACTGGTCCATCGGGTGGATCGCCAGCTTTGCTTCCGCCGGAGCGAAAATCAGACCCGACACGACTACCAGTGCCAGAGCTGCGAAAAAGAAAATTTTGCCCATCGGTCCGCTTCTCCTGTCGCCGGTCGCCGATCCCGTCGGATCAGTCCCGGTCTTGCGTATTTTTTTCGGCCTCATCGGCCAGTTTCTGTTCCTGGATCTCTTGCGCGGTGCGAAGCATCGTTTTCACCCCAGCCGCCAGGCCCAGCATAATAAACAGCACCATGAAGATGGGCAGGGTTCCAAACAGGTGGTCCAGCCCGTATCCGATGCCAAAGCCGATCGCGAGACCGGCCACCAATTCGATCACCATCCGCCAGGCCTGATTGGCCAGAGAATAGTGCTCATCCGCGCGCGGCTTGGGCTCCTGGGCCTTACGCGCCGCCGCGAGCTTCTCCTCCAGCTGCGCCATGCGCTGCTTTTGGTCGTCGTCGGTCACGGGCGCCATCCTCACGCGAATTTCTATGCAGGGTGCTAAGGCCACGGGGCCTAGGAGTCAATTACAAGGATTGAAGATTCAGATTGCGCCTAACATGTTGTTTTAGAATGAACTTACCTCAATCTGCGCGCGCCGCGCCGCTCTGCCGCAGCCGCCGTTAGCGCCAAACCCGTCCGGAATCCATATTCAACCGAAAGGTTGATTTTAGCGGACAGGCCGCTTTGCCAGGCGCCAGGGCACAATCCGCCCGTCGATCAGCAACAGCCCCAGCAGGATCGCCGCCATGCCCCACAGATGCTCCGCCAGCAGCGTCTCGCCCAGAATGTACGTTCCCAGAAACAGGGCCGAGACCGGCGCGATCAGCGTCGGCATGGTGATGTTGGTCGGCCCTACCTTGGGCAAGACCCAGTAGAAGGCAATGAAGGCCGCCGAAGTCAGCACAAAGCCGATCACGAACAGCGACGCCCAGGTTTCCATCCGGGTGATATGGGGAAGCCCTTCGCTCCAGATGGCCAGCGGGGCAATCGCCACCGTGGAGCCGGTCAGCGCAATCGCCACCAGCACCACCGGCTCCATGTCCCGGAAGCTGCGGGCGATATTGACCGAGAAGGCATAGCACAGCGGCGCGCACAGGGTGATCAGCACCGCCCAGACCTCCGACGGTTGGCCGCCCTGCAGCAATGGCAGCGACAGGAGCACGATGCCCAGGAAACCGCAGATCACCCCCAGCGACTTCAGAACCGTCGCCCGCTCGCCCCCCGGCCAGAAATGCGACACCACCACCGCCAGCGCCGGCGTGGTTGCATTGACGATCCCGGCGACGCCGCTGGCGATATGCTGCTGTCCCAGAGCGTAGAAGGCAAAGGGGCCGGCATAGCTGAGCGCGCCGAACCCGAACAGCGCCAGCCAGCGCCCCATGCCCGCCGGCACCCTCTTGCGCGCCGCCAGCACATAGACCCAGCAGCCCAGCGCGCCGAACCCGACCCGCCCCATCGAGACCGACAGCGGCCCCAGCTCTCGCAGCAGGATGGCGTTGAACATGAAGGACATGCCCCAGCCGATGCCGAGGATGAAGATCACCAGCCAGTACTTCAATGCCATGCCATCAATCTCCGCGCCTGAAAGGCGCTACCATGACGGCTCGGGACAGATTGTCAAATCCCCGGTCTGTGGATAGGAGTGGAGGCATGAGCGACACCCTCGACACCGTCTTTGCGGCCCTGGCCGACCCGACCCGCCGGGCGATCCTCACCATGCTGCTAGAGGACGACATGGCCGTGACCGACGTGGCGGAGCCGTTCGAGATGTCGCTGGCGGCAATTTCCAAGCATCTGACAATCCTGACCCGCGCAGGCCTCATCGCGCAGGAGAAGCGCGGCCGGGTCAAATGGTGCAAACTGCAGCCCGACGCGATGCGGGCAGCCTCTGTCTGGATGCAAGGCTTCGGCCAGTTCGAGCCGGTGAACCTGGATGCCTTTGAACGCTTCCTGGAGGCGGAGCACCTGTCAGAGGATGCCCCGTCCGAAACCTAGGGGTCTGAACTAGCGGACGACGAACACCGAAATTTCGGAATGCAGCACCAGGTGGCTGGCGTGGGACGAGAACACATAGTCCAGGATACCGGGCATATGCGTCGCGATCACGACCAGGTCCACCTCCAGTTCCTTCGCGGTCCGGGCCAGGATGGAGTCGATCTCTGATCCGACATCCACGGAATGGATCGGCAGCGCTTCGACCCTTGTGCCGCTGCTCTCTGCCAGCTTGCTGGCAAGTGCTGCCAGTTCCTCGCCGGACGGCCCCAGGGTGTGGGCGCCCTCAACCTGCTGATCCGTCACGTGCACCAGCGTCACCCGCGAGCCGTGGTTCTTGGCAAAATCCGCAGCCACGTTCAGGGCTTTCTTGACCGCCGGGGGCATGTGCAGGTCGACGGGCACCATGATATGCTTGAACATTTCTCCCTCCTTCTCCTGGCGCGTCCCTCAGGACCAGTATAGCGGAAAACAAGGGATCTTTGTTGACTCACCGCAAGCGCTCAGGCCCGCACCGGCTTGGCGTCGCCTTCCAGCAGCATCACCAGCGCCGCCACCGACATCACCACCCCGATCAGCACCATGCCCGGCGGCGCGCCGCGGCCCAGCGCGATCTCCCACAGGATCACCCAGCTGGGGGTCAGGTAGGTATAGGCCATCACCTTGGCAGAGGGCAGCCGCAGGGTGGCGTACTGCAGCAGCACAAAAGTGGCGGCACTGGCAAAGAGTGCCAGATAGAACAGGCCGATCCAGACGATGCCCGGCAGCTGCATCCAATCGGTTCCCAGAATGTCCTGCCAGCCGAACGCCGCCAGCAGCCCGCCGCCCGCCAGCAGCATCCCGAAGGTAAACACCACCGCAGGCTCGCCCCGGTTCAGCTTGCGCACCATCGGCGTGTAGATCGCATGCAGCACGCAGCCCCAGAAATAGATGATCTCGCCCTGGCCGATCTGGAACGCCGCCAGCGCGTTCAGATCGCCTCGCACAATCACCCAGACCGCGCCCGCAGCCCCGATCGACAGCGCCAGCGCCATCCAGCGGGTGGTCACCTGCCGCAAGAGCAGCCAGCCGAAGCCCGCGCTCATCACCGGCACCAGCGTGAACACCGCCGCCGCGCTGACCGGCGCCGCGGTTTGCAGCCCGTAGAACATCAGCACGAAATAGCCGCCGAACAGCCCGCCCAGCACCGCGAACCGCCAGGGCGCCTGGAAATGCACCCGCCGCATCCCGGTGGTTGCCAGCGCCGCGGCGCCGATCACCACCGCGGCGATGCCGAACCGCGCCGCGTTCAGCGCCGCCGGCGCGATCTCGTTTGCCACCATCACACCCAGCGAGAACGATCCCGCCACCAGCGCCGAGAACAGCAGCATCGCCAGATGCCCGCGCAGCGCCTCGCTCACAGCTGCCATTCCTTGGCCTGCTCCTTGAGGAATTTCAGAAACGCCTGCACCTTGGTGGTGCGGTGCAGGTCCACATGGGTCACCAGCCACAGGGTGCCTTCCCATTCTTCCTCCGGCGCCATCATCTCCACCATGTCCGGCTGCTGCCGCGCCTCCCAGGCCGCCATGAACCCGATACCCGCGCCGCTGCGCACCGCATTCTGCATGGTGAACCCGTTCGAGCAGCGGAAGGAGATCGCCTCCGCCGGCGCATTCGCCCGCAGCCAGCGCGAAAACGGCGCGCGGCTGTTTTCATCGTCATTGCCGATGAACCGGTGGTTGGGCATGTCCTCCACCCCTTTCAGCACGCCGTACTTCTCCACGTAAGCCTTGGACGCATACAGCCCGATCTGCTGCTTCATGAAGGGCTGCACCACATTGTCCGGCTGGTCCGGCGCATTGCCCGCCCGGATCGCCACATGCGCCTCGCCGTATTCCAGCCGGAACAGACGGTCGCCAGTCAAATACCGGATGATCAGGTCCGGGTGCATGTCCTGAAAGTCCTTCAGTGCCGGCACCAGCATCGGTGCAAAAGAGGCCAGCGAGGTCACCACCAGCTCGCCGGAGACGTCGTCCCCGTGCCCCTTCAGCCTGCCCACCAGCTGGCTGAACTGATCATCGGTCGCCTGAGCCACCCGCAACAGATCCTGGCCCGCCTCGGTCGGGGTGTAGCCGCGGGCATGGCGCTGGAACAGCTTTACCCCCAGCCGCGCCTCGATCGCGTCGATGTGCCGGATCACCGTGGCATGGTGCACGCCCAGCACCTCGGCGGCGCCGCTCACGGTCCCCATCCGGGCCACCTGATAGGCGGTGCGGACTTCATCCCAATTCTCCATGGCAGCCTCCTTGCCGCTCCGCGCATCATGCGCGCAAATGCACACTCGCTGTGAGTTTTGCGGCGTTGCGTTCGAATTTGCAATACCCCAAATTCCTGTCAGCAACAAGCACAGGAACACCAAAATGACCCGCACCGTTCTGCATATCGACTCCTCCGCCCGTACCGAAGGTTCGGTCACCCGGGACCTCTCCGCACAGATCGTCAGCCGCCTTGGCGCCGGTAATGTGGTCCGCCGCGACCTGGCCGCGCCGCTGCCGCTGCTGGACGGCGCCTGGATCGGGGCCAACTTCACCCCGGCAGACCAGCGCAGCGACGAGCAGAAACAGCTGCTCGCCCTCTCCGACTCCCTGATTGCGGAGCTGAAGCAGGCCGACACCATCGTGATCGGCACGCCGATCTACAACTTCTCGGTGCCCTCCACGCTGAAGGCCTGGATCGACCTGGTGGCCCGCGTCGGCGTCACTTTCCGCTACACGGAATCCGGCCCCATCGGCCTGCTGGAAGGCAAGCGCGCCATTGTCGCGGTGGCCTCCGGCGGCACCCAGGCGGGTTCCGACATCGACTTTGCCACCACCTACTTGCGCCATGTGCTGGGCTTCATCGGCATCACCGACGTTGAGATCGTGGCGGCAGACGCCATGTCGATCGACGCCGAGGGCGCCCTGGCCAAAGCACAAACCCAGATCGAAGCGCTGGCAGCCTGAACCCCTGCACTGCCCGGCGCAACTGCCGCCAGCCGTTCCGGCTGGCGGCATTTTTGCGTTTGGCGGCCAGCGCTCCGATGTGCCAGTCTGCCCGCATCAGCATTTCAAAGCACAGGCATTCCCATGAAGAAGATCGGCATTCTGGGCGGCGTCGGCTGGGCCTCCACCATCGACTATTACCGCGCCATCTGCGAAGGCGCCGGAAGGTTCTTTGCGGACCGCGGCGCCAGCTCGCCGCTGCCGGTGCCGCCGGTCACCATCGAATCCGTGGTGCAGGCCCAGACACGGTCCTTGCGCGGCCGCCCGGGGGATGAGGGCAGCTGGGCCGCCTTCGACGCCGTCTTCCGCGAGGCGATGCTGACGCTGGAGCGCGCAGGCTGCGATTTCGCCCTGATCGCCTCCAACACCCCGCACGCCCGGCTGCATGCGATCCGCGAAGGCGTGATGATGCCGATCCTCAGCCTCTTCGACGCTGCCGCCAGGGCCACCACCGCAACCGGCGCCACTCAGGCGCTGGTGCTGGGCACGGCGGTCACCATGCAGGCCCGCAACTATGCCAATGTGCTTGCCGCACACGGGGTCAGTTCGAACGATACCCTGCCGGACACGGAAATCGCAGAGATGCAGGCGATGATCGACGAGGATTTCTACGGCGGCGCTTCCGCCACCGCACAGAACCGCCTGCTGCGGTTCTGCCAGAAACACGCGCAGCCCAGCACCGCCATCCTGCTGGCCTGCACCGAGCTGCCGCTGGCCTTCCCCGATCATATAGACGATGTCAGCTTCGAGGCCGGCGGTTTCCTGTTCGTGAACCCCTCCGCCGCCCATGTGGCCGCGGCGCTGGACCTCGCGCTGGCGGAGGAAAGGGGCGGTTAGACCCAGTTCACCTCGACGCCGGTCTTTTCAAAGAACGACATCACATCATCGCGCTTCATTGCCACGGTGCGGTCATTGACCAGCGGATGCATATAGATGACATCCGCCTCCTGCGCCTGCGCGTCCATGTAGAAGGTCACGCCCTTCTGTGCGCCGGTGATCATCGCCAGCGGGCTGACCGCGCCCGGGCGGATGCCGAGGTTTTCCAGCAGCCGGTCCGCCGAGCCGAATGACAGGTTGCCCACGCCGATCTCCGCGCCCAGGCCTTTCAGGTCGATCTCGCGGTCCTGCTGCAGCGTCACCAGATAGTTCCGCTTCTTCTTGTCCCGCAGGTACAGGTTCTTCAGCCGCAGCGCGTTTTCGCCCGGCACCATGAACTGTTCCTCGACGCCCTTGGCATCCTCCACCGTGCGCAGCGGCACATGGGTATGCAGCCGGTAGGCGATGCCCCAATCGTCCAGCTGCTTCAGCAGCGCATCCGAGGAAATGGGCAGGCTGTCCTGATAGGCCGATGAGGCATCCATGATCTTTCTCCGCAAGCCAGTGTCGAGTTGCTGCGCAGATCACAAAAAACGGCCGCAGGGCGCAAGAGCTGTTCCGCCCCCTGCGCCCCGTTTTGCGCCAATTCAAGCGGGCGGGCAGACCTCGCGCCGGGTGGTGGGCATATCGCCCACCCTACCAATCCACGCCGCAGGGTGGGCGATTCCGCCCACCGCTCCGGTCACGGCTGTCCTCCCGCCATTCCTTGCCGCATTACGCCTCGGCGAAATCGGCCCGCCGCGCTTCCTCGTAGTGGTCAAAATCGGTGCTGAACCAGCCGGTGCCACGGGTGGCGCTGGCCAGCGTGCTGCACAGATCGTCCTGCGCCGACATCGGCAGCAGCGTCTCGAAAACATCCCAGCCGGCGACGCCGTCTTCGGCCTCAAAGCCCAGGATCTGCCCCTTCATGCCGCTCACCACAGGCACCAGCCCGCCGGTGAACACCGATGGCACATGGATATGCACCCGCATGATCGGCTGCAGCAGCACCGCGCCAGCCTCCGTCAGCGCCTCACGCACCGCATTCTTGCCTGCGGTGCGGAAGGCATAGTCGGAACTGTCGACCGAGTGATGCTTGCCGTCCTTGAGGGTCACGCAGACATCCACCACCGGGTGGCCGTTCAGGCCCTGCGCCAGCGCCTCGCGCGCGCCTGCCTCGACCGAGGGAATGTAGTTCTTGGGCACCGCGCCGCCCTTCACCGTTTCCTCGAACACAAAGCCGCTGCCGCGCGGCAAAGGCTTCACCTCTATGACCACATCAGCAAATTGCCCGGCGCCGCCGGACTGCTTGCGGTGGCGGTGATGCACCTGCACCGGTTTCTTGATGGTCTCGCGCAGAGCCGGCGGCACCGGCCCTTCCTCCACCTCGACGCCGAATTCATCCTTCAGCGCCTGCTTGATCCGGCGCATGTGCAGCGGCCCCTGCAGGTTCAGCAGCACATGGCCGCTGGCCTCGTCCTGCCCCACCACCAGCGCCGGGTCGATTTCCGCCAGCCGCTCCAGAGCGCCCGACAGCCGGGCGTCGTCTTTCTCATGCACCGGAGTGATCACCCGACGGAAGGTCGAGGGCCGCGGCTGCGCCCAGTCCGGCAGCGGCGCCGCGCCATCGCGGCCATAGGCAAAGCCCAGGTTCAGATGGTCCGACTTCACCGCTTGCCCCATATCGCCCGGCGTCAGGCTGGTGTTTGCGGCCGATCCGACACCGGTCAGAGACCCCAGCGCCGCACCCCCGACCGGGGTGCCATTGCCAACGCTGCCGTCCAATGCGCGCACCATCACCGTCTTGCCCAGATGCTTGACCAGATCCGCCATGCAGCCGACCGCCACAACGCTGCCGTCCGGCGACAGCCGCTCCAGCGCCGCACCCACATCCGGCGCCTCATGGCGCAGCGACTTCATCAGCCGCATGATCCCGTTCTTGTGCTCCGCCGATCCCATCAGCGCCGGGATCAGGTCGTTGTGCTGCAGCACCTTGGTGGCCACCTCATAGGCCTCCTCCGCCATCACCTGCTGATCCTCGATCAGCTCCTCCAGCAGCGTGTCGTCGAAATCCGCCAGCGCCTCCAAAAGCTCGGTGCGCGCTTCCTGCTCGCGCGCATACATCGCCACCGGCAGCTCGATCAGCGCCGAAGGCTTGCCCTCCTGATACTGCCAGGCCCGTTCGGAAATCAGATCCACAGCACCCACAACCTGGCCACCCTCGCGGATCGGCACCTGCCGCAGGATGATGTTGTGGCTGCAATAGGCCTGAAGCGCGGCAACGATCTCCGCCACCCGGTCCGCCGCCTGGTCCATGCGGTTGACAAAAATAAAGGCGGGAATGCCCGCCTCCTCCAGCTTGCGCAGATACGGCGCGCTCAGCACCGCAGCGCCGGCGTCAGCCGGAACGCAGAGGACGGCAGCGTCACTGGCGGCCAAGGCCGGCCCCGCCTGCGCCAGATTGTCGGCCCCGCCCGCGATGTCGATCGCAGCCCAGTCCTCGCCCATAAATGAAAAAGGCTGCAAAGCGGCGACGCCTGCAACCTCCTGCCGCTTGCCCGCAGCGCCGTCCAGATTGGCCAGCGCCGAGGCCAGCGTTGATTTGCCGGACTGCGACGGTCCCAGAATAGTGAAAACGCGCATGTTCTCAGATCCTCCCTTAGCTGATGCGAATGCCCGCCTAGGACCGCAGCCGCCAAGGGCGTGCAGCTTGCCTGTGCCAAAGATCTGCCTCGGTGCTCTTCTGAGCGCCCCGTGCCGATGAGTGGACAGCAAGGGGCCGTTTTCGATGTTGGCCAAGCGTCGCCCTCCGAGTCAAGCGCGCAGAGGGCGTAGCGGCGGCGGCGCGCGCACGGTTTTGACGTTTTGGGCGCCACTTTCCCCTCTCCCCGGCGCGGCCCTCAAGTAAGCTGACGTCATGAAAATCACCCGCAACACGCCTGAGCAGCTGATCCTGTCCGACACGCCCTGGCTGATCGGCATCATGCTAGCGGTTTTCATTCTGGTCTTTGCAGGCGCCGGCCTCGGCATGCTCAGCCAGGGCGGTGACCTGGTCCTGCCCGGCCTCGTCTTTGCCCTGGTTGGCGGCGGCATGGGGGCGCTGGCCTTCTGCCTGTTCGTGCGCCGGGTGCAGGTGATCCTCGACCGCCCTGGCGGCAGCATCCTGATCCGGCGCCAGTCGGTGTTCGGATACAGCCGGGTGGAGCACCGCCTCGCCGACCTGTCCCACGCCGAGGTGGAAAGCACCACCAGCCACGGCAAGGGCGGCACCCGCACCCTCTACCGCCCCGTCCTGGTGCTGGACGGCGGCATGAGCGCCGGCCGCCACCCGGTGGTCGAGGCCTACACCAGCGGCCGCGGCGCCGAGCGCCTGAGTGATGCGATAAACGCATGGCTCCCCGCCGAAAGCCCGGCAAAGGTTGACTCCGGCCCCCATTCCGCGTAACCCCCGCCCAAACATCCGGGAGATATGAGTCTTCCGGTCCCTGCCCGTGCCAGGGATCGCCCCCCACCAGCGTGTTACGCCCGTGGGGGCATTTGCGCATGGTTCGCTTGTCCCCTACATACGGGGGCGCCACACATTGAAACCGGCATTAGGAGGCCGCAGGCATGTTTGAAAATCTATCCGAACGCCTTTCCGGCGTCTTTGACCGGCTGACCAAACAGGGCGCCCTGAACGAGGAAGACGTCAAGTCCGCCCTGCGCGAGGTGCGCGTCGCGCTCTTGGAAGCCGACGTCTCGCTGCCGGTTGCCCGCGACTTCGTCAAGAAGGTGCAGGAACAGGCCACCGGCCAGGCGGTCACCAAATCGGTGACCCCGGGCCAGCAGGTGGTGAAGATCGTGCATGACGCGCTGGTCGATGTGCTGCGCGGCGACGAGGACCCCGGCAAGCTCAAGGTCGACAACCCGCCCGCCCCCGTCCTGATGGTCGGCCTGCAGGGCTCCGGTAAGACCACCACCACCGGCAAGCTGGCAAAACGGCTCAAGGAGAAAGAGGGCAAGAAGGTCCTGATGGCCTCGCTCGACGTCTACCGCCCGGCGGCGATGGACCAGCTGGCCGTCCTCGGCACCCAGATCGGCGTCGACACCCTGCCGATCGTGCCCGGCCAGAAACCCGTCGACATCGCCAAACGCGCCAAGCAGCAGGCGACCCTGGGCGGCTATGACGTCTACATGCTGGACACCGCCGGCCGCCTGCACATCGACGAGACCCTGATGCAGGAGGTCGAGGACGTCCGCAACGTGGTCTCCCCGCGCGAGACCCTGCTGGTGGTTGACGGCCTGACCGGCCAGGTCGCCGTCGAGGTGGCCGAGGAATTCGACGCCAAGATCGGCATCTCCGGCGTAGTGCTGACCCGGATGGACGGCGACGGCCGCGGCGGTGCGGCGCTCTCGATGCGCGCCGTCACCGGCAAGCCGATCCGCTTTGTCGGCCTGGGCGAGAAAATGGACGCGCTCGAAACCTTCGAGGCAGACCGCATCGCCGGCCGCATCCTGGGCATGGGCGACATCGTGGCGCTGGTCGAGAAGGCCCAGGAAACCATCGAGGCCGAACAGGCCGAGAAGATGATGAAGCGCATGATGAAAGGTCAGTTCAACATGAACGACCTGAAGATGCAGCTTGAACAGATGCTCCAGATGGGCGGCATGGAGGGCATGATGCAGATGATGCCCGGCATGGGCAAAATGGCCAAGCAGGTGCAGGACGCCGGCATGGACGACAAGGTGCTGAAGCGCCAGATCGCCATGATCCAGTCGATGACCAAGAAAGAGCGCGCCAACCCCGCGCTGCTGCAGGCCTCCCGCAAGAAGCGCATCGCGGCCGGCTCCGGCATGGAGGTCTCCGACCTCAACAAGCTTCTGAAGATGCACCGGCAGATGGCCGATGTGATGAAGAAGATGGGCAAGATGGGCAAAGGCAAGATGCTGAAACAGGCCATGAAGGGCATGTTCGGCAAAGGTGGAATGCCGGATATGGGCGGCATGGATCCCAGCCAGATGGACCCCAAGGCGCTGGAAGCGGCGGCCAAGGCAATGGGCGGCAAAGGCGGCCTGCCCGGCGGCCTCCCCGGTCTTGGCGGCGGCATGGGCCTGCCCGCGGGCCTCAGCGGCTTCGGCAAGAAGAAGTAAGCATGCAGCTCCCCGCCATCCCTCAGCTTGAAACCGAACGCCTGGTCCTGCGCGGACCGGAGGCGGCGGATTTCGGCCCGATGGCTGCGTTCTTCGCTGATGAAGCACGCTCCTGGGGGTTCGGCGGGCCGCTCGTCCGCAACGAGGCCTGGCGCTGGTTCACCATGTCGGTGGGCCACTGGGCGATGCGCGGCTTCGGCTTCTGGACCATCACCTGCAAAGACAGCGGCGAGGCGCTTGGCATCACCGGCATCTGGCAGCCCGAAGGCTGGACGGAACCGGAACTGGGGTGGGTTGCCTTCCCGGCGGGAGAAGGCCGCGGCATCATGGCCGAGGCGGCCCTGGCGGCGCGCACCCACGCCTATGAAGTCATGGGCCTGCCGGCGCTGAGCTCCAATATCTTCCCCGGCAATACACGCTCGGTGGCTTTGGCCGAGCGGCTGGGTGCCGTATTCGAAAAAGAAATCGACAACCCGAAACACGGGCGCGAGCTGGTTTACCGCCACCCCGCCCCCAACGCGCCCTGCGACGGCGGGATGGAGGCCTACGCATGACCTCCCGCCAGATCCGCGCTGTCCGGACCGCCGCAGGCCGCAGCCGTTTAACGGAATATTACGCAGTCTCTCCGATACTCCTTCACCGGATGGGTGAAAAAGACGCCGGGCGGCCCGCCGCCCGCGCAATGGGGTATGACATGAAAGACGCGCAACAGCGGTATCCGCGGCTGCTTTCCAAGCGGCTGATGCTGATTTCTCCGGCGGACCCGGAGTTCGACGCCCAGGCCGCCTTCCTGGCACCGGGCGCGCCGCGTTTCATCAATGCGGCGGATGATTCCGATTCCCTGTGGTGGTCGATCGCCACCATCATCGGCCACTGGCACCTGCACGGCTACGGCCTGTTTGCCGTGGTGGAGCGCAGCACCGGCAGCACCGTGGGCCTGGTCGGCCCCTGGTTCCCCAAGGGCTGGCCGGAACCGGAACTGTCCTGGCACCTGATGGAGACCGGCGGGGGCAAGGGCTATGCCAGCGAAGCGGTGCATTGCGTGCTGGACTGGCTGTTTGCCCAGGCCGGCTGGGACAGCATCGTCTCTTACGTGCCGGAGGAAAACGAGGCCTCCATCGCGCTGGCCCGCCGCGTCGGCGCCCAGCCGGAACGGCTGGCATCTTTCCGGCTGCAGCCTGCGCCCAACATCCGCGCCTGGCGCCATATGCCCTCGTCCCGTCCGGCCAGCCCCGGCGCTGCACAGGGGCTGCTGCACTGATGCGCCTGCACTGGGTCATATCCCGGCCTTGCCGCGCCCTTCCCCTGGAAGGAGCGCGCTGATGCCGTTTGACATCCCGGTGATCGAAACCCGCCGCCTGGTGCTGCGCGGCCCAGAGGCGCAGGACTACCCCGACTTCAAAGCCACCTTCAGCTCCTACCGCTCCCGCTTCATGGGCGGGCCGCTGAACCCCTACGAGGTCTGGATGCTCTATGCCGCCGAGATCGGCCACTGGCAGGTGCGCGGCTTCGGCATGTGGATGATCCACGACAAGGACAGCAACGAGACCTACGGCATGGCCGGCGGCTGGCAGCCCGCGGGCTGGCCGGAGCGCGAGATTGCCTGGATCATCTGGCCCGGTGCCGCTGGCAAGGGCTATGCGCTGGAGGCAGCCCATGCCGCCCGCCAGCATTTCTATTCAAATCTGGGCTGGGAGACTGCGGTCAGCTATATCGACCCGAAGAATCTCGACTCGATCCGGCTCGCGGAACGGCTCGGCGCCCGGAAGGACCACGGTGCCGACACCATTGACGGCAACGATGCCGTCTACCGCCACCCCGCACCGGACGCCCTGAAGGACAGCCAGATTGGACATGGGATCGAAATGGAAATCAGCCATTACGCCGATCCGCTCTTCAAACCGGAGGGCTGGGCCATTGACTGATTTTCGTGTGAACTCCCCGACGCTGCGCTGCGGCGGTGCACAGGTGGTGCACAGCCGGTGCACGCGCGGCACCCCCTTGATGACACCCGGCCCTGCTGCAGTGCGGAGACCCCGATGACGACCGAAACCCAAGATCCCGTCGCCCGCGCAGCCCAGCTGCTGAAGGGCCACCGTGAAAGCATCGACCGTCTGGATGCGATCCTCGTCTACACCCTGGGCGAGCGCTTCAAGCACACCCAGGCGGTGGGCCGGCTCAAGGCCGAACACGACCTTCCCCCGTCCGATCCCGCCCGCGAAGCGGCGCAGATCGCACGGCTCGAAGACCTGGCGGAGCAGGCCGATCTGGACCCTGAATTCGCCAAGGCATTTTTGAACTTCATCATCGATGAAGTCATCCGCCACCATAAGAAACACCAAGAATAACAACGACAACAGGACAACCGGGGCATACCCCGGACAACGCCATCAAAGGAGATGTACCCATGGCAATGAAAATCCGTTTGGCCCGCGGCGGCTCCAAAAAACGCCCCTTCTACCGCATCGTGGCTGCTGACAGCCGCATGCCGCGCGACGGCCGCTTCATCGAGAAGCTGGGCACCTACAACCCGCTGCTGCCGAAAGACTCGGAAGACCGCGTGAAAATGGACCTGGAGCGCGTGCAGCACTGGCTGGACCAGGGCGCGCAGCCGACCGACCGTATCGCCCGCATGCTGGAAGCTGCAGGCGTCCGCGCCAAGGCCGAGCGCAGCAACCCGAAAAAAGGCACCCCGGGCAAGAAAGCCCAGGAGCGCGCCGAAGAGAAAGCTGCAAAGGCTGCTGAAGCTGCCGAAGCAGCTGCAGACGCGGAATAATTCCGTGGAGCTGCGGGGCGCTTTTCCCGAGGAGTTCCGCAGCCAGCTTGATCTGCTGATGCGGCTCCGGCGCGACGTGCGCCGGTTCCGCAGCGATCCGGTGGAGGAGGCAGTGCTGATGCGCTGCCTCTCTGCCATTCCGCTCGCCCCTTCGGTGGGCTTGAGCGAACCCTGGCGCATCCTGCGGGTGGAGAGCGAAACCGCCCGCGCCGCCGCCTTGAAGAATTTCGAAGCCGCCAATGCCCAGGCGCTGACCGGATACTCCGGTGAAAAGGCCGAACGCTATGCGGAACTGAAGCTGTCCGGCATGCGCGAAGCCCCCGTGCAACTCGCCTTCTATTGCGACGACGAGACCGCCCAAGGCCACGGCTTGGGTGCCGCGACCATGCCGGAGATGCGCCGCTATTCGGTAGTCACCGCCATCACCCTGTTCTGGCTCGCCCTGCGCGCCGAGGGGCTGGGGCTGGGCTGGGTTTCGGTGCTCGACCCGGACCAGCTGAACCGCGACCTGAACGCCCCCGAAGGCTGGCAGCTGATCGGCTATTTCTGCATCGGCTACCCGGAACGGCTGTCGGACACGCCGGAACTGGAGGAAACCGGCTGGGAAAGCCGGATGGCGGACCTGCCGCTCGAATCCCGCTGAGACCGCCGATGGGACGGTTGATAAGGCTTGTGTTTTTTGTTGCAGTGGCCTTTACCGCTGGCATCTTCTTTGAACGCAACCACCAAGTGGAGCTCTGCGAACAATCGGGCGGCCAATGGCTGCGGGCGGGGTTCTGTGCAAAGGACTGACACCATGAGCGATCTGATCTGCGTAGGCGCAATTGCCGGATCCTTCGGGGTGCGCGGCGAGGTGCGGCTCAAGAGCTTCTGCGCGGTCCCCGAAGAGATCGAGGATTACTCGCCGCTCAGCAATGAGGACGGGTCCAAGACCTACTCCCTGACCATCACCCGCCCGATCAAGAACGGCTTTGCCGCGCTGCTGGGCGGCGTGGAAACCAAAGAGGACGCGGATGCCATCAAGGGCCTGCGCCTGTTTGCCCGCCGCGATCAGCTGCCGCAGCTGCCGGATGACGAGTTCTACCACGCCGATCTGATCGGGCTGGAGGTTTATGACACCGGCGGCACCCTGCTGGGCACGGTGAAATCGGTGCAGAACCACGGCGCCTCCGATCTGCTGGAGGTCCACGGCCCCGGCCTCAAGGCCACGGTGCTGCTGCCCTTCACCCTGGAGGCAGTGCCGACCGTGGACCTGACCCAGGGCCGTATCATTGCCGACCCGCCTGAGGGGCTGTTCTGAAACTGCTCCCTGGCAGCTCCCCTCCTGCGCCGCGGGCGCTTCGGCCAGGGCGCATTTAGCCAGAGGAACAGGATCTTCTCTTCATCCGGCCGCAAATATTCCGGAGCGCGAGGCAGAGCCTCGCAAGACAGCGCTTTCTTCACGCCCCGCCTTGGCCTAAGAGGACGCCATGACAGACACGCCCTCCCGCTCCCATGGCCGCAAAGCCATCCGCCCCACGCTGAAGCCGCGCGAGCTGATGACGCCGACGCCGGACCTGGCAGGCGTGTGGAAAGCCAAGATCATCACTCTGTTTCCCGCGGCCTTTCCCGGCGTCCTGGGCGAAAGCCTGACCGGCAAGGCGCTGCAGGAGGGGCTGTGGCAGCTGGAAACAACGGACTTGCGCGAGTTTGGCGTGGGCAAGCACCGCAATGTCGATGACACGCCGGCAGGCGGCGGGGCCGGCATGGTGCTGCGCGCCGATGTGCTGGGCGAGGCAATCGAACACACGATGGCGGATACCCGCGGCAACTGGCCTCTGGTCTACCTGACCCCGCGCGGACGGCCGATGAACCAGCAAATGATGCATAATTTTGCGCAATGCGATGGCATCACCCTGTTGTGCGGCCGGTTCGAGGGCGTCGACGAACGGGTGCTGGAGCACTACGGCATTCAGGAGGTCTCGCTGGGGGACTTCGTGATGACCGGCGGCGAGCTGGCGGCGCAGGCGCTGATCGATGCCACCGTGCGGCTGATCCCAGGGGTGCTGGGCAACCAGGCCTCGACCGAAGAGGAGAGCTTTTCCTCCGGCTTGCTGGAACATCCGCAATACACCCGCCCCGCCGAATGGATGGGGCGGGAAATCCCGGACGTGCTGATGTCCGGCCATCACGGCAGGATCGCCGAATGGCGCCACGAAATGAGCGAAGAGATCACCAAGGCCCGCCGCCCCGACCTGTGGGAGGCTTACTGCCGCTCCAAGGACAGCGGCAAGCCATAGCGCAAGTGACGCGGCAGCCCGGCTTTTCCCCGGTGCAAGCCGTTGCCGCAATGCGAAACCCGTGTTTTACTCATCCTGCATAAGTTAATTGACAGGAGTGAACAGGGTGGCCGGGAAATTTGAACTCTACACCGACAATGCAGGCGAATTCCGCTTCCGCCTGAAGGCAGGCAACGGCGAGAACATTCTGGCCAGCGAAGGCTACAAGCAGAAGGCCAGCGCGGAGAACGGTATTGAATCGGTCCGCAAGAATGCCGGCGACGACGCGCGTTATGAGCGCAAGGAGACCGCGGCCGGCAAGCACATGTTCAACCTCAAGGCCACCAACGGCCAGGTGATCGGCACCTCGCAGAGCTATGCCAGCGCATCCGGCCGCGATGGCGGCATCGAGTCGGTCAAGAAGAACGCGGCGGACGCGGCGCTGGACGACCAGACCGCCTGAAGCAGCACCGGGCCCTGTCCGGGCCCGGCCGCAGCCGGCTAGCTCGGCATCTTGTTGTTTTTCCAGACCGTCAGCGTTGTTCCCTGCTTGAAGGTGACATCGCCCTTGGACTGATTGCGTTCCGTTTCCCAGCCAACGTCGCTGCTGCCAAGCCTGTCATCCGGGAAGTGGGTCTTGAACTTCCAGTCGCCGGCCGTGGACGAGCGGGTCAGGACAACCAGGCAATGCGGCACCATTTTCACACCGCCGCCGCCGGACTTTTCAACCAGTTTCACGTTCAGGGCCTTGAACATATCATCAAGGCTGGACTTGCCCTGCTCAAAGTCGGAAACCGCGGACTTGATATCATTGAGCGGAACCGCGGCCCCATCACGCTTGAGCGCATAGCCCCAGCCCGGTGCCGAAGCCGGCGGCCCCATCTTCAAGGTCAGCGAGGTCAGTTCGTCCGTCACCTGATTGGCCTGGGTCTTTTTGCCGGTGGCGTAATGCGTGAAGCCTTTGAACTTTGCGGCGATGGAGGTGGCCCGGTCGACGGCTTCCTTTTCAAGAACCGGCGTTGCCCACATTGAGGCATTGCCGCCGCTGTACTGCTTGCGGTCAAAGCTGGCTGCGATCTGCTTTTCAACCTCCGCGCGGTTGGCAATCACGCGTTTGCCGTCCTCCTCTGTGTAGGTGATTTTCACCTGGTTCCATTTCTCAGTCACCTGAGCTGTGCCGGCGGAATTCCCGTCCTGGTCTGGAGTTCTGCCGTCCTGCGACGAGGCCCGCATCGCCTGGCGCTCCATGCCTGTTTGCGCGCCATGGCGGCCGGTGCCGTGGCCTTCGCCGCCCTCTTCCGCTTTGATGCGCTCTTCCTGCCATTGCTGCGCTTCGGCCTGTTTCTTGATCAGCGCCTCGATCTGGCTGCGGGCCTGATCCACCGGCACGCTGTCCAGCATTTCGTCCAGCGCCGTGATGCGGGACTTGATGTTGCCCAAGGCTGTGACAAAGGCTTTTTCCTTCTCCAGCTTCTCAGCCTTCATTTCCTCGACATTCTTCAGCAGCTGGCCGCGGGACTGCTCCAGCACCTGCTTGGCCTTCTCCAGCCGCTCGGCACTGGCATCGACCTGCTGCTGCTTCTTGCTGATGTCCTTGGCCTTGGTCAGCCCTGACAGGGTTTCCTGCAAGTCCTTCAGCACCCCGGCCTCGCGGGTCACGGCCGCTTCCAGCTTGCCCAGCCGCTCGGTTTCCTCCTTGATCCGGCTGGCCAGCATCCTGGCCGCCTTGCCAGAGTCCGATTGCGCAAACTCCTTGCTGCGTTTTTCCGCGTCCTGTTCATCCGACGCCAGCGCCGCTTTCACGTAGCCAACCATTTCCTTGTCGAGCACTTCCAGCCGGGCATAGGCCTGCTTCCATTCGCCTTTCTCGAAATGTTCGGCCACAGCCCCGAAATGCTGGCGCAGCGCCTTGCGCTCGTCATCCATGATCTTGCCTTTGACCTTGTCGAACCGGGCGGTCGTGGCCTTGAGCCGGGTCTTGGCGTTGGTTTCCTCTTTGGAGGCCTCCTTGCCGCCGCCGATCAGCTTAATCAGCTCCTCCATCCGGGTGTTGAGGGCGATCAGGGTCTTGGCCGCTTTTGCCTGGTCCGTGTCCTTCTGCTCTTCGATCTGCCCGAACAGGATGCGCAGCTCCTTGCGCTCGTCATCCGTGATCCTGCCCTTGATCTTGTCGAACCGGCTTTCCACTGCCTGAAGGCGTTTCAGGAAACGCTTGTCCGGATCAACCTCCCCGCCTGCGTCAAGGTCTGCGGCCACAAGCTCGTAGCCGAACTGGGTGCCCTTCATCAGCGGCTTCAGCTTCTTTTCAGGCATCCTGCCCTTCACCAGGCTGAGCCGCAGAGTGCCATCCTTGACAGAACACTGCCCCACCGCCCGCTGTTTCGCTTTGGACTTCAGCTCCTTCAGCAGAGGCGGCGCCGCCTCGCCGACAATCAGGATGGACTGGGCTGCACCGTTCAGCGTGACCTCATCATAGAAATAGAAATCGCCCGGTGTGGCATCCAGCTTCTTGAGCTCCTTCTTCAATTCCGTCTTGTAGGACTGTTCGCTGTTGAAAATATCCATCTTTTTGAATGGCATGCTGTCTCCCCTCCCTGGTGAGGCGCGCCCGGCAGGCTGCATATGCTGACGCTGCGTAAATAAATGTATTTGAACGGTAACCGCAGATCGGCACCCGATCAAAATGAAATCACCGCCTGCGTTCAGACCGCCGCTGCAGAATTCCCTTGAAACATTGGCCCGGCAGGCATAAAAGCCGCTCGTCTGGTGCCGGGAATCGGCCCCGGGCCGCTGGCTGTTGGATCAGCCATGGAGATCTTCTTCGGTTTCCTTCCAGATCCAACCCGCCAGCAGCAAGGAACAGACGGCGTGATCTCTGGCGGGCTGCCTTTGGCGGGACCCGGTGAAGACCAGGAGCTCTCATGACGGCACAAACCTCTGCGGAATGAACCGCAGGCAGATTAGGAGAGTTGCGATGGACCTGATCGCACAGCTGGAGGCGGAACAGATCGCCGCCCTGGGGAAAGAGATCCCCGACTTCAAAGCCGGTGACACCATCCGTGTCGGCTACAAGGTGACCGAAGGCTCGCGTTCGCGCGTGCAGATGTACGAAGGCGTTTGCATCAGCCGCAAGAACGGCTCGGGCATTGCCGGTTCGTTCACCGTCCGCAAGATTTCGTTCGGCGAAGGCGTGGAGCGTGTGTTCCCGCTGTTCTCGACCAACATCGACTCGATCGAAGTGGTGCGCCGCGGCCGCGTCCGCCGCGCCAAGCTGTACTACCTGCGCGCCCGCCGCGGTAAGTCGGCCCGTATCGCAGAAGATGCGAACTACAAGCCCAAGAAAGCCTGAGGAGCGGTATCATGAAAAAAGACACCCATCCCGATTACCACTTCATCGACGTCAAAATGACCGACGGCACCATCATCAAGATGCGCTCCACCTGGGGCTCCGAGGGTGATCAGCTGGCTCTGGACATCGACCCGACGGTGCACCCGGCCTGGACCGGCGGCACCTCGCGCCTGCTGGACGCCGGCGGCCGCGTGTCCAAGTTCAAGAAGAAATACGAAGGCCTGGGCTTCTAAGCCGCCTGCTGTATTTTGCAGAACTCCCGAAGGCTGCCCCGGACGGGCAGCCTTCTTTCTTTTTCTCCTGACGCTGGGGCCGGATGCGCGCCCCGCGGGAAAGACAGCCCCACTCGTGAAACAAGCCCTGGCCAACGCACTGCAAGAGCGCGGATATGAAACCCTGACCCAAGTGCAGGAGGCTGTGACCCAGCCCGACGTGGAAGGGCGCGACCTGCTGGTGTCTGCACAGACCGGCTCGGGCAAGACCGTCGGCTTCGGCCTGGCTCTGGCCCAGGATCTGCTGGGTGACGATGAGGAGTTCGGCGAGGCCGCGGCGCCGCTGGCGCTGGTGATTGCCCCCACCCGCGAACTGGCGCTGCAGGTAAAACACGAGCTGGGCTGGCTTTACCGCGGCGCAGGTGCACGAATTGCCTCCTGCGTGGGCGGCATGGACATGCGCGACGAGCGCCGGGCGCTGGAACGCGGCGCCCATATCGTGGCGGCCACTCCGGGCCGTCTGCGCGACCACATCGCGCGCGGCTCCATCGACCTCAGCCAAGTGCGCGGCGTGGTGCTTGACGAGGCCGACGAGATGCTGGACCTCGGCTTCCGCGAGGATCTGGAGTTCATCCTGGGCGAAGCGCCCGAAGACCGCCGCACCCTGCTGTTCTCCGCCACCGTGCCGCCGGCAATCGCCAGCCTGGCCGAGACCTTCCAGCGCGATGCGATGCGGATCAAGACCGCGGGCGAGACCAAACAGCACGCGGATATCGAATACCGGCTGATGAGCGTGGCGCAAGCGGACGCGGAAAACGCCATCATCAACGTGCTGCGCTACTATGAGGCGCCCAGCTCCATCGTCTTTGCCAACACCCGCGCAGCGGTGAACCGTCTGGCCGCGCGCCTGACCAACCGCGGCCTGCCGGTGGTGACCCTGTCGGGCGAGCTGTCCCAGACCGAACGCAGCCATGCGCTGCAGGCAATGCGTGACGGGCGTGCCCGGGTTTGCGTGGCCACCGATGTGGCGGCGCGCGGTATCGACCTGCCGGGGCTGGAACTGGTGGTCCATGCGGAGCTGCCCTCGAACCACGAAACCCTGCTGCACCGCTCCGGCCGCACCGGCCGCGCGGGCCGCAAGGGCGTCAGCGCCCTGATCGCGCCGCCGAAAGCGCGAGCCAAGGCCCTGCGCCTGCTGAAATGGGCCAAGCTGACCGCCGAGCATTGCGAAGCCCCCTCTGCCGATGACGTGCTGGCTCGCGACGAAGAGCGTATGCTGGCCGATCCGGTCTGGCAGGAGCCGGTTGCGGAAAACGAGCAGGCAGGCGTTCAGACCCTGCTGGACACATTCACACCCGAACAGATCGCAGCAACTTATCTGCGCCTGTTCCGCAGCCGCCACTCGGCGCCTGAGGACCTGCGTCCGGCAGACACGCCGGAGCCGCGCAAGGAGCGTAAGGAACGCAAAGCCTTCGGCCCCTCCGTCTGGTTCTCCCTGTCGGGCGGCCGCGAAGCCGGCGCTGACCCGCGCAAGGTGCTGCCGATGCTTTGCAAGGCCGGCAATATCGACCGGGACGCGATCGGCGCGATCCGGGTGCAGGACAACGAGACCTTTGCCGAAATCAGCGAAGGCGCGGTTGAGGGCTTCCTGAAGGCGTTGGACGGCAAGACCGAGCTGGAACCGGGCGCCGTTCTGACGCAGCTGGCCGAAGCACCGGAACTGGCCCCTGCCCCGCGCCGCGGGCCGGGCGGGCCGAAGGACGGCTTCAAGGGCGACCGCAAGCCCAAGCCGCACCGCGGCAAGGACGACGGCCCGAAGCCGTACCGCGCCAAAGAGGAAAGCTCCAAACCCTACCGCGCCAAATCCGAGCGCTCCGAGGACAGCCGTCCGCCGCGCAAGGAATGGAAAGACAAACCGGCCCGGGAAGAGCGCCGCGAGCCGCGCAGCGACACACGCCCCAGCAAGCCGAAGCCGGCGGTGACCGCCAAGCCAAAGGGCGCATCGGATCCCTCCAAGCGGATGACCCGCCCCGGCGCGCCCGCGGCCAAGCCGTTCAAGGCAAAAGGCCCCAAGCCGCCGGTCGGCAAGCCGAACAGCAAGAAGAACAAGGCGCGTGCGGCAGCAGCCCTGACTGCAAAAGGCGGCAAGGGCGGCGACGCCCGCCCCAAGCGCAAGCCGGCGGGTCCTGCAAAACACAGGTGATACACTAAGTTTACCAGCCTGCCCGCGCGGCTTTTCTTGGCGGAAACCAGAGCCTATACAGGGTCCCAAAGCGAAAGACGTGCGAGAAAGCACGAGCGAAGGGACCTGTACATGGCGCATATCATTGTCGTCGGCAACGAGAAGGGCGGCGCGGGCAAATCCACTGTCTCCATGCATGTCGCAACCACCCTGGCCCGGCTGGGCCACAAGGTCGCGGCCCTGGATCTGGATCTGCGGCAGCGCTCGATGGGGCGTTACCTGGAAAACCGCAAGGATTTCTGCGTCAAATCCGGCCTGGACCTGCCGATGGTGGAAATCCACGAGCTGCCGGAGATTGATCCGGCCAGCCTGCAGCCGGGCGAGAACATCTATGACCACCGCCTGTCGGCAGCGGTTTCCGCGCTGGAGCCGGGCCATGATTTCATCCTGATCGACTGCCCCGGCTCGCACACGCGCCTCAGCCAGGTGGCGCATTCGCTGGCGGACACCCTGATCACTCCGCTGAACGACAGCTTTGTCGATTTCGACCTGCTGGCGCATGTGGACCAGAAGGGTGAGACCATCACCGGGCCGTCCGTTTATTCGGAAATGGTCTGGAACGCCCGCCAGCTGCGGGCGCAGGCCGGGCTTAAGCCGATCGACTGGATCGTGATCCGCAACCGGGTCGGCACCCAGCGCATGGTCAACAAGGAAAAGATGGAACGCGCCATCAAGATGCTGTCCAAGCGGATCGGCTTCCGCGTCGCACCGGGCTTTTCCGAACGGGTGATTTTCCGCGAACTGTTCCCGCGGGGGCTGACGCTGCTGGATCTGAAGGACATCGGCGTCAAGCAGCTGAACATCTCCAACATCGCCGCCCGGCAGGAGCTGCGCGACATGATGAAAGAGGTGAACCTGCCCGGGGTCGAGATCAGCATCTGACCCCGACCGTGCGGCTGCTTAGCTGTCGCAGCCGCAATTGCCGCGGTAGATCGTGTACAGCTCCATCGGCTCTGCCACACCGCGCAGCATGTAGCGGCCCAGGGACACCAGGTCATGATTAGTCCCCCTGGCCGCGGCCTTCACATCTTCGGACATGATGATGTTCTGGCCGACGGAGCGGTGCATGCCGGCAATCCGGGCGGTCTGGTTCACCGCCTGGCCGATCACGGTGAAATCCAGCCGGTTCTCGGCCCCGATGTTACCATAGAGAATGTCGCCCGCATGCAGCGCCAAGGTGAAGCCTGCTGTCGGCAGGCCCTGCTCCTCGCGTTCGCTGTTATAGGCCCGCACCTTGCCGCACAGCTCATTTGCTGCCGCCAGCGCTGCGTGCGCGTCTTCCTCAATGCTGCCCAGGTTGAACATGGTCAGCATGCCATCGCCCATGAACTTGAGGATATTGCCGCCATGCGCCTGGATAGTTTCCACCGCCAGGCCGAAATAGCCGTTCAGCATCTCGATCAGCTCGGTGCCGGGCAGCCTCTCTGACAGCTGGGTAAATCCCTTCAGGTCGAACAGGCAGATCACCGCGGCGATCTGCTGCGAAGAGCCGCGCTGGATCTCGCCGGACAGCACACGGCGGCCGGCGTCGCGCCCCAGATAGACCTGCAGCAGGTCACTGGCCATCTGCCGGTTGGAGGAGGATTTCAGCGCCAGCCCCAGATGCGGCAGGGTGGTGCGGATCAGGTCAAGTTCGCGGCTGGAAAACCCCCCGGGGCGGTCCGAGGCCCAGGAGACCAGCATCCCCTCACTGGGATGGCGCGGATCGTTGGGCTCGTCATCCGGCGGTGCAAAACGCACACCCTTAGCGAAGTAGTCGGTCGCCCCGCGCTGGCGGAGCTCCGGCAGCAACGGGAACTGTTCCGGCGCGCCGTCTTCCAGCCGTTCACGGAACTCTTCCAGATTGTGCTCCAGAATGTGAAAGAACGGGCTGCGCAGCCATTCCTCGCGCGGGGACTCCTGATATTCGTAATGCTGGTGGCTGATGCCGTCGGCCCGGGTCCAGTTGAAGCCGATGCCGCCGAACTTCGGGTGGAACGCCCGCTGCGCCACATGAAAGCGCCACAGCGGCACCCCTGCATCAACCAGACGCTGGCAATATCCCTGCAAAAGATCCTGCTGCGGCGCCCCGTGCAGGCCCTGCTCCATCAGCCAGGCAATCAGCGGCCCTGAATTGACATCAATCTGTATCATCGCTTCACCTTCAATCCCGCTGCTTTATCTGGGGTCTGGGCCGTACAATGTCTATGGTTCGATCCCTGCTAAATTGCGCAGCATATACCGCAAAATTGCAACCTCGCCGGTGGTGAAGCGGGCACAGATCCTTGTGTCGAACTCCAATGCGTGCTCGCGCAGATCCTTGTAGGCCGCTTCGCCGGCCGGGGTCAGCGCCAGATGTTCGGACCGGCGGTCGTTTTCATCGCGGGTCCGGGTCACGAACCGCTTCTCTGCGAGCTTGGCGACCGCGCGGCTGATCTTGGTCTTATGGATCTTGGCGCGGCTGCCGATTTCCTTGGCTGTCATCTGGCCGTAGTTGCCCAGATGAAACAGCACCCGCCATTCAGTGCGCAGCATTCCGTAGCGGTTCTTGTAGTGCTTCTGGAACCCCAGCGAGCTTTCCTCTGCCGCGCGGTTCAGCAGATAGGGCAGGAAATCCTGCAAAGCGAAATCATCTTTTTCGTCCATTTTCGTCCCCTTTCCCTTGTTAGTTACAAAAACAACTAATATCCCGCAAGCAGCAAGAGGAGAAACGCGCGATGAATCGGCCAGCCGATCCCCATGAAATGATCCAGGCCCCCTCTCTTCAGGGGCCGCACGAGGGCTACATGCCCGGATTTGCCAACGACTTTGAAACCGAGGCGCTGCCCGGCGCGCTGCCGCAGGGCATGAACAGCCCGCAGAAGTGCAACTATGGCCTTTACGGCGAGCAGCTGAGCGGCACCGCCTTTACCGCCGACCCGCCGGAGCGGACTTGGTGCTACCGCATCCGCCCGTCGGTCAAGCATTCGCACCGTTACGAGAAAATCGACCTGCCGCATTGGAAGTCGGCGCCCTGCGTTGATCCCGACGTGATTTCCCTCGGCCAGTACCGCTGGGACCCGGTGCCGCATAGCGATGAGGGGCTGACCTGGCTCACCGGAATGCGCACCATGACCACCGCAGGCGACGTGAATACCCAGGTCGGCATGGCAAGCCACATCTACCTGGTCACCGAGTCGATGGTGGACAGCTATTTCTTTTCGGCCGATTCCGAGCTGCTGGTGGTACCGCAGGAAGGCCGCCTGCGCTTTGCGACCGAGCTGGGCATCATCGACCTGGCGCCGCAGGAGATCGCGATCATCCCGCGCGGGCTGGTGTACCGGGTGGAAGTGCTCGAAGGCCCCTGCCGCGGTTTCGTCTGCGAGAACTATGGCCAGAAATTCGAACTGCCGGGCCGCGGCCCGATCGGTGCCAACTGCATGGCCAACCCGCGCGACTTCAAGGCGCCGGTGGCGGCGTTCGAGGACCGCGAGACGCCCTCGACCGTGACCATCAAGTGGTGCGGCCAGTTCCATGAAACCAGGATCGGCCACTCTCCGCTGGATGTGGTCGCCTGGCACGGCAACTACGCGCCCTTCAAATACGACTTGCGCACCTATTGCCCGGTCGGCGCCATCCTGTTCGACCACCCGGATCCGTCGATCTTTACCGTGCTAACCGCACCGTCGGGCGTGCCGGGCACCGCGAATATAGACTTTGTGCTGTTCCGCGAGCGCTGGATGGTGGCCGAGAACACCTTCCGCCCGCCGTGGTATCATAAGAACATCATGTCGGAGCTGATGGGCAATATCTACGGTCAGTACGACGCCAAACCGCAAGGGTTCGTGCCGGGCGGCATGTCCCTCCACAACATGATGCTGCCGCACGGGCCGGACAAGAACGCCTTTGAAGGCGCGTCGAATTCCAACCTTGGCCCGGAGAAGCTGGACAACACCATGTCCTTCATGTTCGAGACCCGCTTCCCCCAGCATCTGACCGCATTTGCAGCCAAGGACGCGCCGCTGCAGGATGACTACATCGATTGCTGGAGCGACATCGAGAAGAAGTTCGACGGCACGCCCGGCCTGAAATGAAACGGTGAGGGGGCGCTGCCCCCTCTGGGCCTTACCGGCCCATTCACCCCCGGAGTATTTCCGGAAAGATGAAAAGGATCTTCGGATCCGGAAACTGGAGACACGATGCCTCTGCTGAAATCCTGGGTGGCCTCGGCCAATGATGCGAACCACCCGTTCCCGCTGAACAACCTGCCTTATGGTGTATTTTCCGTTGAGGGCGATGACCCGCGCTGCGGTGTTGCGATCGGCGACATGATCCTGGACATGCAGGCCGCCGAGGAGGCCGGTCTGGTCCAGCTGGCCGATGCGCCGCTGTTCGACGTTCCCTACTGGAACGACCTGATGGAAGAAGGTCCGGCCGTGTGGGCGGCGCTGCGCGACCGTCTGACCGCGCTGCTGTCCGAAGGGGCAGCGGAGCAGGACAAGGTGGAGCCCCTGCTGGTCCCGGCCGCGGATGCCGAGCTGCACATGCCCTTTGCGGTCAGCGAATACACCGACTTCTACGCGGGCAAGAACCACGCGTTCAACGTCGGCACCATGTTCCGCGGCCCGGAAAACGCGCTGCCGCCGAACTGGCTGCACATCCCGATCGGCTATAACGGGCGCGCGTCCTCTGTGGTGGTGTCCGGCACCGATGTGCGCCGTCCCTGGGGTCAGCTGAAAGGCCCGAATGACGACGGCCCCCGCTGGGCTCCCTGCGCACGCTTCGATATCGAGCTGGAGATGGGCGCGATTGTTGGCACCCCGTCCGACGGACCGATCACCGTGCAGGAAGCGGACGACAATATCTTTGGCTATGTGCTGCTGAACGACTGGTCGGCGCGCGATATCCAGGCCTGGGAGTACCAGCCGCTTGGCCCGTTCCAGGCCAAGGCCACTGCCAACACGATCTCCCCCTGGATCGTGACCAAGCCGGCGCTGGAGCCGTTCCGCTGCGACACCCCGGAGCGTGAGGTGGAACTGCTGGACCACCTGAAGGACTGCGGCCCGATGCTCTATGACATCGACCTCGAAGTGACCCTGGCGCCGGAAGGCAAGGCGGCGACCACCATCGCGCGGACCAACTACAAGGAAATGTATTACTCCGCCGCGCAGCAGCTGGCGCATCACACCACCTCTGGCTGCCCGATGAACGCAGGCGACCTGCTGGGTTCCGGCACCATCTCCGGCCCGGTCAAGGAAAGCCGCGGCTCGCTGCTGGAGCTGAGCTGGGGCGGCAAGGAGCCGCTGACGCTGGACAGCGGCGAGGAGCGCTCCTTTATCGCCGATGGCGACACCCTGACCCTGAAAGGCGCGGCCAAGGGCGACGGCTACACCATCGGCTTCGGCGACTGCACCGGCACCGTCCTGCCCGCGCTTGAAGACCCCTACGCAAGATAAGGAAGACCACCATGGCAAAGGCTTTTGCGTCCCAAGGGGACATGACCGAAAAGAAGATCACCTTTGATGAGATCGGCGAGGGGCTCTATGCCTTCACCGCCGAGGGCGACCCGAACTCCGGCGTGATCATCGGCGATGACAGCGTGATGATCGTCGAGGCACAGGCGACCCCGCGGCTGGCAAACAAGGTGATCGAATGCGTGCGGTCCGTGACCGACAAGCCGATCACCCATGTGGTGCTAACCCATTATCATGCTGTGCGGGTGCTGGGCGCCTCCGCCTTCGGCGCGCAGAACATCATCATGTCGGACAAGGCGCGCTCGATGGTGGTGGAGCGCGGCCAGGAGGACTGGGACAGCGAGTTCCAGCGATTCCCGCGCCTTTTCGAAGGCCATGAGAGCATTCCCGGCCTGACTTGGCCGACCACCACCTTCAGCGACTCGATGACCGTCTACCTCGGCAACCGCCGCGTCGACATCAAGCACGTTGGCCGCGCTCATACCGCAGGCGACGCGGTGATCCATGTGCCGGATCAGAACGTGATGTTCACCGGCGACATCGTCGAATACCACTCTGCCTGCTACTGCGGCGACGGGCATTTCGGCGACTGGGGCCGGACGCTGGACAACATCAAGGCCTATGACGTTGACGCCATCGCGCCGGGCCGCGGCGATGCGCTGGTGGGCAAGAAGATGGTCAACGCCGCCATCGAGAACACCCGCGACTTCGTCGAGAGCACCTACCGCCCGGCGGCCAAAGTAGCGGCCCGCAACGGCACCCTGAAGGAGGCTTGGGACGCGGTGCGCGCCGAATGCGATCCGAAGTTCGCAGACTATGCGATCTACGAGCACTGCCTGCCCTTCAACGTTGCCCGTGCGTATGACGAGGCCCGCGGCATCGACACCCCGCGGATCTGGACCGCCCAGCGCGATCTGGAGATGTGGGAGGCCCTGCAGGGCTGAGCCCCGGGCAGAAATTGCAACCGGGGCGGTTTGATCCAGATCGTATCGCCCCGGCAGAACCTGTGAGACGCTAGACCATGCTCCCGGCTGCCCCCTGCCGGGAAAGGGTTGAGCTGTGCCTGACGGCACCCGGATATTGGGAGGAGACCTGATGAACAAGATCTTTGAAGTCCCGTTGTACCCCTACGCGCGCCACGCGGATCAGGATGCCCCTGCCCCCGTACGCCGTAAGGTGGTGGTGATCGGGGCAGGCCCCATCGGCCTGGCAGCGGCCATCGACCTGGCCCAGCAGGGCACCGAAGTGGTGGTTCTGGATGACAACGACAAGGTGAGCTTCGGCTCCCGCGCGATCTGCTTTGCCAAGCGGCCGCTGGAAATCCTCGACCGGCTGGGCTGCGGCCAGCCGATGGTGGACAAGGGCGTGCAGTGGAATGTCGGCAAGGTGTTCTTTGACGACCGTCAGGTCTATGACTTCAACCTGCTGCCGGAAGAGGGTCACAAGCGCCCCGCCTTCATCAATCTGCAGCAGTATTACTTCGAGGAATACCTGGTGAACCGGGTCCGCGAACTGCAGGAGCAGGGTACGCCGATCGAGATCCGCGGCCGCAACAAGGTTTCGGCCATCGGCACCCATCCCAGCCATGTGACGCTGGAAGTCGATACACCAGAAGGCCCCTACAACCTGGAAGCCGAATGGCTGATCGCCTGCGACGGCGCCGGCTCCCCCACACGGCAGATGCTGGGGCTGGATTTTGTCGGCCGGGTGTTCGAGGACAACTTCCTGATCGCCGATGTGATCATGGAGGCGGACTTCCCGACGGAGCGCTGGTTCTGGTTCGATCCGCCTTTCAACAAGGGTCAGTCGGCCTTGCTGCACAAGCAGCCGGATGGCGTCTGGCGGATTGACCTGCAGCTCGGCTGGGACATCGACAAGGAGCGCGAAAAGCGCCCCGAAAACGTGATCCCGCGGCTTCAGGCAATGCTGGGCCAGGATGTGAAGTTCGAGCTTGAATGGGTCTCGATTTACACTTTCCAGTGCCGCCGCATGGAAAAATTCCGCCACGGCCGGGTAATCTTTGCCGGCGATTCCGCGCATCAGGTGTCGCCGTTTGGCGCCCGCGGCGCCAACTCTGGCCTGCAGGACACCGACAACCTGTGCTGGAAGCTGCAGCTGGTGATGGACGGCAAGGCACCGGAAAGCCTGCTCGACAGCTACGATATCGAACGCATCCACGGCGCCGACGAGAACATCCTGAACTCCTCGCGCTCCACCGACTTCATCACCCCGAAATCGGAGATGAGCCGGGTGCTGCGCGACGCGGTTCTGGACTTGTCGGAACAGTATGAATTCGCGCGTCCCTTGGTGAACTCCGGCCGCCTGTCGGTGCCCTGCACCTATGATGGCTCGCCGCTGAATTCGGCAGACGCGCTGAACGGGCCCGAGCGCACCCGCCCCGGCTCCCCCTGCCCCGATGTGCCGCTTGGCGACGAGTTCCTGCTGGACAAGCTAGGCGATAAATTCGTGCTGCTGACCATAGACGCCGATGCCCCCGATGTGATCGAGGAGGAAGGTATCGAGGTCACCCGCCTGGCGCTGTCGATCAAGGATGACAAGACACTGGCGCTGCAGGAGCGCTACCTGGGCAAGCTTGAAAGCGGTGTTTACCTGATCCGCCCGGACCAGCATGTCGCCGCCCGCCGCCCCAGCTTTGACGAAAACCTGATCCGGCACGCGATCCGCCGGGCTATCGGGAAGGAGTAATCAAGATGACCGAAGACGAACTGATCCTGACCGCCAACCTCGAGCGCGCCGACGATTTCTATGCCGATCTGCTGAGTGCGCATGAGGATCTGAGCAAGGCCGAAAGCGATGCGCTGAATGCGCGCCTGGTGCTGGTGCTGGCAAATCACATTGGAAAACGCGCGATCCTGAAACAGGCGCTGGCGGCTGCCGCGCTGAAACCCGGGGAGGACTCCGCTTGAAAATCGAACAGATCCACCACGTCGCCTACCGCTGCAAGGACGCCAAAGAGACGGTCGAGTGGTACAACAAGATGCTGAACATGGACTTCGTCCTGGCGATTGCCGAGGATCACGTCCCATCTACCCATGAGCCTGATCCCTACATGCATATCTTCATGGATGCAGGGAACGGCAACGTCCTGGCTTTCTTTGAGCTCCCGACAAAGCCGGAGATGGACCGCGACCGCAACACGCCGGTGTGGGTGCAGCACATTGCGTTCAAGGTGAAGGACCGCGAGACGCTGATCCAATTCAAGGAGCATCTGGAAGCCAACGGCGTCGAAGTGCTGGGCGTCACCGACCACTCGATCTTCCACTCGATTTACTTCTTCGATCCGAACGGGCACCGGGTGGAACTGGCCTGCCCCGATCCGGAGGAAGAGGCGCTGCTTAAAAAGCTGGACTCGGTGAAATGGGAGATGCTGGATGAATGGTCTAAGACCAAGAAAGCCCCCAAGCACGCCGAGTGGCTGCACGCCAAGGAATTGAACAAGGCCTGAATTGCACAAGCCGCCAAGGCAGCCCGGTGGGCTGCCTTCTCAGCACGGGGAGCATGCCGATGGGCAGCACCATCCTTTATGACTACTGGCGCTCATCGGCCAGCTACCGGCTGCGCATCGCGCTGAACCTGGCCGGGATTGAATACACCTCAGTCCCGGTTGACCTGGTCAAGGGCGAGCACAGGAGCCCGGAGCACCTGGCCCGCAACCCGCAGGGCTTTGTACCTGTGCTGGAGATCGACGGGTTGCGCCTCACCCAATCTCTGGCGATCCTCGATTACCTGGACGAAACCCGGAACCTCGGCCTGCTGCCCGCGGATCCAGGCCAGCGCGCCAAGGCGAGGGCTCTGGCGCATTCGGTGGCGGTGGACGTGCATCCGGTCTGCAATCTCCAGGTTGCCAAACACGCCACAAGCCTGAGCGGCGGGGCAGAGGACATGCCCAAAGCCTGGATGCAGCATTTCATCCGCCCGGGGCTGCAGGCATTTGAGGTTTTGCTGGGTGATTTCGCCCAAGCTCCCTTCTGCATCGGTGAAACGCCTGGGCTGGCGGACATCTGCCTGATGCCCCAGCTTTACAATGCCCGCCGCTGGGAGACCGATTTCTCCGGCTTGCCGCGGATATGCGCTGTAGAGGCGGCTTGCGCCGCCCACCCGGCCTTTGCCGCCGCCTACCCGGATCAGCCCGGCTGACTGGCCCCTGGGGCTGCGGCGTCACAAGGAGCGCAGCAGCACCTTGCTGGAATTCAGCGCCTGGGCAATCCGCTGGTAATGCAGCGCCACATCGTTGTTGCCTTCAGCCGAACGCAGCAGCACCGTGGTCGTCTCTTCCAGAACGGCCAGCGCCTTGGCGTTGGTTTCGGCCACCCTTTCCTGCTTAACCGCTGAAACCGGGCGGCGCACAGTTTCGCTGTCCGCCTGAACGGTGATCCGCAGCCGCGGCTGGCTGTAGTCACGGTTCTGCCGGGACAGGCTGGTCAGCTCATCCGAGGCCGTGGCCAGCGCCTCACGGGCGACAGCATATTCGCCATGAGCAGGCAGTTTCTTGACAAGCGCTTTCAGCTCTTTGGCCAGACAGTCAGTCCGGTAAGCCGCGCCAACCGCCTCGCAGGCCGCCGACGAGGTGCTGATCTGCGCGACAACCGTGCTGGTGACGGAATTTGTCACCGACGCCGGCCCAACCGGGGCCGACGTGCTGGTGCTTGAGCTTCTTACACCATCGCTTTCCGCTGCATCGCCGCCAGTTTCGCCATCGCCGCCAAATTGCGAAGCCGAAGGGGCTCCTCGCACCTGCGCCTTGTGCACGTAAACCGCAGCGTTTTTCTGCAAAGCTGTCCTGCCAGTCACCGCGGCGGCCTCAGCCAGTGCCGGCGAAAGCAATAGTGCGGCCGCCAAGGGCAATGTATAGACCGCCTTGTTATTACTGCTGTTCATTGAACCCTCTTAACTTTGCCCCGCAAATGCAGGGTTTCTTGCCGGTGCGCCCCCCTCAGACAGGGAACCCAGCCCGAACCGGCCTTGACTACGCTCCCAAAGGACCGCCGGAAATTCCGATGATGTGCTCAGACGTCAACCCTGTGGCGTCGAGCAGAAGGAGTTCGAAGTCCAACTCTGTTTCACTGCTGTCAAAGGCTCCGATGTACAGGCCATCCGGGTGCTCATCAATGTAGAGAGTGATGTCAAAGAACATGGCCCCATTGGACGGCGTCAGTTCAAAGTCACCGTCGTCGAGAGATATGCCGATATAGGCATCCCCCGAAGTGAGAGAGCTGAAATCGATCTGGTCCCGCGTATCGTCGAAGTCCGTGATCACGTCCAGAGAGTCGTCCCCTGCACTGCTTTCATCGAAACTGCTGAAGACAAAGACATCCGCACCCGCACCGCCGCTGAGCGTATCGGTTCCCAGCCCGCCAGTCAGAGTATCTGCACCGTCTCCCCCCGCCAGCGCGTCATCCCCTGCGCCGCCATCAAGCAGATCAGCCCCGCCGCCGCCATCCAGCTCATCCGTCCCCGCATTTCCCAACAGCTGGTCATTGTCCGAATTGCCTTGCAGGGTGTCATTTCCGGCACCGCCGCTGAGAGTGTCATCACCTGAGCCGCCTTTCAGCGTGTCATCGCCGGAACCGCCTGCCAGACTATCTTCATCGTCCCCGCCCGCCAGAAAATCAGCCCCGTAGCCGCCAAACAGAAAATCGTCTCCGGCGCTTCCAAACAGCTGATCCCCGTCCAGGCTGCCATTCAGCGTATCATTGCCGGAACCGCCTAGCAGCATGTCGTCACCGGAACCGCCCTGCAGCGAGTCGTCACCCGACCCGCCCTGCAGCGTGTCATCACCAGAACCGCCCAGCAGCGTGTCGCTGCCGGTGCCGCCTTGCAGCAGATCCGAGCCGCCGCCGCCGCCAAGTGCATCCGCCCCGCCATCACCCAGCAGGGTGTCATTACCCGTATGTCCCGTCAGCCTGTCGGTTTCGTCACCGCCTTCCAGGCTATCGTCGCCGGCGCCTCCGTTCAGCACGTCATACCCGGCCCCTCCGGACAGGCTGTCATTCCCGGCACCGCCATCAAGATCATCGCCCCCGGCACCGCCGTCCAGAGTATCAGCACCGCTTTGCCCGGCCAGAGTGTCACGCCCTGTCCCGCCGCTCAAACCGTCATCGCCGCGGCCTCCAGTCAGACTGTCGTTGCCCGCGCCGCCGTCAAGTGTGTCGTCATCATCGCCGCCATTCAGCGTATCAACACCGCCGCCGCCGGAAAGCCAGTCATGGCCTGCCCCCCCAAACAGGAAATCTGCGCCCTCCTGCCCGGACAATGTATCCTGTCCGTTGCCGCCCCCGAGCCTGTCCGTCCCGAAGCCGCCGTCCAATTCATCGTTGCCAGCCCCACCGTACAAGGTATCCGCACCAATGCCGCCAAACAGCTGATCCTGACCGCCGTTGCCGCTGATCACGTCCGCCCCGGACAGGCCGCTGATGCTGTCGTTCAAACCCGAGCCGTTGAAAGTGTCAGAACCGCCGTAAAACAGCTGAAGAAATTCCTCGGATGTAATGTCCGGGTCTGCAACAACGCTATTTGCGTCCAGCTCCAGGCCCGTCACGGCATACACCATCTCCGTCGTGCTGTAAGGCTGGTACTGGTAGTAGGATTCGATTGTGCCAGTAACAGTGAAACTATTGTTCTCGCCGACAATAAATTGGAACTCCGCTCCCTGTGCCGACCTGTATTCCGCGCGAAAGCCGTCTGCCCCTACAAACAGTATCCTCTCGGAGGAGACAAAGAACTCAGCTTCAATTTCAGTGCCGATAGCAAAGGGTTCATAAAATGTAATCGTCGCCATCGCGGCCTCATCAAAAACATAGCTGGTGTCTAATTTACGTCCGGGTCAAACCCGCTCTTTACCGGCGTTTTGCCCAAAACAAGGATCCGCCAGCAGGTTTCTAACCGCTCCGGGAAAAGCTACCCCAATTTTCCCGTGCTCTCCAGACCGTCAAACCCGCTGATTTCACCGTTCGTGCAACAGATACAAAAATGGCACGCAGCAGCGGCGCAGGGCTACCAGGCCCGAGCATCGGTTTCTGTTTCCGCACAGACTGGAGCGGCAACACTGTTTGACGGTGGAAGTCACGGACGTTTTTCAGTCTGCGCCGTCCGGTGCCGGCACATTGCCCTAGGAGCTGACACGGGTGATGCCACCCCGCAGGCTTGGGCCCAGCTGCAGAAACTGGCGCATCTGACGTGGCACAACGGTGCCCTTTTGCGCTGCCAGACCAACGGGTTCACGCGATTGGCAAAGAGCACGGCAGAAACAGAAACCTCTCAAGCCTTTCGCCGGATAGGGTCCGCGCCATAGACCTCCTCCAGAATGATTTCAACCAGGTCGAATTCCGAGTGCAGGTTCACGTCCTCGAAATAGATATGGCTTGGCCAGGCTTGGCCAACGTGGTTGTCCTCCGGCAGATCAACATGCGCGCAGACATTGCGGATTGCCGCAACATGGGTGCGCGCCATCTGCCGGGTTTCGTCCTTGACGGCCTCCAGGTCCTCGAGGCTGTTGCGGTCGATCTCCGGCGAACCGACCCCCGACGTCAGCGGCAAATTCCGGGCAATCGCCTGCTGTTCGTAAAACGAAATATCCACCTTGTCCGCGGCCAGCCGCATGATGAAGACCGGGTTCACGCTGACCTTGGCTTCGGTCAGCTCCAGCAATGCCGGGTTCTCCGAGGGCGTGCAGTCTGGCGCGGCGGCGGCGCCTGCCTCTGCACCGCGGCGGCGGGAGCGGCGGTCCTTCTTACTGGCCAGCGTCACGTGGTCGCCGCGGTAGTTGTTGTCAAACACCCGGTCCGCATAGGGTTTGTCCCGCAGCATGTGCCGGATCGCGCGGATCGACATGTTCTTGCAATTCTCCGCCCCGATAAAGAAGGGCGAGCCGGAGGCGTCGGACAGTTCGATCCATCCGTTCGGGAAGGTGGCGATATGGTGATCCATCCACGGGCCGAGCACCGTATCGCCGAGGTGATCCAGCAGCGCGTTCACCTCATCCGGGTCGTTCACCACGTCCGACAACAGCGGCTCCTGCCCGTAAATGTCGGCAGCCAGGCTGTAGGGCGCGGTGATCTGCAGCAGCGGCGGCAGCCCGGTCAGCTCCTCATGCACCCGCAAGATGTTGGTGATCGCCAGCGGCACGCCGGTGGTGAAATCAGGCGTCTTCAGGTCGCGCCAGTTGTACTTGTTGATCAGCATATCGTCCGGGTCGGCGCCCGGCGGGTATTTGTCCGGGTACATCATGGTCTGGCCCAGCGGTTCGCAGGTCCAGGCATAAAGCGCCCAGGTGATGTAGAACTTGTTCACTCCCAGCAGACGGCTGACCGCGAGGTTGGCGCGGACATAGCGGTAGGGGTCCTCGTGGTAGTATTCGCGGGTCTCGATACCGTAGAGGTCATTCAGCACCGCCAGCGCCAGCATATGCACCGAGGCGACGCAATTGACGCGGCCCGGGTCGGCCTTTTGGGCGAAGTTCGCATCAAACTCTCCGGCGATGGCAGCGTCGAACACCCGGGTCATCTCTGCCTTGGCCTCGACGCCGCCCGCTTGCCAGGCCCGCAGAAGCTCCAGCCCCTTGGGAAATGCGTAGTCTTCTAGTCTGGTCATGGATCCGCCTCAAGCACTGTGAACCCGTGGCGCGGCCGCGCCGGATGGGATTGAGGCTATCCAGAAATGGGCACATCAAATATACCCGTTATTGATCCAGTTATAGGCCCATTTTGAGATGCCGAAATCACCGGGCGGCGCGCTGCTGCAGGGTTTCACAATCGAACGCGAGTCCAAGGTGCCGATCTACCGGCAGCTGGATGCCTCGCTGCGGCGGCTGATCCTGGACGGGTCCTTGGCGCCGGGGCAAAAGCTGCCTTCGACCCGGGAACTGGCGCAGGAGCTGGGGATATCGCGGATCACGGTCAAGACCGTCTATGAACAGATCATCGCCGAAGGCTATGCCCAGGGGAAGACCGGGGCGGGCACCTTTGTTGCGGACGGGCTGGATACCGAGGCCTTCCCCAAGGTCCGCACCCCGCGCCGCCGGGAGAAGCCTGCGGGCGTCGGGATTTCGGACCGGGCACGGGCCATCGCAGCCTCGAAATCCGTCGCGCGCTATGGCGAGACGGCGCCGTTCCGGCCCGGTGTTCCGGCGCTGGACCAGTTCCCGGCCAAACTCTGGCAGAAATACATGGCTGAGGCGATGGCCCGGGACGCGCGCCGCAGCCTCGGTTACGGGCAGGTGAACGGCAACGCGGATCTGCGCGCGGCGATTGCCCGCCATCTGGCGGATGCGCGCGGCATGAAGGTGGAGGCGGAGCGGATCATCATCACCTCCGGCGCGCAGCAGGCCTTTGTTCTGATTGCCTTTGTGCTGCTCAATCAGGGCGATACGGTCTGGTATGAGAGCCCCGGCCATATCGCCGGGCGCGACGTGATGCAGATCATGGGCGCCAGTGTGGCCCCGGTGCCCGTCGATGCCGAAGGGCTGGACCTGGACCATGCCATCGCCCGCCACCCTAGCCCTGCGCTGATTTTCACCACGCCGTCGCACCAGCAGCCCTTGGGCACCACCATGAGCCTGGGGCGGCGGCTGGCGCTGCTGGCTTATGCGCAGGAAAACAGCGCCTGGATCATCGAGGACGATTACGACAGCGAGTTCCGCTACCGCGGCCGGCCGCTGCCTGCGCTCAGCGCCTTGGACAGTTCACGGCGGGTGTTCTATGCGGGCACCTTCTCCAAGTCGATGTTTGCCGCGATGCGGCTGGGTTATGTGGTAGTTCCGCCGGAATTCGCCAGCACCTTTGCCACCGCGCGGAATCTGCTCGGGCAGAACTCCTCTGCCGTGGTGGAAGAAGCGATGGCACGCTTCATGGAGGACGGGCGGTTCAATGAACATATTCGCAAGATGCGCCGATTGTACCGGACCCGCCGGGATGTGCTGTTCGAGGCGCTCAGCCAAGACTGCGCGGAGTGGCTGGAGCCGCAGCGCACCGATGCCGGGATGCATATGGTGGCCTGGCTGAAGCATAGGATTGATGACCAGGTCGCCCACGAAGCGCTGCTGGAGGCGGGCATCGACTCGCTGCCGATCTCGGTCTATTGCATCGAACCGCTTGGGCGGCCCGCGCTGGTGCTGGGGTTTTCCGGTGCGGATGAGCGGCTCATTCCGCGGCTGGTCAAGCGTTTGGCAGAGGTGCTGAGGAACTTGGCAGAAGCCGGTTAACCGCCGAACCCCACGCTCACCCGCAAGCCGGGGTTTGCTTCGGACAGGGACAAATCCGCCCCGTGCAAATCGGCGATGGCCGCCACCAAACTGAGACCAAGGCCGCTGCCCGGAGTGGTACGGCTCTGCTCCAGCCGGTAAAGGCGGCGCAGCACATTCTGGTGCTCACCCTCAGGGATGCCGGGACCGTGGTCGCGGACCGTCAGAATTGCCTTTGCTGCCTGCCGCCGCACAGAAACAGCAATATCCGTTCCCTCCGGTGTATGACGCAGGGCATTTTCGATCAGATTGGCAAGCATCTGGCCGATGAGCGCCTTGTCACCAACGACCGTCACCGGAACCCCAGGCAGATCGAGCGCCAGCTTGCGGCCCTGCTCCTCAGCCGCGGGTTCATAAATCTCGGCAAAGGTGGCGGCGACTCCGCACAGGTCCACTGGCTCGAACCGGGACCGCGGCGCGCCATCCTCCAGCTGGGCGATCTGCAACAGCGCCTGGAAGGTGCTTGTGATGCCCCGGGTTTCCTCCAACGCTTGATCCGCCAGGGCCTGAGCCTGTTCCGGTAAGCCCTGGGTATCCTGCAGGCGCGCTAGCTGCACCGCCACCCTCTGGATCGGTGTTTTCAAATCATGGGCAATATCCGCCGAGACCTGCCGCAGGGCGTCGGTCGACTGCTGCTGCGCCTCGGCCATGCGGTTCACGCTGCGGCCGATGCGGGCGAGATCCTGTTCCCGCCCCACGGTCTGCGGCACCCGGGCGCTCAGATCGCCAGAAGTCAGCGCCGACAGCGTGGATTCAATTCCTGCAAGCGACCGGGCCGAGCGCCGCGCCAGAAGCACACCGCCAAATACAGCAACGGCAATCGCAGGAAGCAGGCTGAACAGAACTACGCGGAGGTATGTCTGGCGCAGATCGTCCAGCGGTTTGGCACTTTGCGCAACCGTCAGCAGACCGCCATGAATGTATGCGCTTAGCGATATGAAGCGGCCGGTGATCTCCACCGGCTCCTGTCCCAGCGCCACCACCCGGAACCCTGCCTGCTGCTGCATGATCGCGGCATTCCCGGCCACCACCCGCCCCCCGGGCCGGCGGTAGCTGAGCAGGCGGCGCTGCGGATCGGTCTCAGCGGTTTCAGCGTTGACCAGCGCCGCCAGCGCCGCGGCGGAAGGCGTGGCGCGGAAGCCTGCCATATCCTGTGTCAGGCTGTCCTCGATCGCCTGCCGCTGGGCGCCATGGGCAACATAGTAGGTGATGCCGAGGCTGAACGCGCTGGCTGCCACGAACAGCAGCGACAGCCACAGCGACTGGCGCATGGGCGAAGAGCGCAGCAAAGTGCGCGCACGGTCTTTCAGATCATTCGGCAATCCGGTACCCCGCGCCGCGCACGGTTTCGATCAATTCGCTGTCAAAGGGCTTGTCGACCTTGGCTCGCAGGCGCGATATATGGGTCTCCACCACATTGGTCTGCGGGTCAAAGCTGATGTCCCAGACCGCCTCCAGCAGCATGGTGCGGGTCTGCACCCGGCCCTTGCGGCGCAACAGATGCTCCAGCAGACGGAATTCGCGGGGCAGCAGCTCGATCTCCTGGCCTGCGCGCGTCACCTTGCGGCGGATCAGATCCATCTCCAGGTTGCCCGCGCGCAGCACGGATTCCTGTGCCTGCAGGCCAGGACGGCGGGCCAGCGCCGCCACGCGGGCAGCCAGTTCGCCGAAGGCGAAGGGTTTCACGAGATAATCATCAGCCCCGGCCTCGAGGCCCTCAATCCGGTCATTCACGCCGCTAAGGGCGGTCAGCATGAGGGCAGGTGTCCGCACCCCGGCCCCGCGCAGGGTCTTGATCAGGCTCAGCCCGTCGAGGCTGGGCAGCATCCGGTCGATGATCAGAATGTCGTAGTCGGACGCGGTCGCCTGCAGCAACCCCGCGCGGCCATCCGTGACCAGGTCTGCGGTATGCCCTTCCTCGCGCAGGCCCGAAGCCACGTAGGGGCCCGTCGTTGCGTCGTCTTCTATCACCAGGATCTTCAAGGCATTCCCCGTTTCAGCGTCTGCCCGCTATACACCGGGCCGGACCCCAGCACACATTACAGATCTGTATAGAAAGCGTCAGATGATTGAAATCCTGGCCTGCCATCTGCCTTGCATCACTTCGAACGCAAGGAAACGCAGATGTCCAAAAATCCCGCCCCCAAACGGTTCACCTTTGCCCTGACCGCCGCCGCCTCGGCCGCTGCCATGTTGGCCTTGGCGCCAGCGCCTGCTCTGGCCGTGCCCGCCGGCGGTTACGCGGACTTGGTCGAAACCATTTCTCCCGCCGTTGTTTTTGTCGAAGTCACTGGCAAGACACAGCCCGCAGCTGACCGGCAGGCGATGCCCAACGACAAGTTCATGGAGGAGTTCATGCGCCGTTTTGGCGGTCGGATTCCGGAATTCGGAAACGACCGCGCGGTCAAGGGCGCAGGCTCGGGCTTCGTAATCTCCGAGGAGGGGCTGATCGTCACCAACCACCATGTGATCGACAATGCGCAAACCGTTTCGGTCACCCTCGCCGACGGCAGCAAGCATGACGCCACCGTGATCGGTGCCGACCCGCTGACCGATATCGCGCTTTTGAAAGTCGAGGCGGATGCGCCGCTGACGGCAGTGGAGTTCGGCTCCTCTGACGAATTGCGCGTTGGCGACGAGGTGATCGCCATGGGCAGCCCCTTCGGCCTCGCCGGCACCGTGACCTCAGGCATCGTCTCGGCCACCTCGCGCAACATCAACTCCGGCCCCTTCGACGACTTCATCCAAACCGATGCTGCGATCAACAAGGGCAATTCCGGCGGGCCGCTGTTCAATGCCGAAGGCGAAGTCGTTGGCGTCAACACCATGATTTACTCGCCGGGCGGCGGTTCTGTCGGGATCGGCTTTGCGGTGCCCTCGGACATGGTGCAGAAGATCGTCGCCGACCTGGAAGACGATGGCGAAATCGCCCGCGGCTGGCTGGGCGTTCAGATCAAGCCGCTGTCTGAGGATGCTGCCAACGTGCTTGGCCGCGAGACCGGCAAGGGCGTGGTGATTGAAAGCGTAATGGCCGAAAGCCCGGCGGCTGAGGCCGGTCTCAATCCCGGCGACGTGGTGCTGCGGTTCGACGAGACTGAAATCAATGAGCTCCGCGACCTGACTGCCGCTGTAGCGGTGAACACGCCAGGCGAGGAAGCCAAAATCGAGGTACTGCGCAAAGGCAAGGAAGTGATCCTGAACGTGACCTTGGGCGACCGTTCCGGCCAGAACGCCTGAAACCCGCAAACCTGACTTCCCTGCCTTGAAACAGGCAGGGATTGGGATGATCAGAGCTGCAGTCCGGCCGGCGGGGTGTGCCCGCGCAGGGTCAGCCAGTCCCCGGGAACTGCTGAAAGCCGCAATTGCCGCTGCCTCGCCCCTTCAGAGCCTGTGCTTGCGGCAATCGCCTAAGCCAGTGATGCCAAACATGTGCACAGGTCTTCAACTGCGGCAGGGATGTCATCCTCATGGGTGCAGCCGAAGCCCAGCAGCAGCCCGTTCAGGTCCTGACGCTGCATGCAGTAATAGGACAGCGCGTAGGCCGACAGCCCGCGCGCGTCCAGCCTGTCAAGCACGTCCAAATCCCGCGTGCCCGGCGGCAGATTAGCAATCACGCGCAGACCGCTGGTGTTCTGGCGCAGCGACACATGCGGGCTGGCAATGCGGTCAAAGCTGCTGATCATCGCCCTGCGGCGGCGCACATAGGCACTGTGCATGCGGCGCATGTGGGTGCTCAGGTGGCCCTGGCCGATGAATTCCGCCAGCACCGCCTGCAGCCAGGTGTTGGGGCCTCGGTCGGTGATCGCGCTCAGCGCCATCAGCGGCCTGGCCAGCGCAGGCGGCGCAATGATGAAACCCAGCCTCAGCGACGGGAACAGCGCGTTGTTGAAGCTGGAGACATAGATCGTGCGCGCCTAGTGGTCGTCGCAATAAATCGCCGGATCCGGCCGGCCGCCGAACATGAACTCATTGTCCAGGTCGTCCTCGATCAGCCAGGAGTCATTACGGCGAGCCCAGTCCATCCACTCCAGCCGCTGTGCAATCGGCATCACCGTGCCCAGCGGATACTGACAGGACGGCGTCAGATAGGCCAGCCGCGCGCCATCGGTTCGCGGGCCGTCCGGCGGAACCGCGGCGCCGGTCTCTGTCACCGGCACCGGCACGACGGTTCCGCCCTGAGCCAGAAAGCTCAGCCGCACCACCGGGCTGGAGGGGTCCTCCATCAGCACCTTGCCGCCGGGGTCGAGCAGCAGCGCGGCAATCAGGTTCAGCGACTGCTGCGAGCCGTTGGTGACAATCACCTGAGCGGGGCTGCATTTCAGGCCGCGCCGGTTCAGCACATGATCGCAGATTGCCACGCGCAGCGGCGCGTAGCCGCCGGGCTGGCCATAGGCCATCATGGTGCTGTCCAGCCGGTTGCGGATGCGGTTTTCGATGCGGCCCCAGATCTTGTGCGGAAACAGGTCGATAGCAGGCACATTGGCCAGAAACGGGCGCACCCGGACCGGGTCGAAATAGGAAAGATCCAGCCCCCCGGCTGCCGCGGCGCCGCGCTGCGACAGTTTGGGCGGCTGCGGTTGCTCTGCGGCAATGCCGGTGCCGGGATGCAGGCCGGGAAATTCCGGGTTCACGAAGGTGCCGGAGCCGGTGCGGCTTTGCAGGTAGCCTTCGCTGGCCAGCTGTTCGAACGCGGCGACCAGGGTGCTGCGGGCAATCCCGTGATGCTCCTTCAGCCAGCGGGTCGACGGCAATTTCTGTCCGGGTTTGATGCCGCCGTCCTGGATCATCCGGCGCAGCTGCTGGACCAGCTGCAAATAAAGCGGCGTGGCCGATGTGCGGTCCAGCTGCAAAAACGGCAGCGGGGCAAAATGCTTGGTCTGCTCCGGCACTGGCGGCCCCTAAATGGTTTGCATCATTTAACCAAAATGGACGTAGCGGGCAAAACCATTTTCTGCCACCACATCCTGACCTGCCCTGATTGGGGGGTGAACAGAAACAGGCTGTCTTGCCCTGTCCGGGCCGTGGTGCAGCCAGCAGGGAAACAACATGTCCGACATCATCAGCCACTACGTGGAACGGGCGGTCAAAGGCTTCATGACCCGCCGCGAATTCATCGGCCGCCTCGGCGCGCTGGGGGTTGCCGCCGCCAGCGCCAACAGCCTGCTGGCCTCTGCCGCTCGGGACGAAGGCCCGAAGAAAGGCGGGCTGATCCGGTCCGGCCTGCAGGGCGGCGCCAGCACCGACAGCCTGGACCCGGCACTGGCAGCCAGTTCGGTCGCCAACAACGTGCTGACCGCCTATGGCGATCTGCTGGTCGAAGTCAGCCCGCAAGGAGAAATCGTGCCGCGCTTGGCGGAAACGGTTGAAGCCAGCGCCGACGCCAAGACCTGGACCTTCAAGATCCGCGAAGGAGTGGAGTTTCACAACGGCAAGACGCTGACACCGGTGGACGTGCTGAAGACCATGCAGCGCCACTCAAACGACGACAGCCAGTCCGGTGCCCTGGGCATCATGCGCGGCATCGAGTCGATGAAGGCGGATGGCGGCTATTTCAGCGTCACCCTGGAAACGCCGAATGCCGACCTGCCCTATCTGATGTCGGATTATCACCTGGTGGTGCAGCCTGATGGCGGCATGGATGCGCCCGCTGCGGGCATTGGTACAGGCCCCTACACGGTTGAAGTCAACGAGCCCGGCGCCCGCCATGCCTTCAAAAAATTTGCCAACTACTGGGACGCAGGCCGCGGCCACGCCGATGAGATCGAGATCCTGGTGCTGAACGATGACACCGCCCGCACCGCAGCGCTGCAAAGCGGCCAGGTGCATTTCATCAACCGGGTGTCGCCAAAAATCGCCAATCTGCTGGGCCGTGCGCCGGGCCTGCGGATCGAGAGCATTTCGGGCCGCGGCCACTATTGCTTCCTCATGCATTGCGACACCGCGCCCTTCGCCAGCAACGACCTGCGGATGGCGCTGAAGCTGACGGTGGACCGGCAGGAGATGATCGACAAGGTGCTTCGCGGCTTCGGCAGTGTGGGCAACGACATGCCGATCAACGCCGCATACCCGCTGTTCTCCGGCGATATCGAGCAGCGCAGCTATGACCCGGATCAGGCCCGCCACTACTACCAGAAGTCCGGCCACGACGGCCCGGTTGTCCTGAAGGTTTCGGACAACGCCTTCCCCGGCGCGGTGGATGCTGCGGCGCTGTTCCAGCAGAGCGCAGCCAAGGCAGGCATACCGCTGCAGATCGAGCGCGTCCCCAGTGACGGATACTGGTCCGAGGTCTGGAACAAGGAACCCTTCTGCGCCTCCTACTGGGGCGGGCGTCCGGTGCAGGACCAGATGTTTTCGACTGCATACAAGTCCGATGCCGACTGGAACGACACCCGGTTCAAGCGGGAGGATTACGACGCGCTGCTGCTGCAGGCCAAGGGGGAGCTCGACACCGCCAAGCGCACTGCGCTATACCGCGAAATGGGCCTTATGGTGCGCGACGAGGGCGGCGCCATCATCCCGATGTTCAACGACTTCATTGACGGCGTCAGCGAGCAAATCGGCGGCTGGGAGAACGATCCGGGCGGCGGCATGATGTACGACGGCGCATTGGTGAAAACCTGGCTGCTGTAACTTGAGCTCCCAACGGCTTCGGCGGGCAGTTTCTCCGGGCTGCCCGCCATTTTTTACGGTGAAGAGATGAAGCCGGTCACGTGCAACATCCGCTTTGCCTTGCTGCGGCTTGTGAAGTTGGCGTCTGGCTGGTCCCGGCACGACCCTTGCCAGGCCTCTACGCGCCCAAAGGGAAAATAGCGGCCGCATCTCTCTCCTGGCCCGCGAAGTCCCGCTCCCGTTTCCACCGCTCCAGCGCACCCGTTTTCATGGCTGTCAGATTACCGCCCGGCCGCAGCCCAGTTTGCCTTGCTCTCAGGAAGACTCGAGGTCTTCCGAGGTCCAGCAACCTTTCGCTCTTCGGCAAAAAAAAAGCGCTCATCGAAAGTGCGGTAGGCACTCATCGGCATGCTGGAACTCAGTGGGCGAGAACCGCCGCTGAAACGAAATCCCACAGCCCTTTCAGAGCCTTACGCAAGGAGGCGTTGCTCAGAACGCAGCGGTAGGCGCTGCCTTCGGCCAGTTCAATGATCAGCTGTGCCGTCTCCCGCGGATCGGGCAGACGGCGCAGGTACCCTTCGGCAATACCGCGCTCCAGCACAGCCGTCAGCGCGGCGGCCAGCTGCTCCCGGTTGTCCATGAACATCGCGGCAATGTCGGGCTTGCGAATGGCCTCGCCGGAAATCTCCAGCGTCAGGATCACGGTATCCGGATCCGCCAGGTATTTGGCATAGGCCGCCACAAACTTTTTCAGGACCTTCGGCGCCGGGGCCGGGCCGGCCAGCATCTTCAGAAACGGCGCCAGCTCCAGCCGCTCCAGCGCCGCGATTTCTGCCAGCACGTCATGCTTGCCCGGGAAGTGATTATAAAGATTGCCCAGACTCACCCCGGCCTTCTTTGCAATATCCCGCACCCCGGTCTGGTGATAGCCGTTCTCCAGAAAGCATTCCAGCGCCGCCTCCAGGATCTGCGTCCGGCGCTGTGCAATTGCCTTTTCCCGTTTCGATGCGGCCTTTTCTTCTCCGGCAGGCATTTTTTCTGAACACTCCTTGAACGAACGATCGTTCACCGTATATGCCAGATTACACCGCCCCGCAAGGGGCAGTGATTCTGGTTTCGGCGGGAAAGGCTGCACATGGCAAACACAACACCCAAGGCCCCGGCACGGCGCGGCAGGCAATGGCTGTGCCTGGCCGTTTCGGTGGCGGTCCTGGCCACGGTTGTCCTGCTGCTGTTTGAGACCGAGGACACCGCCGATGTGACCCGCACGGCAGCGCCGCCGCCTGCCCCGGCGGTTTCGGTCATCGCGGTTTCGCCCGGTCCGGCCCGGGCAGTGGTCTCCGCCTACGCCGAGCTCCGCCCGCGCTGGGACGCAGAGCTGCGCTCAGCCGTGTCCGGGCGGATCCTCTCCGTGCACGCCGGCGCCTTGGCCGGCTCCCGGGCTGCCGAAGGCACGTCGTTGTTTTCCATTGAGAAAACCCGCTATAAGACCGCCGTTGCCGCGGCTGAACTGTCTCTGGAACAGGCCAGGCTGTCTTTGCTTCAGGCCCGGAACAAGGTGACCGTCGCCCAGCGGCAGTTTGCCCGCGACGGCGCCAGCCCGCCCAATGACCTGGCGCTTCACCTGCCGCAGCTGCGGATCGCCGAACGCAACGTGGCCGCCGCCAAGGCGCAGCTGCAGACCGCGCAGCGCGATCTGGCGGATTGCGAGGTCACGGCCCCCTTCTCCGGGTTTGTCACCCGCCGCCTGGCCAGCCTGGGCCAGACCGTAAACGCGGGCGATCCCCTGCTGCAGCTGGCCGACGACCGCCAGTTCGAAATCACCGCCGGGCTGAGCCAGGAGGACTGGAAGCTGCTGCAACAGCCCGTCACCGGCCAGATGGCGGACCTTTACCATCGCAACGGGCAGCCCCTCGGCCAGGCCCGGATCCGCCAGGGCGGCGGATTCCTCGATCAGAAAACCCGCCAGATGCGCATCTTTCTGGAGATCACTGACCCGCAACAGGCGGTGCTGGCGGGCGACTTCCTGCGCGTTGCCTTCCGCGGGCGGGAGCTTTCCAACACCCTCACCCTTCCCGAAGGCACATTGACCCGGGCCGGACATATCTGGCTGGTCGACGGCGCCGGCCTCCTCCAGCGCATCACCCCCAGGGTGCTGTTCCGGCACGGCGGGAACATCACCATCGCCGCGCCTGACGGCACCGGCCCCTGGCAGGTGGCCCGGACACCGCTGGCCTCCTTTCTGCCCGGCCAGCGCGTCAGCCCGAAACCGGCGGATGGCTGAGCCATGCACGCCCTGACCGCCTGGTTCATCCGCAACCCCGTCGCCGCCAACCTGATGATGGCACTGATCCTGTTCCTTGGGGTGCAGACCCTGATGTCGATCCGGATCGAAGGCTTCCCGCGCATCCCGCCGGAAAGCGTCGAAATTTCCATCGAATACCCAGGCGCCACTGCGGCCCAGGTTGATGAGCTGGTGACGCAAAAAGCCGAACAGGCGCTCGAAGGCCTGGAGGGTGTGCGCAGCATCACCTCGCTGTCGGCCAACGGCCTCAGCACCATCTCGGTCCGCCGCGCGGGCGGCGAGAAACTGCAGGCGGTGCTGGACCGGGTCCGCATCCGCATCGACGGGCTGGGCGATCTGCCGGACAAGGCCCGCCGCCCGGTGATCGAGGCGTCAGGCTTCGACTTCCCGGCGCTGTACGTGAACCTGCACGGCCAAGCCGACCCGGCCACCCTGCAAACCCTGGCCCAACGGCTGAAGGAGGAGCTGCTGGCCCAGCCGGAACTGTCGCGGCTCAAGATCTGGGGCCTGATCCCGCGCGAGCTGCGGATTGAGGCGGACCCGGAACGGCTGCGCCAGTATGGGCTGACGGCCGGCGATGTGGCTACCGCGATCCAATCCAACTCGCTGACCTACCAGGCTGGCCAGCTGCGCACCCAGGATGGCACCATCCACCTGCGCGCCGACAACCGGGCCCGCTACGCGCCGGAATTCGGCGCCCTGCCGGTGATCGAACGCGAAGACGGCTCGCATGTGCCGCTGCGCGACATCGCCACAATCGAGGACGGCCACCTGGAGGGCGACTTCCTGTTCCGCCTCAACGGCAGCCCCACTGTCGGCATGGAGGTGCTGGTCGGGCAAAAGGAAAACCTGCTGGAAATCAGCCGCGTTGTCCGCAGCGTGGCGGCGGACTTCGAACGCCAGCTGCCGCCCTCGGTCCAAATTGAGGTCTGGGGCGACAGTGCCGGCTACATCGCCGACCGGCTGGCCCTGCTCAAATCCAACGGCGTGCAGGGGCTGATCCTGGTGGCGCTGATGCTCTCGGTTTTCCTGAACGTGCGGCTCGCCTTCTGGGTGGCAATGGGCATCCCGATCTCGGTCATGGGCGCCATCGCGGTGGCCGGGTCGAAATGGGTGGACTACTCGCTGAACGACGTGACCACCTTCGGCCTGATCCTCGCCTTGGGGATCCTGGTCGACGACGCGGTGGTGGTCGGCGAAAGCGTGTTCGAGGAACGCCGCAAGGTGAAAGACCCGGTGGAAGGCACCGAAAAAGGCGTGCACAAGGTCGCCGTCGCAACCGTCTTTGGTGTGCTGACCACCATCGCCGCCTTCTTCCCGATGCTGCTGATTGACAACCCGCTGGGCAAGGCGCTGGCCGGTTTCTCCGGCATCGTGATCCTGGCCCTGATCTTCTCCCTGATCGAAAGCAAGTTCATCCTGCCCGCGCATCTGGCCCATGTGCCGCTGCAGCCGCGCCGCCGCTATCTGCTCAGCCGCCTGTGGGGCCGCATCCAGGACGGGGCGCGGGGCGGGCTCTGCTGGGTCCGCGACCGGATCTATCAGCCGCTTCTGGTGGTCTCCGTAGCCTACCGTTACGCCGTGCTCGTGTTGTTCATCGCCACGGCCTGTCTAGGGCTGGGGCTGATGGTGAAGGGCAAGGTCCGCACCGTCTTCTTCCCTGAGGTCCCGGGCCAGGTGATCACCGTGAACCTGGAAATGGACGCCCGCGCGCCCTTTTCCCTGACCCGCGCAAATGTGGACCGGATCGAGGCAGCAGGCCATGCGCTGAACCGGGAGCTGGCGGAACAGACCGGCATGGAAACCCCGCCGGTCAAAACCTTCTTCACCATCATCAGCAGCGCAGGCAGTGCTCAGATCTATGCCGAGATGCTGCCGGTGGCAGACCGTCCGCAGGTGCCGATCCTGGAGGTGGTCCGCCTGTGGCGCGAACGCACCGGCGTGGTCGAGGGCGCAACCGAGCTGGATTTCACCGGCTCCGAGGAGCTGGCAGGCGGCTTCCGCATCCGCCTGATGTCCAAGGACGAAGACCTGCTGCGCCAGGCCAGCGCTGAGATGCGCGCCTTTCTGGGCGGCATCGAAGGCGTGTCCAGCATCCGCGACGGGATGGCCGGCGGCCAGCCCGAACTGAAGCTGCGCCTGCGCCCTGACGCCCGCAATCTCGGTTTCACTGCGGAAACCCTTGCCAGCCAGATCGGCAACGGTTTCGGCGGTGCCGAAGTTGCCCGCATCCGCCGCGACGGATCAGAGATCCGGGTGCTGGTGCAGAACAACCGCGCGGCCCGCGACACCATCAGCGACCTGATGCAGCTGCGCCTGCGCAGCAACACTGGCGCCTGGGTGCCGCTGGGGACCGTCGCCGATATCGAGGGCAGCTATGTCTCCGGCGTGATCCACCGCCGCGACGGGCGGCGGGTCAACACCGTGGCGGCAGCAATCGACCGCGCAGTGGCCGCGCCCGGCGAGGTCGGCCAGGCCGTCTTCGAACAGCTGGTGCCGCAGCTGGCCGCCAAATACCCCAGCGTCCAGGTCGCCGCCGCAGGCGAGCTCGAGGAGACGGGCGAAATCCGCGGCGGGCTGCTCCGGGCGCTGCTCCTCGCGGCGGTGCTGATCTATGTGCTGATGGCGGTGCCGCTCCAAAGCTACTGGCAGCCCTTCGTGATCCTGGCCATCGTGCCCTTCGGCTTTGTCGCCGCCGCCGTCGGGCATCTGATCATGGATGTGCCGCTGTCGCTCTTGTCATTCTTCGGAATGCTCGCGCTCACCGGTGTGATTGTGAACGACAGCCTGGTGATGATCACCCGCTACAATCAGGCCCGCGAAAGGGGCGAAACGGTTGCCGGCGCCCTGCATCAGGCGGGTATTGGCCGCTTCCAGGCGATCTTCCTGACCACCGCCACCACGGTGACCGGCCTGCTGCCGCTGCTGTCGGAAACGTCGGAACAGGCGCAATACCTGATCCCCGCCGCGGTCTCCCTGGCCTTTGGCGAACTGTTCGGCACCGCCCTGATGCTCATCCTGGTGCCGGTGCTGATCGCCATCGCAGAAGACATTATCGCCCTCTTCCGCCTCCCCCCTTCCCCGCAGCCTGAACACAGGAAACCCGCATGACCCGCTTCCTCACCCTCGCCGCCGTTCTGACAGTCCTCTCCTCCCCCGCCTCGGCCGAGGGTCTGCGCCTCACCATCGACGGCATCCGCAACAGCCAAGGCAATATCCTGATCGCCGTCTTCAGCGAGGCCAAGGCCTACGAAACGCTGGACTTCTGGCAGGCCGAAGCCTTTGCCGCGGTCCCCGCCCGGCCTGGCAGCACCGCGCATGCCTTCCCGGAACTGACCGCAGGCCCCTATGCAGTAGTGCTGTTCCATGACGAAAACGGCGACGAGGACCTGAACTTCAACGGCGGCCGGCCGCTCGAAGGCATCGGTGTTTCAGGCGCCCGCAGCCCGCAGGACGAACCCGGTTTCGCCGAAGCCTCGGTTGGCCCGGGCAATACCACGATCCATGTGTTTTACGGCGGGTGACTGCGATGCTGGCTGACCGGGGTCTGACCCTTCTATCACTGCTGACGGTGTTCAAGGGCCGTATTGCGCTGACCTGGGCGTTGACGCTGGGCGAGGCCGCCCTGACCGCGCTTGTTCCGCTGTTCATCGGCTTTGCCATCGACGGCCTGCTAGGCGAAAATCCCCGCGCCCTGTGGCATCTTGCGGGCCTGCTGGCCGCGCTGGTTGCGCTTGGCGTCACCCGCAGGCTCTATGATACCCGCGCCTATGGCACCATCCGCGTCGAACTGGGCAAGGCACAGGCGGCGCGATCCGCCGCCCTGCCGGTCTCAGCCCTGAACGCCCGGCTGGACATGGGGCGCGAGCTGGTGGATTTCCTGGAAGACACCCTGCCCTCCGCGATGGCCGCAGGCGTGCAATTCGCCGTCTCCATCACGGTGCTTTTTGCCTTTGCGCAGCAGCTGGCCCTCGCCGCCCTGGCTGCCGCCTTTGGCATGGCCGCCGTATATGCCCTCTTCCACCGCCGTTTCTTCCGCCTCAACGGCCAGCTCAACCAGCAGGCCGAGCGCCAGGTCGGCGTGCTGGAGAAACGGGCGCCGCAGGCTACGCTGGCCCATCTGCGGCGCCTGCGCCGCTTCGAGGTGCAACTCTCCGACGCCGAAGCCGTCCTCTATGGCGCGGTCTTCGCGCTGCTGCTGGCGCTGGTCCTGTTTAATCTCTGGTTCGCCGCCGCGATGATGACGGTCACCGCCGGTGCGGTGTTTTCGATTGTCGCCTACTCCTGGGATTTTGCGGAAGCCTCGCTAAGCCTGCCAGTCACCCTGCAAACCTGGTCGCGGCTTTCTGAGATCACGAACAGGCTGAACCGGGCGACTGTTCCCGGGAGCTCTCCTTAAACACGCCAATTCTACTTCAGCACACAAGCTTGGCGCTGCCCGATTCTGATCGATGCCTGCTTTTGACTTGATGCCTCAGCAGCTAGCACTCGCAGCGAAGTTCCGCTTTCCGACCTTCGGTTCTTGGGGCTCACTCTAGGCGCACAGTCTCCGAACGTCGCGTTTGCGCTGCGAGCGACCAGCCGCCCCTGCGGCTTTGCGGAAAACAGCAATGACTGCAAAGGGCTCTTACCGAATTTCTCCGCGACTGAACGTGAGTATGCGATCCACTTTTGCCGACGTCCGGATGGCGCAGTGGCGGATCGTGGTGGAAGGGAGAAAACATCAGGGCTTTTGAAAAACTGCCCGCCATTCCTGCTTGCTGCCCCGACTGGAACAAGGGATGCGTCGTCTGGCGAAAGCATCCCAGGAAGCCAAAAACATATTTGGGCAGACTGGGTTAGACTCGAAATCGCCAAAACCCATCGTGACCTGGCGCTATTCAATCGGGTTATCGATCGCAAACATCGCGGTTGCGATCTGGTGATGCTGAAAGTTTCAGATACCTTCGCCTCAGGCCAGGTTTAAGAAAGGGCTTCGAACATCCGGAGCATAACCGAAAGCCTGCTGCGTTTCGCAATCACCGGAGGTACTCGCAAATCAATCCGGCGATGGATGGAAGAGCCGCTGACGCTTGAAACGGAATATCTTTGTCTGGAGCGGTTTCACGAACGGCTTCATATTTCGACCGTCGCAAGGGACACCTTCGATTAGGCGAAGCAAGGTTGCGCACGCCTATCGAATGACTGGCAAACTTCGCTCCGTGCAACCGTCGCTCAGGCTAGCCACGAAGGACAGCATGTTTAGGCAGAAACTGGAACGAGTTCAGCGGCAAGATCCAGCACAAGACCGCTGACGGCCTCCCGGGCTTGATCCTGCGATTTCTTCCCGCGCAGCATTCGGGCTAGCGCAGACCCGCGGGCGGAGGCTTCCTGCACCAGCAGCAAAAACGCGATTTCCCGCAGCTGATGCATGGCCAGATCGGCCTCATCCTCCCTCAGCAGCCCTTCAAGCTCTGCAGGTGCCGCGCACGCGGCCAGAAGGCACTTCAGGGCAGGCCCGTGCTTTGATGCCTCGGCCCGGACAATGCAGATGTCTGTCATCTCCGCCATTTCGGTCAGAAACATCTCAACCGGCATGCGTGCGGTCTGCCTTGAGTAACCGGCCTGCCGCGCGACTTGCAGTTCCCGCTGTGCCGGATCATAGGACATCTCCAGCCCATCGATGGACACATCCGTCTCAACCAAATGACCTAAGCGCTTGCGCAGGCTGAGAGCTTCCGCAAAGATCACCAGTTGCTGAAGGCCGGCCAGCGGCAGATCACAGGAAATACGCTGGATGCCGCTGCGGCTGGCGTGCTTTAAATTGAGCGCGAGCCGGGCACCGCCATCCTCCCGCGCCTCCATCAAAAAAATCTTAGCAGGCATGACGCGCGTTATATGAAAGGCTGCCGGAGCTTCAAGCTGCGTCCGGCAGTTCCGGCGATGCTAGGCGGTCATGCGCCGAAGGCGGCGCATGGAAGGGACGCATCTGCAAAGATATCACCTGTGGCCCTTCCGGTATTGTTCAGGGTGCCCGGAACTGAAGTGTTTAATACGGGGAACCGCTTGGCTAATCATTGATGGATCGGTGGTTTGTTGCGCGCCTGCAAGCCAATAAGCTCTGCGGACCAGTCAGTTTCCGGGATCGAAATAACGTTGACAATCAGTCCTTGCCACGACCCGGAGGATTTGACGAAAAACTCGCCCCTGGCAGTGTCAGCATTCAAGACGCGAGTATTTTGACTGAATAGCTAGAAGGTCATTTCCCCAATACTTTCTGAGTTTCAGATCGGCACGCGGTCCATCATTCCCGGGCCTAAAGGCACAGTGACATGCGGCAAAGTTATTCTTCAAAAAGCCGCCCCAGGATCTGCCGGGCAGTTTCCCGATATTTGACTTGCTGTCCGGTACTCATTCTGTCCCAGGTGCGGTAGACCTGACGCAGACGCGGGTTTTCGCGCAGCTTGTCCGCGTTGCGTGCCAGGAAGTCCCAATAGAGCGGATTGAACGGGCAAGCCCCAGCACCGGTCTTGCGTTTCACCTCATAGATACAGCCCGCGCAATGGTCCGACATCTTATTGATGTAATTGCCGCTGGCAGCATAGGGTTTTGATCCCAGAAGGCCGCCATCGGCGAACTGGCTCATCCCGATCACGTTGGGTGCCTCAACCCATTCATAGGCATCGGCATAAACCGCCAGATACCATTCATGCACCTCGCGCGGGTCGACGCCCGCCAGCATGGCGAAGTTGCCGGTCACCATCAGGCGCTGAATGTGGTGCGCATACGCCTCGTCCCGGGTCTGGGCGATGGCAGCCGCAAGGCAGGCCATATCCGTCTCGCCGGTCCAGTAGAAGCCGGGCAGCGGGCGGGAGGCCTCAAAGAAGTTCTGTGCTGTGTATCCCGGCATATTGAGCCAATAGATCCCGCGCACAAATTCGCGCCAGCCGATGATCTGGCGAATGAAGCCTTCGGCCGCATTGAGCGGCGCGTGCCCCTCGTAAAAGGCCCGTTCCACCCGGCGGCAGACCTCCAGCGGTTCCAAAAGCCCAGCGTTGATATATTGCGATAGGACCGAATGATAGAGAAACCGCTCCCCCTCCAGCATCGCGTCCTGATAGTCTCCGAAACCTGGCAGAGCCAGCTTTACGAAATTCTCCAAAGCCTGCAGCGCGCCGTCCCGGGTGACCGCAAACCAGAACGGCCGCAGGGAGCCGAAATGGTTGCCGAACCGGGCTTCGACCAGCTCCAGCACTTCCTCCGTGATGGCATCCGGGCGGGTTTCCAGCGGGCGCGGCAGGAACAGCCCGCCCTCGGCTGACTTGCGGTTTTCGTGGTCGAAATTCCACTTGCCGCCCACGGGCAGACCGCCGGCCATCAGCAGCCCGGTTTCGCGGCGCATCTCGCGGTAGAAATACTCCATGCGCAGCTGCTTGCGCCCCTCCGCCCAGGTGCGGAACCGCTCATGGGAACAGAGAAAGCGGCTGTCCTGCCGCATGTCCAAAGCGGCGCCCGCCTCTTCCGCCCAGTCAAGAAGCGCGGACTTGAGCCTGTATTCGCCGGGTTCGGTGACCACCACGCGGGCCGTCGGATGCTCCGCGCGCAGCCGGTCGATTTCGCCGGTCAGGCTGCCGGAGTTTTCTGGGTCGTCCAATTGCACATAGCGTACCTGCCAACCGTTCGCCTGCAGCTCCAGGGCAAAGTGGCGCATGGCTGAGAAAAGAAAGGCGATCTTCTTCTTGTGGTGCTGGACATAACCGGCCTCCTCCGCAACTTCCGCCATCAGAACGATATCACGTGACCGGTCAGCCTGTTGAAGAGAGGCGATATTCCGACTGAGCTGATCGCCCAGAATAAGGATAAGGTTGCGTTCGCCGGATTCATCGTCACAGGTGGGCATCGGATGTCACCTTCAGGGTTTAACTGGCAGGCCGCATGGTGGCGACCAGTTCCGCAACCTTGAGGCCGAATTTGCGCATTTCGGACTTGTTCATGATCACCCCGTCAGCGGTCAGGTACAGCCAATCGGTGGCTTTCAGGGTGTGCCCGCCGGCGCTTTCGGGCAGGATGATTTTATATTGGAGCTGCACCGTTGAGCCGGACACGATGCCCTGAGCCTCCCCCACCAGGTCATCGGCTGTGGCGGTGAATGTGTTGCCGGGGCCAAGGGTCAGGAACCACTTGCGGTTTTGGGTGACGCCGTTGGAATAGGTGAACTCTTCGCTCAGCGTGCCGGTGCTGCCGTCCCATTCGCCCACCATCCTGGCGGTAAAGCTGTTGGCCATCTTACCGGTAGGGCCAAAGATCACGCCTTCGGACAGGATCTCACCGGACAGGTGTTCGGTCAGGATGAACTGCGGACCGGTGTCCGCATAATCCTGCGGCGACTGGAAGCGGAAGCTGAACAGGTAGGTTTTCGCGATCATCACAAGCACGATGAGGGCGAGGACGAGGGTCAGGAGTTTCATGCGGTTGCTCTTTCTGATGGCAGGGTCAGGGCAAAGGCGAAGGCAGCGGTTTTCAGAACGCAGGGCAGGACGGCATAGGCCAGGGCAAGGGCGCTGAGCGCCTGCTGGCTGTTGTCCGTTCCGGGCCGGAAGCCCTGCTGCTCCAGCAGCGGCAGCGCCAGGGCGGCGGCCAGCGCTAGCGCCAGCTTGCCGGCAAAGGACCAGATGCCGAAGGCGGCGGAGGCGTTGAGGCCCGCGCGGGTCAACGCGATGCTGAACATGGCGGGCAGCAGCACCATGTCGGCGCCCAGTGTGGCGCCCGAGACCGCGCAGATCACCGCAAAGCCCAGCAGGCTGCCCGGTCCCAGGACAGCAGCGCCTGCAAAACTGGCAATGGCCAGCGGCATGGCGATCAGCAATGTCTGTTTCGGTCCGATCCGCTGGCTGAGGCTCGCCCACAGCGGCACGCTGAGTCCGGCGCAGAGGAAAAACAGCACCAGCAATGGCCCGGCATAGCCCGGAAGCAGCAACCGGTCCTCGACAAAAAACAGGAATAGGGTGGAGGTCAGCGCCACCGGCAGACTGTTGAGCACCGCCAAGCACAGGAGGCGCAGCGCGCCAGCCTGTGTCAGGGCCATCGCCGACAGCGGCTGGCCGGTGACTGCCGGACGCATCCAGACCGGCCGGGTTGCAGCCGCGGTGAACAGGGCAAAGCCTCCCAGCACAAGGCCAAAGGCCGCATAGCCTTGACCCGCGGCTCCAAGCGCCACCAGAACGCCGGGTGCGATGGCGGCAAAGATCACACCGCTCAGCATGCCCGCTTCGCGGAAGGCCGCCAGCGTCAGCAGTTCACGCGGGGCAGCGCGTTTGGTTAAAGTGGCGCTGCGGCCATAGAGCAGGATCATGCCCAGGCTGTAGGCCGAGAACAGCAGCAGCAGGATCAGCACAAGCTTAGGCACCACCAGGGGGCCTGCCGTCAGGCCGAACAGCAGCGGAAAGCCTATTGCCAGACCACCCGCTGCCATCAGCGCGAACCAAAGCTGCGCCCCGGGCCAGCGGTCGATGGCCCAGCCGATCAGCGGGTCCTGCAACAGGTCGAACAGGCGGATCCCCAACAGGATGCCGCCAAGCGCCCCCAGGCCGATCCCCAAATTCACCGAGGCAAACTGCGGCAGGTGGATGTAGAGAGGGATTCCCGCCGAGGCGAGCATCATCGCATAGAGGCTGACTCGGGGATACAGCATCATTAGCCCAGAAGCGCGCGGGTGAATCGGGCGGAGCGGGTGTTTTCGCCCACAAAGATCGACATGAAGCTGCGCTTGATACCCGCTTGGTTCAGCGTGCAGGCGGTGCGTCCATTGCGCAGAAACCTGACCCGGTCCGGACCCTGGCTCACGGCCAGATAACGGTCGCCGGGGGAGACGCCTTTGAAACAGGCCTCGAACCGGGTGCGGCCGGGCGCGGAATACCCAAGGCGCCGCATCTCGCGCAGCGTTGCGTCGACCAAGTCATCCTGGCTCAGTTTTCGCTGATAGGTCAGTTCGATTCCGAAATCCTGCGACCAGTCCAAAGGCGCGGCACCCTTGGTGAAGAGCCGGGCCTGGTAAACTGGCAGGCCAAGCAGCCGGAACGTCGCCGCGCCACGCTGTTCGGCCCCCGGCAGCAGGGATTGAACCGGAGAGGCAAAGCCGACCGCTGGGACTGCTAGCAGGCAGAGGGTCAGGAGCAGCCTACGCATGAGCGAGCTCCACCTGCACAACATTGGTGTGGCCGATGGCAAAGGAGGCGGCGCAGATCTCCAGGTAATACTGCCAGTTGCGGAAGAAGGCCTCGCCATATCCCAGATCCATGATCCGGCGCTTCTGCGCGGCCAGACGACGCGCCCAGATCCGGCAGGTGCGGGCATAATCCTGGCCGAAGGCGAAACTGTCCGCGACATGCAGACCGGCGGTTTTTGCCTGCTGCGCAATCACTTGATCGGACAGCAGCATGCCACCGGGAAAGACATACTGGCGTATGTAGTCGGAGGAGATCCGGTAGGTCGGGAAGAAGTCATCCCGCACCGTGATCGCCTGCAGCAGCACCCGTCCGCCTTCGGCAAGGCTGCTTTTGAGCTTGGCGAAATAGCTGGGCCAATACCGCTCGCCCACGGCCTCGATCATCTCGATGGAGACGATGCTGGAGAACTTGCCCTCGATATCGCGGTAGTCGCGCAGCTGGATGTCGGCGCGCCCGTCTAGGCGGCTTTCGGCATAGCTGTGCTGGTTGCGCGAGATGGTAACGCCAGTCACATCGCGGCCTTCGGCGCTGGCTTGTTCCGCAAAGCCGCCCCAGCCGCAGCCGATCTCCAGCACCCGCTCGCCGTCCCCCAGACGCGACAGGATGCGGGCGTTCTTGCGGGTTTGCGCCTGGGCAAGATCGTCGCCCTCCGGGCCAAACAGCCCCGAGGAATAGGTCATGCCGTCATCCAGCCACAGCTGGTAAAATTCATTGCCGACATCATAATGGGCGCGGATATTCTTGCGGGCGCCGCGTTTGGAATTCGCCCGCAGCAGGGTGTCGACAATGCGGAACTTGGCGCGGTTCAGCGGGCTGGCCTGGTCGTAGCTGCCCAGATGCTCGCGGTTGCGCATTGCCAGCTGCATCAGCCCGTCGACCGACGGCGTGTCCCACAGGCCCTGCACATAGGCCTCGCCCAGCCCGACCTGGCCGTGCGCCGCCATTGCGGAGACTGCGGCCCAGTCGTTGATCTGCATTTCCGCCTCGGGGCCACGGTCGCCGAATTCGTAGCGCGCGCCATCCGGGGTGCGCAGCGTCAGTCGGCCCTCACGCAGTCGCGCGCAGACCGTCAGAAATTCCGACTGAAGGGCTTTGTCCGTGAATGCCATGATCTGTTCCTTTGGCCGGGTAAGGGGTGAGAGAATTCATCATGCGGACAATCCGCATGGCGCTGGCGATGCCGTCTTCGTGAAAGCCGTGGCGGTTGTAGGCGCCCGCGAACCAGGTGTTGTTCTGCCCCTGTATCGCCCGGATCTGGCGCTGGGCGTGAAGGGCCGCCTTGTCGAAAACCGGGTGAGAAAACTTCACCCGGTCATAGACCTTGTCCGCAGGGATGGGCCGGGACGGGTTCAGGGTCACGAACAGCGGATCGCTTTCCGGAATGCTTTGCAGCCGGTTCATCCAGTAGGTGACCCCGACGCCGCCGTCCTGGCTGCGGTAGGCCCAGCTGGACCAGCAGCTGCGCCGTCTGGGCATCTGGCCTTCATCGCAGTGCAGAACTGCCGTGTTCGGCTGATAACGGATTGCCCCCAGTGCCGCGGCCTCGGCAGGTGTGACATCTGCCCCCAGAATGACCAGCGCCTGATCGGAGTGGCAGGCGAGGATGATGTCTTCGAACAGGCGCGCGTCTTCGCCCTCTGCCCGCACCGAAACACCGCCCGCCTGCCGGGTGACGTGCCGGATGGGGCTGCCGGTGCGGATCTCGCAGCCGCGGGCAATCAGCGCCGCCTCCAGGCGGCGGACGTATTCGACGCTGCCGCCCTTGACCGTCCACCACTGATGCTTGCCGGTGCCCGCCAGCAGCGCGTGGTTGCGGAAGAAGCGGACCAGCGATTTTGCCGGAAAGGCATCGACGTCGCTGACCGGTGTCGACCAGATCGCGCCGCACATCGGCATCAGGTAGTGGTTGCGGAACCAGCTGCCGAGGCCCAGCTCATCAACCAATTCGCCGATGGTCTTGTCATCATCGGTGGCGGCGGCCTCGGCCCGTTTGCCGAAGCGCACGATATCGGCCACCATCTTGTGGAACTGCGGGCGCATCAGATTGCGCTTCTGAGCCGCCAGCATGCGCAGGCTTTTCAGCCCGTATTCCAGGCGGCCGTCGTCTATGCTGGCGCAAAAGCTCATCTCGCTTTTGATCACAGGCACATCCAGCTCGCGGAACAGCCGCGTGAGGTAGGGGTAGGTGACATAATTGAAGACAATGAATCCAGTATCCACCGGCTGATCGCCGTTCTTTCCGGCCAGAACGGTGCGCGCATGTCCCCCCAGCCGGGGGGCGGCTTCAAACAGTGTGACGTCATGGCTGCCAGCCAGATAATACGCCGCGGACAGCCCGGAAATACCGCCTCCCACGATGGCAATCTTGCGGCGCGGCCCCTGAGTTTGATCCAGCATGCGTCGGTTTTCCCTTGCTGTTGTTTGGAGCGGATACGCCGCAGGCAAGAATGCGGATCACTTCTTTCCCGATAAAACTGTGCTTGCGGGTGATCCGGGGGGACTGCGGCTGCGTAATCGGTGCATGATCGAACATATTGCAGCACAGACTTTTCACGCGCGCCGGGGGCGGCTGAAGAACGCCTTCCGTTACGGCGTGGACTACATTCTGACCGACATGACTGATGGCGCGCCGCCGCTGCTGTCGCGCAACCGCTTCAACCTGTTCTCGATCCATGACCGCCGCCACGGCGGCCCCCGCGGCAACGGGCGCGGCGTTGCCTGGTTTCGCGAGGAGCTGGAGCGGCGCGGGTTTCCCTTGGAGGGCACACAGCTGCTGCTGCTGACACAGCCAAGTTTCCTGTGGTTCCATTTCAACCCGGTCAGCTTCTGGATCGCGGTCAAGGATGGCAGCCCTCGTGCCTTCATTGCCGAGGTGAACAACACCTTCGGCCACCGCCACTGTTATTTCGCGGCCCATCCTGATTTCCGCCCGGTCCAGCGCAGCGAGGTGATCGAAGCGGAGAAGCTGATGCATGTCTCCCCGTTTCAGCAGGTGGCCGGGCGCTACCGATTCAATTTCGAGATGACAGAGCGCGCCTTCAACATCCGGATTTCCTACACCAACGGACGCGAGGGCGTGCTGGCGACGCTGAATGGTCTCCGCCGCCCGGTGACCACCGGCGGTCTGCTGCGGACTGCCCTGCGCAGGCCGCTGGGCGCCGCCCGCGTGGTGGCGCTGATCTATTGGCAGGCGCTCAAGCTCTGGATCAAGCGCGCACCGTTTCTGAAGAAGCCGGAACCGCCGGAACCGCTGATTTCCGACAGCTCGACATTTTCGGGGGGCAAAGCGTGACGCAGTTTGCAGGCAAGACCTTCTGGCTGGTCGGGGCGAGCCACGGGCTGGGGCGCGAAGTTGCCCGGCAGCTGGACCAGTCTGGCGCCAGGCTGGTCTTGTCGGCGCGGTCAGAGGATGCGCTGGACGCGTTGGCACATGAGCTGCGCCGGGCAAAGCCGGTGCCTGTGGATGTCACCGATATGGACTCTGTCAGAAAGGCCGCCCGTCTTGCCGGGCCGCTGGATGGCGTCGTCTACAACGCAGGCGCCTATGAGCCGATGCGCACCCAGGACTGGGACAGCAGCGCGGTGCTGGGGATGAGCGATGTGAACTTCACCGGCGCGCTGCGGGTTCTCGGGCAAGTGGTGCCCGGATTCGTCAAGGCGGGCCGGGGCGATATCACGCTGGTCGGTTCCCTGGCCGGATACCGCGGGCTGCCCGCATCCATCGGCTATGGCGCCAGCAAGGCGGCGCTGATCAGCCTTGCGGAAACCATGCGGCATGATCTGAAGGACAGCGGCGTCACCGTGCGCATGGTCAACCCGGGGTTCATCAAAACCCGGCTGACGGACAAGAACAGCTTTCAGATGCCGCAGCTGATGGACCCGGAGGACGCTGCCGGACATGTGGTTGCGGCGATGCAATCGCGCCGGTTACGAACGGATTTCCCCCGTCCTTTTTCCTACGCGATCAAGGCGTTTAACCTTCTGCCCGATTGGCTGGTTTACCGCGGCAAGTAAGGCCGGCAGCCCGTTGCCGCCGTGGTCAAATCCGGAACAAGGGCTGCAGCAGACGCGGCATGAACGCCTTGAAACGCAGCGGCGCATCGGTGGCGGCCAGGCAAATGCAGGGATCGCCGGCATCCGCAACCGGTGTGTGCTCCAGGGTTTCATCGCCGATTTCGACATCCCCGACACCAAACCGCCCGGTCTCGTCGCTGAAACTGCCCTGCAGCACCAGGGTCAGCTCCAGGCCGTTGTGGCTGTGATCCGGCACCGCCTGACCTGCAGGAATGTACAGCAGCCGGGCAGAGCCGAAGTCATCCTCGAATAGGATGTTTTGCTTGACCCCCATGCCCAGCGTTTTCCAGCGCGGCGGCTGACCTTTCAGGGACTGCATCACCGGCCCCGGGTAGATCCCCTTGGAGTCATAGACCGGCTCCGGCGCTGCAGGCCGATCCAGCTGCGCCATCAGGTTTGATTTCGCATCCAGCGACATTGCCACGCCGGCGGTCTCCTCCAGCAGCGCACCGCCGACGGCCTGATGCGCGCCAAGTGCTGCCTGGCAGTCGCGGCACAGCGACAGGTGGCTGGCGACAACCATCGAAAAGGCGTGCGGCAGGCTGCCCGCCGCATAGGCCGCGATCATCGGATCGGGGATGTGATGTGTGATTGCAGGCATTCAACGCAATCCTTTTAGTTCCTTGCGCAGCCGCCCCAGGCCAAGGCGGATACGCGACTTTACGGTTCCCAAGGGCAAGCCCGTCTGGGTGCTGATCTCCTGGTGGGTCAGATCGCCGATATAAGCCTTTTCGATCATCTCCTTCTGATCGGGTTGCAGTTGCTCGATCGCCTGTTTCAAGTGCAGGGTCTCCTGCTCCAGAGCCAGGATCTGGCTGGCGTCGGGCTCGGTTCCAGGAGCCTCTCCCAGCTCATCGGGAACGGGGCGGTTTTCCTTGCGGACGATATCGATATGGCGGTTGCGGGCGATCTGGTAGATCCAGGCCGACGCCTGCGCCTTGTGCGGATCGAACATCGCCGCCTTGCGCCAGATCGTCAGCATGACGTCCTGGACAATCTCCTCTGCCAGCGCCGGCCGCGCGCCGCAGCGAATGACAAACCCCTTCAGGCGCGGTGCCAGGTAGTCGAACATTTCACCGAACGCCGCGCGGTCCCGTTGATTGCGCACAGCGAGCAGCCAGACGGTGAGCTGCGAATAGGTTTGCTCTCTTGACACTACTGCTTTGCCCTCAGGGGATGCCCGAAGCACGGTGTTTTTATCGGGCGGCCTGTCCAAATTTAGTGTCAGCATAGTCCGGTTACGGACCGGTGTGGAAGTTGGATCATGGGCAACCGCTATTTTTTGCGCCGCTAGGAAGTCCCGCCAAATGGCTAGGGCGCTAAGAACTGATCCAAGTCCGGTTGCGGGCCGTAACACATAAGACCCCCGGCAAGAAAGAGACCAGACATGCAGAATATTATTGTCAGCGGCGGGTCCGGAGCAATAGGTTCAGCCTTCGTGAGTGAACTGGCTCGGAAGTACCCGCAAGCCAGCATCCACAGCCTGTCCCGCAGCCCGGCTGCCCAAGCCCCTGCCGGCGTTCACCCGGTTAAGGTGGATTATTTTGACGAGGAAAGCTTGCAAGCTGCTGCTGAGCAGATCGCCGGGAAAGGGGCCGTTGAATTGGTAGTCCTGGCGGGCGGCATTTTGCATCAAGGGCCAATCACGCCGGAAAAGTCGCTAAGAGACGTAAGTGCTGAGAAACTTCTGGCGCTATTCTCGGCCAACACGGTCGCTCCGGCCCTGGCCGCAAAGCATTTTCTGCCTTTGCTGCCGAGTGACAGGCGCGCAGTCTTTGTTGCCCTTTCCGCCCGCGTTGGCAGCATTACAGACAACCGCCTTGGCGGCTGGTATTCCTATCGGGCGTCCAAGGCGGCGCTCAACATGATAATCCGAAATGCCGCAATCGAAATACGCCGCAAATATCCGCAGGCCATTGCCGCGGGGCTGCATCCGGGCACCGTGGACAGCAAGCTGTCACTCCCGTTTCAACGGAACCTCGCCTCCGGGCAGTTGTTTTCGCCACAATCTTCCGTCACCCGGATGATCTCTGTGATCGAAAGGCTGAAACCCTCTGACAGCGGGCGCTGCATAGCCTGGGACGGCAGCCGCATCGAACCCTGAACAGGGTTCTGGTACAGGGAGGCGCCAGTGCAAGCCGCTCCCTGTAGAGTATTGAAGGCACCTGTCCGAATCTAGCGCCGACAGGCAGACGCAATACCCCTTGCTTGCTCTCTCAGGGCAAATTTCTGGATTTCGCCGGTCGAGGTTCTTGGGGGGCTCCGTAAAGAAGAACCTGGCCGAAGCCTTGTTGGGCGCAAGATGGTCACGGCGCCAGTTTCGGAGCTATTTTGAACCGATCCTAGGTTTGCACCCGGCACTGGTCACTGTGCTCTAAAATTTTTCGACAATTGGATTGAAGGATCACACAGGCCAACCCGAGGGCGAAAGATCTTGGGGCGATGCCCCCCCCAGCAGGCGCAGAGGTTTCTCGCCGCGCATGACCAGATCAATACTTGCTACTGCCCCCGCCGAAACCGGTTCTCCGCCATCTCATAGCGCTACTCCTGAGCTGGTGCTTTCGCACTTTTGGAACGGCTATGGCTGTCGGGAATGGCGGCCTGACAGGCTGGATGGGCCACGCTGTTCAATTTGGTCAAAACAAGTTGGCATTCCTTCTAGCATTGTTGATCTTGGTGATAACTGAAGTATTGCAAATATTGCGTTCGGGACTGTGAATGACAGCTTTCGCAGATGGAAGGGCCGTACCAGCAGATGCAGTGAATTCACACTTCCCGCCCTTTGCGAGGAATGGCAGTGCTGGCAACCGCTGAGCTCTCGCTACTGCAGCGAATGTCCGGAAAGTCCTGCGACGCAGTCACTCCTGCTGAGGAAATGCTGCGCTGAGAGTCAGCGGCAGGTTTGACGGGCCGCGCAGCAGCATTTCCTACGCTCGTCGCACGGCAGGAACGGGCCGTTCGGCCAGCTTAGGAAAATTGCAGCTTCCCCTGATGTTGCAAGTGTTTTCGGCTGACAACGGCTCTTTGCCAACAGTCCGCGAGATCCTTTCCGTTTCAGCGCCGTCAGCAAAAGGTCAGGTTCGCCCCTTGGCTGCACCTAATCGCCGCGGGCCCCGCCTTTTCTTAACCGTCTGCTGGTACAGCGCGCCGGTACAAGTGCCATGTTGAATGCCCCAGCACCGGCAATGTAATCAGAAGCCCGACAAAGACCGGAAGCATCGACACGAACAGCACCACCGCGATCAATGCCGCCCATTTCATCATCGCCTTCCGGTTTTGGCGCACCACTTCAAGGCTGGCAATCATTGCCGTCACGAAATCCACGTCCCGGTCAAGCAGCATCGGCAAGCTGACGACAGTGACCGAAAACAGCGCAAGTGCAATCAACGCGCCGACAACAGTTCCGACCGCCAGCATGGCTAGCCCCTGCCCCGAAAGCAGCATGCCGGCCGTTTCCTGCCCGATCCCGGACTGTGAGAAGAATATTGCGAAGATTCCGCGCGCAAGAACCACCCAGAAACCAAAGACGATCAGCACCGTCACGGCCATTGCTGAGAGCTGGCCATTGCCCCGGCCACGCAGCGCCCCCAGGACAGCTGGCCAGCTTACGCTTTCTCCCGCTTCACGGCGCCGGCTGACCTCGTAAATCCCGATGGCTGCAAATGGCGCGAACAACGGAAAGCCGGCGGCTGCGGCGATGAACCAGAGGAGCTGCCCTTTCGACACCAAGCCAAAGTAGAGCGCAATCCCGCCCAGCATGTAGAAAAGGGCAAAGAAAAGACCGTAAACCGGCATCGCCTTGAAATCGGCCCAGCCTGCCTTGATTGCCGCACGCAGATCCTGCCACTCGAGGTCCACCGCAACGTTAACCGGCTCGGGTCCTGCGGTTTCGGAAATGTTCATGACAAACCTCCCTTTGCATCATCTTTCGCTCCCTGAGGGCAAAATCTTGAGACGCCCAAAGATAATATAGCACATTGCGCGCGATCGCGTAGAAAGGAGGTCAGCCGGTCGGACTGCCGCTCAGCGGGTGGCAGCGCGCACTGCGAATTAACACCGTTTGGACCGGCCAAACCGCAGCGGCAGCGGCCGGCAGCAATGTCCGCGCTTTGGTCAATCGGTGCCCTTCAAACGCTGCGGGATCCAGCAACGTCCGGTTCAGTGAAGCTGCGGGGCGGCATCGGTGCCCAAAGTAATTGTCCGGTTAAGGCCGAGCTTGCCCGCGGGAACGCTGCAACCAACGCGACATTGCCAGGGGTGTCTTGTGCGTGAAGCAGCCGTAGAGAACTTTGAAGTACGGTGCCTTCCGCGCGTAGCTGCTGATCCTGACTGGCCAGCCTTCCTTTTCCGCAAATGGTGATCGCGGACGAGACCGCGATCACTTGCACAGAAGTCAGCCGCGCCTCCGCTCTAGCGTGCCCGGCATTTTCCGTTTGATTGGCCCGCCTGCCCTCCGGAAGACACGAGGTCTTCCGAAGTGAAAATCAGGGAAGGCTTCGCCATTGGCGGAACAGGAGGCGCGAACGGGGATGTTGGAGACACGAAAAAGGAAAGGTTCTGTCGAAAATGGCAAAACTATGTGTCGCCCGACAATTTGGAAAGTGGCGGACCGAGGAGGATTCGAACCCCCGACCCCTTGATTCGTAGTCAAGTACTCTATCCAGCTGAGCTATCGGTCCACTGCGGCGGGGTTTACTCATACTGCCACAAGGCCGCAACCCCAAAAGATGCTGCGTTCAAAGATTCTTGCCCTGCATCCGCCATCAAAGCGTGCCTGGGTCAGAACCAGCAGCATTCTACCCGGTGCTCTCTCCCCGCCTGTCTGGGGGCCCGGTACCAAAACCTCTAGCAAAGGCGGTGACTGCGGGCACCCCAAACCGCCGGAAAATGTGGTATTGTCAGTGAAGCATTCTTCTTCCGGCTGCAAAAAACACCGGAACGGCAACACGTCTAGGCAAGGGAGGCGGCGGATGCCTGAGAGCCAGTCAGCAGTATTCCGGCTCCGGCCGCTGGAACCGGGTGACTTCACCCAAATGGCAGGCTGGTTCGAAAATGTGGCTGACCTAGCCCGTTTTGACCGTTCCGCCAGGGCGCCGTTCAATGCCACGCGCGTGCAAGCCACTTGGGAGCCGGCCGCGGATGCGGCGATAAACCCCACCAAGTGCTGGTTCGCCATCAATGCAGAATCTGGCGAGCTATGCGGAGTTTCCGGTTTGGAGAGCATTTCAGCCGTGAACCGTGATGCCGTTATCGCGCTGTTCATTGACGAACACTGGCGCAGGCAAGGCATCGGAATCCGGTCAATGGCGCTGGTTCTGGACTTTGCCTTCCGCCAGATCGGGCTAAATCGCGTTACATCCTTCTACCGGGCCGACAACACGCGCAGCCAGCAGATGACGTCACGCGCCGGATTTACCACTGAAGGCAGGATGAGGGAAGCATGGTTCGCTGAAGGCCGGTACTACGACATGGTCAGCGTCGGGCTTTTACGCCGTGAATGGGAGACCCGGCGCAAGACACTGGCAGGGGACCTGGATGCGGCCTGCAGCGCCAGTTTCCGCGGCGCCGCCGTTTCTGGCTGGGCCTGGCCGCCCGGCCCGCAGGATCCGCCAGAAGGCTGAGCATAGTCAGCCTGCCCGGCACCGCACGGCACCGATCCGGGCCGCAGCCGGTTTCAGCCATTCTCACAGGAGGAGGACAGCTTGTGAGCGGCCAAGACAAGACATCGACGGTCCGGCGGCAGCTTGGAGCGGTGCTGTTTGCCGACGTGGTCGGCTATGCGCGGCTGATGGGCAATGATGAAATTGATACCTACAGCGCCCTCAAATCGCTCTTGGAGCAGCTCGAAGCGGCTTGCCAGGCGCATGACGGACAAGTCGTTGCAGTCCGCGGTGATGGCGTCCTGGCCTTGTTCGAGACGGCCACCGACGCTGTGAAATTCGGTGTCGAGTTGCACCGGATCGCGGAGCAGAACAACAACTCCCGGGCGGAAGACCAGCAGTTGCGGTTCCGCGCCGGCGTGCACATGGGCGAAATCCTGATCGACGACCGCGGCATTCACGGCGACAACGTCAACATAGCCGCCCGTTTGCAGGAAATCGCTGAGCCGGGCCGCGTGTATGTCAGTGCCTCCGTTTATGAGCAGATCCGCAACCGGCTGCGCTTTGGCTTCGAATTTCTGGGCCCGCAGCGGCTCAAGAACATTTCCGAACCGGTTCCGGTCTATTGCGTCCGCAGCGAGATCGAGGGGGCGGCGATGGCTGCCACCCTGCGCCCGGCAAACCAGCCCGCTCTCCCGCAACAGCCGGACATCCCTTCTGTTGCCGTTCTGCCATTTGCAAGCCTGGGCGGGGACCAATCCGACAGCTGGTTTGCGGACGGGCTGACCGAAGACATCATCCTGAACCTGTCCAAGTTCAAGAATCTCTTTGTCATCGCACGAAACTCCGCCTTCTTCTTCAAGGCGCGTTCCATGCCGCCGCAGGAAGCCGCGCGCGAATTGGGAGTGCGCTATGTAGCGCGGGGAAGCGTCCGGCGGGCGGCGTCCCGTATCCGGATCGCCATTGAGCTGATCGACGCGGACTCCGGCCGTACCATTTGGGGCGAGCGTTACGACCGGGATATCGATGACATCTTTGCCATCCAGGATGAAGTCACCGACGCCATTGTCGCTGCTACCGCCGTGCTGATCGAAGCGCAGGAGCGCAAGCGGATGTCGCAAGCGGCGCCTGCCGACCTTGCCGCCTATGGCTATGTTCTGCGCGGGCAGCAGTACATCTTCCGCTACACGCGGCAAGACAATCACGAAGCGCAAACGCTATACGAAAGGGCCTTGGCCCGGGATCAGGACTATGCCCGGGCATCGGCGGCTATCTCCCGAACGATGAATATCGATTGGCGGTATTCCTGGGCCAAGGATGCGGACCACGCGCTGGATACGGCCCTGGCGTTTGCGCAAAGAGCGGTGGAACTGGACCCGACAGACGCCCGCGGCTTTGGCGAATTGGGCTTCGTTCACCTGTACCGCAAGGAGCACGATGCCGCGATCGGCGCCTACCAGCGCGCCCTTGCGCTCAACCCGAATGACGCCGATCTGCTGTCTGACTACGCTGATGCGCTGGCACACTCCGGCGACAATGAAACCGCGATCAGCAACCTGAAGCAGGCCATGCGGCTCAACCCCTACTTCCCGGATCAGTATCTGTGGCACCTGGGCGGCGCCTATTACAATCTCAAGGAATATGATGCGGTGATCGACACGCTGACGAAGATGAACAACCCGACCGAGGGTCAGCGCATGCTGGCCGCCAGTTATGCCCAACTCGGCAAGATGGAACTGGCGCGGGACATGGCCGCGCAGCACCGCGAGGCCCACCCGAATTTCTCACTGGACCGCTGGGCCAAGGTGCAGCCCGACCGTCTGGTCGAAGACACGCAGCATTTTGTTGAAGGGTTGAAGAAGGCGGGGTTCTGAAACGGAGCGGCGGCGGAGGGTGTTCATCCCCGCCAGCGCTCTTCTGCCATTCTCGTATCAGCCGGTTCAGTCGCCGGAGCCGCGCGCCTTTGCTCCGCTGACCTTGGCACCGCTTACCTTCGCGCCGCTGACTTTTGCTCCGCTGACTTTAGCACCTCTGACCTTTGCGCCACTGACACCGGGACCGCCGCCAAAATAGACATCCAGCAGAACTTGCTCGAACATTCCGGTCATCAGATCCATGCGGATCGTGTAATCGGCCTTGTCGTATTCCCAGACTCTAATGTCATCGGACATCTGGAAATCCGCCGCCGCAACGCCGGATACCGACGGCTCCAGCGGAGCTCTTGCAAATGCCCCGCTCTTTGCGAAGGCTTTCTCGCCTTTGCCATGCACCAGAAGTATTATTGGCTCCGGCAGTTGAAAAAACTCACCTTCGTAAGAGAACCCGTAGATGCGGGCGAACCTGGGAGATCTCTTGTCCTGAAGCTGCTTGGCCAGAAGCCCGTTGGCGCCCCGCCTATCCCCGCGTTTTACATCCCTGATTTTCAGGTCTTCAACCTGTCGTCCGAACAGTAACACTTCTGAAAAACTGAGTAACGTTTCTGCCACCTTACTCACTCCTGTGGCTATGGAACCAAACACCAGAAGATCTTTTTGCAGCGGTCCTGGCAGCAAACTGCAACTGCCAGTTTCCACAAAACTCTCCCTCAGGATGAAAGTATCACAAAATGGAAAAAATTCACAGCCAATACGCAGCCTAACCGTCCGGCACCCGTGTCCGCACGGAATGGGCATGGCTGTCCTCGCCTGCATCACCCAGACGCGGCCCGGCCTGAACCAGGCCGATGCCACGCATCCTGAAGTTGCCCTCGATGATCGAGTGAAACGCACCGCCGGTTGATTTGCGGTCGACCAGCAGCAGCGCCTGCTCCACCGCCGCATAGGTCAGGGTTTCTGCATCCAGCATGCTCCACGCCGCTGCCAGATAAGAGCCCAGGATATCCCTCGCTTCCAGCAGCGCCACGCGGAATCCTTCAGGATCAGCATCATAGCGGGTATCGAACAGGGCCTGCATAACCTCGCCATAATAGGGGCTTTCTTCCAGCTGGTCGGACAGATCCTCCATTTCCGGCGTGATCAGGTCATGAACCAGCAACCGCTCATGGAAGATGTCTACCAGGATGTCGAACATCGCCCCGGTCAAGGGTTCCGACAGCGCGTGCTCGCTGCTCCAGCCACGTGCAAAATCCTGAAGTGTACGGGTATTCGCCGCCATTCGGATTTGCGCGTTCCCGGCAAGTTCTGCAAAGCGGTTCAGCTGGTTGAAGGTGTAAAGATTGCCCTTGGTGTTTTCCAGCAGCTCCTCAACCACCGAACCGAAATGCAGGGAGGCAATCAGCGCAACCATGTCCGCCGCGGACTCGTGAAAACCGTAATATTCGCCAGGGACTTCATCGGAAACAGGCATTCCCGCGACGCTGTAGATAATGGCATGGCCGATCTCATGGGCGACCACGTCGAAGTTCAGGCTGTAGGCGCGGTACTCTCCGCCGTGTTCGCTGGTGCCGCCGGTCTCAAGAAACCCCCATCCGATATGGGCGTTATCGAGGCTTGGCAGCAGCGACAGTTCTAGCCGGTCGTAATCGCGGGCGAAATGCCACGGGATCTCATGGCCGAAATAGGCCTCCCACACATCCAGGGTGAAATGCGCCGCAGCAAACAAATGCGCGGCTTCGAAACCCGGATCAAAAGGCCGGATATGAAGGAAATGACCATCGTCATCCGGCTCCGGCGGCGCATGCAGCTCTCCCTGCCAGGGCGGCAGATACATGCCCGGCCCGGCAGGCCCCTGCACAATCGCGCCATAGGGGATCACCTTGCCCAGCGCATTGACTGTATACATCCGCGGTCCCGACGGCCCCGGGCCAATCGTGCCCGGCGGCGCGGAAATCTCGACCAGCTCCAGCACCGGATCTTCAGTTCTGAACGGCGATTGCGGAAACAGCAGGAACCGCGTTCCCGGAGCTTCCTCAGCCGCCTCGTTTGGATCGTCCATAGGGCCTCCAATCCTGCGGAGGTTTCACCCGTCTTGTCCTGCCTCGTCCCTGCCGCCCGGCGCGGGCCGTGTTTTGCACCCCTGATGATACATGAATTCACGCCGGATCAGCTCAAAGAATTCTTCTACCCCGATCCCGATGGCCGCGGCATGGGCCTCCACATCATCCGGAATTTCCTGTTGCAGGCAGTTTCCGAAATACCAGGCCGTCATTCGCAACCGTTCCGCCTGTTGCATGGGGCCGTCTCGCTGCGCATGCCCGTCGATCTGCATATGCTTTGCATCGGCCCGTGCTTTCAGCGCGGCAAAATCGCCTGAAAATCGGAGCTCCGCCAGAAGGTAGGGCCCCAGCTCATCCTGCACACTGCTTACAGCCGCGGCGGTTTGGGCCGCCTCACCCAGGTCCGCCTCATATTGCGCAGCTGTCAGACCGTTGGCCTGCAGCCACGCCTGCAGGTCCTTGCTGCGTAACAGGTTATGCGCCTGCCGGTGGCTGTTGAGCTGTGCCAGCGTGGCTTCGCGCCCGGCCTGCGCACCTGACCTGCGCGCCTCTTGCAGCGCCAGAAAACGCAGCACCGCGCGGTCCTGGAATGCGGCAAAGCGCTCCGGTTCGAGCCGCAATTCGTCCAGCACCCGCCGGTCCGTATCCTGCAGACTGCGGTCCTGCGCTTCGGCCCGGCGCACAAGTCCTTGCCAGGCCAGCGTGTGCTCCATCACGCCACGCGCTTGGGTGGCATCCCTCCCCTCAGCGCTAAGAAACGTGGCCATCCGTGCCAGCATCTCTTGCGCGTCATCGCGTTTGGCATCCACCGCCCCCGTCTTCAGCCATGCCGAAAACCGGTCCAGCCAGGACGCCTCGGAAATATCCGCCAGTATCTGCTTCCAGGTCCGCTGCTGATAGAACCGCGCCTTGGCGGCCTCCAGGACCGCCGCCGCCTGCGCTGCGTCCAGAACCGCGCTGCTGACCGCGCGCTCCACCGTCGCGCGGATCGAAACCATCGGTTCGCTCAGCGGTGCATAACCCAATTCGGCAGGACCATGCAGAACAGCGACCTCGTCATCGTCGATGATCATGCCTGACGCATAGGAATCGTAAATCCGGCCAACGCCAATCATGCCAAACCCGGACAGCTCTGCCGCCCGCAAGGCCCCCATGCTGGCACTTCCGAAAACGGCGATCCCCTGCTCCATCGCCCAGAGGATTTCCTTGTGCCAGACTGAGGGCACCCCGTCGAAATAGCCGTCGATCAGCCCGATGGCGTTGGCGCCCCGGCGGGCCGCCTGATAGATATCTCCCTGACCGGCAGGCGGCAGAACGATGGCACCCGGCAGCAAGGCTTGCACGCCCTCCGCTGCGATCGTCGGCCCGGCAAACACCACCGCTGTCAAACGCTTGCCTCCGCTGCCTTGTTTGCCCGCTCGCCAGCAACGAAATCAGGATCGTCATGCGGTGCTTCCAACCCCGGGATCACCGCGCGCACCACGGATATTCCCAAACCGGGGCGCGACAGATCGACGGCCAGAACCTGCCCCATTCCAGCCGCTTCCAGCTGGTTCAGCAGCCAGGCCTGATCCTCTTCGAAAGACGCAGAGGAAAAAGACGGGCAATCCTTAAACCGGGCGGCCGCCCTGGTGCGGGAGAGCAGGCGGCGGACGTAATGCGCGCGCTCTGCCGCGGCAGAAGGGGTGAATTCGTCCGGGTCCAGATCATCGCGCGCTCCGGAGATATAGGTCAGCCGGGTCTGCGCTGCCTCCGTCAGCGCCCGCAGCAAGGCAATTCCCCGGTCCGGATGGCAGCCGCTGCCAATGCCGATATGGCCGGGACGGCTGCCTGCGTCGCAGATCATGCAATGAAACGCCGGGACGCCGATGTCGGAGGTGATGTTCCATACCCCGGCCTCAAGCCCGGCCGCGGCAAACCGGTCCAACGCTGCCCGGCAGCGGGGATCATCAATGGTGACCGGGTCAACCCGCGGGCCTGGCGGGGCGTGGTGCCACAGAGTGATCGCATCCCGTTCGATCAACTCGCAAACCGCGTGGCAGGCGGCCTCCGCCAGGCTGTTGCCAGACGCCAGCCCGTTGGTGGTGCGCGGGAACGCTCCCTGACCACCATTGGGTGGGGCGGTATAATCGGTGTCCACCATTTCATAGGGCAGCCAATGCTGCCTGCCGGTTGCCAGGTCGGTGCCTTCAATCCACAGCATCCGGCGTTGCGGGTTAAAACTGGCGCCGGTCACACGCGGCAGCCGCCCCACATCTGCAACCAGCGCCTCCCTCTGCAGATCGTGGAAGCTGGCTGATCTCAGCGGCAGGGTGATCCGCTCCGCATGCCAGGACTCGATGGCCTCCATCACGCCGGAGGCCTGGGCCGCTTCCAGAGTCAGCCCCTTTCCTAGAGATACGGAAACAGACCGGGAATTGGGGCGCGTGACCATAACCGTGGGCAGTCCGACCCTGTCCAGCCCGGTCAGATTGGCAATCCGGGTGATGCCCATGTCCGCCAAAAGCGGACCCACGGCAGCCAGCGTCTGCGCTGGATCACACAGCCGGTGAGTGTCGTGCAGATAGCCTTTCTTCTGTGCCTTGGGCATCTGGCTGGCCTCACTGTCATGACCGCCACGGGACGCCCGCCACGGCCAGACGGCAGCGGACGGACATGCCCAAAGGATGGCCGGCCGCGGACTGGCGGTCAATAACATGGCAGCCCCATGGACACCGCCCAGCGCCTTTTACGTCTACTGCTGCGGCTGGAAATCGAAAACCGGGACAAAACTTGCCGGCGCTAGGGTCTGATCCAGCAGGTCCTCCGTTAATGTGCTGCGGTCGAATATTCTGATGGCTGGTCCTGCATGTTTGACAAGCAGACTGCCTTCTATTGCTCGCACTGCCATTTCAACCGCCAGCCGACCCTGCAGCACGGGAAAATCCGTCGGCGCAGCAATGATGCGGTCGCGTAGAACCCCGCGGTAGACCGCATGGGTCATATAGTCTGACACGACCTGAACCTGTCCCTGCAATCCTCGGGCACGCAGCACCGACACCGCGGCCTCTGCAGCGGGCGCAGACCCGGCGATGTAATCCAGGTCCGGCACCTCATCCAGCGCTTCTTCGACCAGCCGCACCTGGATTTCGCGTCCGGTATCGCCGTATTTAGTCACTGCAATCACGGCAGAGCTTTCCGCAAGCGCGGCCCGGAAGCCTTGCTCGACAAAGGTAACCCAGCCCGCATTCTCAGGACCCGGAAACCAGGCAACCTTGACCGCAGGAGTGCCCATGGGGTGGCGCGCGGCAATGATCCTGCCCGCCTCGGCGCCCATTTCCGTCCAGGACACCCCCACCTTGGCGGTGACACCGGCATCAGAAATATCATTTATTGCCGCAATCACCGGAACAGAGGCCGAAATCCGTTCCACCGTGCTGGTGAGCCCGGTAAAAGATACGGTGCCAAGGATCAGCGCGTCGGCCCCTTCGGCAACACATGCCTCTGTCTGCTGAATTTGCCGCTGCAGGTTGGGATAACCGCCAGCTTCGACCAGCTTGAACGACACCCCCAGCCGGGCCGCTTCTGCCACCATCCCGTAGTTCACACTCAGCCAGTAGGCGTCCTTCAAGTGCGGATAGGCGACGCACAGCCGCCATTCCTGCGCTGCCTGTTCGAGCGGAGTGTATTCCACGGCCTCCAGCCCGCTGCCGTAGTCAAAGGCGGTCCGCGGCACCTGCACCTGCCAGCTGTCCGCAGCTGCTGGCGTGCTGAAACACGTGAATAGCAGTAGCCAGAATGCGCGCATGAAGACCCCTTTTCCCGGCACGGAGGATAGGCAGCGGGGCGTAAAAGGGAAATTCAAATTTGCGAAATCCGCAAATGCGGGCGAAAGTTCCCAGATGTTGGGAAAGCTCGGCCTTGGCGGAAAATTGAGTCTCGCATTCATTGTCATTGCGGGGTTGCCGACCCTTGCCGGCATTCTTGGCCTGGTCGAATTGCGGGTGCTAGCGCGCCGCCAGGCAGAGGTGATCAGCCAAACCATACCGGCCATTGCCGAAGTACGCGGCATGGCAGAGGAAAGCACCCGTATCATTGCCATCGCCCCGGAACTAGCCGCAGTCACAACCCAGGCGGAACGGGCGAACCGGGCGCAGTTTCTCTCCGATCAGGTCGAAGCGCTCACCCGGCGGCTGGACGCGCTGGAGCGCGGCGGCATTGCCGGGTCCAGCCGTCTGCGGGATACGGTGAAAGATGCGGCACGGGTGCTTGCGCTGCTCGATGAACTGGTGGAAACCCGCATCGCGCTGCACAGCCGGCTCAAACAGCTGACAGAGCGCAACCTGACCGCCGCGAACAACCTGTTGAGCATGGCTGACACCCTGGTTGCCAACGCCGAAATGGGAACAACGGCTGTCATCTCAAGCCTGTACAGCCCGGGCCGCTCAACTGTTGAAGAGCAGGCCCGCACCGACTTGCTCGATAAGCTGATCGAAGTTGACCTGTTCCAGCTAGGCCTGATGTTCGAACTCAGGTCGCAGACCGCGGAAATCGGGCTGCTGATCAACCGGATCGAAGAGGCCGGTACCGAAATTGATCTGAAGGAGATTGAGTCTGCGCTGACCAGCCGCCTGGACATCGTTGCCCGGCGGATCAAGGCGATCCGCGATCCCGGCCGCCGCCAGCAGGCAGGAGGCTATGCCACACAACTGCAGACCGTGCCGGAAGGCGACGCCGGCCTATTCGGCCTGCGTGCCCGAATTCTGACCACTGAGGCCCGCATCACCGCGCTTAAGCGGGAACTGCAAAACACCGCGCTGCGGCTAGGAGACGAGGCCTCTGCCGTCGCCGATCAGGCGCAGGCGCGGGCGATCAGCTCGGGCAATGCCGCCGCCGCGGACATTCAGCGGGCACAGCTGCGCAACGGGTTTGCTGCCATCACCGGGTTCCTGCTGTCGCTGGCCGTCCTGTGGTTCTATGTGCGCGGCAGCCTCACCCGCCGCCTCAACCAGCTGGCAGGAACCATGGCAGCGCTGATGCGCGGCCAGCTGGACCATCCGGTGCGCCCCCGGGGCCAGGATGAAATCGCCCGCATGGAAGAAGCCGTCGAAGTCTTCCGCCAGCAAGCAATCGAAAAACTGGAACTGGAACGGGTGCGGGACCGCAACGAACAGGAGCTCAGGGAGCACCGCAACAACCTGCAGACCCTTGTGAATGAGCAGACCGAGCGTCTGCAGGAGGAGGTCGAAGCCCATGACGAAGCGCGGCAAAAGGCGGAAGCGGCTGATCAGGCGAAGTCCGAATTCCTCGCCATGATGAGCCACGAAATCCGCACGCCGATGAACGGCGTGCTGGGCATGCTGCGCAGCCTTTCGGACGAGGGCCTGCCGCCCAAGCAGATGGAGCGTCTGCGGGCGGCGCTGACTTCCGGCCAGAACCTGCTGAAAATCCTGAACGACATCCTGGACTATTCGAAGATCGAAAGCGGTGCGCTGAAGCCTGAGATCACAACTTTTTCGCTGCGCGAACTGGTGAGCGACATCGTCGTGCTGTTGCGGCCCGGCGCTGATGCCAAGGGCGTCCCCTTATGGCTCGACGCACCGGAAGAGGTGCCCGACGTGGTGGAGGGTGATGCTGCCAAGCTGCGGCAAATCCTCTTCAACCTCCTGTCCAACGCGTTGAAATTCACCGATGAAGGCGAGGTCATCCTGCGGCTTCGCACAAATGGCGATGCCGGCGGACACCACCGGGTGACCTTTGAAGTGAGCGACACCGGCAAGGGTATCTCGGAAGAAGCCAAGACGCGCATCTTCGAGGCATTTGAGCAGGAGGACACGGAAACCGCCCGCAAGTTCGGAGGCACCGGGCTGGGCCTGGCGATCAGCAGGCATTTCGCTCAGGCCATCGGCGCCCGCCTGTCGTTGGAAAGCACCAAGAATGTCGGCTCCGTGTTTACCCTGGCAGTTGAGCTGACCCCCGGCAACCCTGCGGATCTGACGCCGGAGGATCCGCCGGCTCCGATCAGACACTCCGGGAACTCGCTGTCGGTCCTTGTCGTGGAGGACAATGAGATCAACCAGATGGTCGCGCGCGGGTATCTGGAGCGTATGGGCCACAGCTGCCAATGCGCGGGGAGCGCGGAAGAGGCACTGGCGCTGCTGCCGGATAACCAGTTCGACCTGGTGCTGATGGACGTGAATCTGCCCGGCATCAGCGGCACCGAAGCCACCCGCCGCTTGCGCGCAATGCCGGACCCGCGGCTGTCCAAACTGCCTGTCATCGGAATCTCTGCGCATGTGCAGGAAGAGCAAATCGAAACCCACCTGCAGGCTGGGATGAATGGTTTTGTGGCCAAGCCGGTCTCCCCGGAACGCCTCGCTAACTCGCTGCAAAGCGTCATCCAGGGGCGCGAAGGCGCGGTCTACCTGTCAGCCCGCCAGGCGCCTCCCGAACAGGACAGGCACGCCAGCCTGCTGCGGCAGATGCAGGAGAACATACAGGACCTGGGTGCGGAGCGGGCCTTAGAAATAGCCGCACTCTTCCAGCAGGAACTGCCCAGGAGCGTCGAGAAGATGAACGCGGGCCAGGCGGCGCAGGATCTTGCCCGTTTGGCGAAGGAAGCCCACCGTGCAAAAGGAGCCGCCAGTAGCTTCGGGCAGCAGGACCTGGCCAGTCTCCTTGCAAAACTGGAGGAAGCTGCCGCCAATGGCCACCGGTCAGCCGCCGCGGAGTGCATGCGCGAGTTGAACACACTGGCTCCGCAAGTGCTGGAGGTCCTGTCTGGCGTCTTGCGCGATTGCGGCCATCAGCCCAAGGGGGCTGTAAACACGTAACCTTCGCCATGCACCGTGGTGATGATCCGCGGGTTTGCCGGCTCCTCTTCCAGTTTACCGCGCAGGCGCCGGATCAGCACATCCACGGTTCGCGGGTTGGCGCCGTATTGCCGATGGGTGACCCGGCTCATCAAGGCGTCGCGCGACGCGACCTCGCCCGCCCGGCTGATCAGCATGTCCAGCACTTCGAACTCCGCCCGGGTCAGCGGGACGCTGTCACCCTCTACGGTTTGCAGGTGCCGCGCGGCAACGTCGAACCGGAAATTGCCGAACGTATAAACCCGTCGCGCCAAGCGCCGCGCCTCTTGCGTGCGGCGCAGCAGATTCTTCAGCCGGGCCAGAAGTTCGCGCCGGTTGAACGGTTTGCAGACATAGTCGTCCGCGCCAAGCTCCAGCCCGACTATTCTGTCGACTTCGTCATCCCGGCCGGTCACCAGAATGATCCCCATCTCGGATTTGGCCCGCTGTTCCCGGGTAATCTGCAACCCGTCTTTGCCGGGCAGGTTGATGTCGACCAGTAGCAGGTCAACGTCCCTTGCTTGCAGTATCCGTTCCGCCTCCTCGGCGGTTTCAGCCTGGGAAACTGAATAGCCTTGCGCATCCAGGTAGCTGGCGAGGGTGCTCCGGGTAACCGGTTCGTCCTCGATTATCAGAATATGCGCCATGCAGGCCCCGCCCTGTCAATTTTCCCGCCAGTTAACAAATTTTAACATAAATAGCCAGCCTGTTCATCCCTCCGGGCTGACCTGTTCACATCTGCTGCCTAGCCTCCGTTCCCGAAAGCACGGCTTTCAAACAGCAAAGAGGCTCAGGCCACCTGGACCGGGGCTGCGAAAACAGGGAGACACACATGAAATTTCGGAAACACCTGATGGCCAGTGCGGCAGCCATGGCGATGGCAGCTCCGATGGCGATGGCTGAGGATTCCTCTGATCCCATCATCATTCCCATCCACAACTGGTCGAGCCAGATCGTGATGAGCCACGTTGTCGGCCAGATCTTCGAATCGATGGGCAATAGCGTCGAATACGTTTCGACCGACAGTCAGGCGGTCTATGAATCGGTGCGTCTGGGCGACGTCACTCTGGAACTGGAAGTCTGGGAAGGCGCCTTCGGCAAATCCTTCAACGAAGCCCTGTCGAAGGGCGGCATCCACGACGCCGGTGATCACAACGCCGTCACCCGCGAGGACTGGTGGTATCCGGCCTGGACCAAGGAAGCCTGCCCCGGCCTGCCGAGCTGGGAAGCGCTGAACGACTGCGCCGCCGCCTTTGCCACTCCGGAAACCGGTGACAAGGGCCGCTTCCTGGGCGGTCCCGTCGACTGGCTCAAACATGACGCCGAGCGTGTCGAAGCGCTGGACATGAACTTCACCGTGGTGAATGCGGGCTCCGCATCGGCCCTGTGGGCTGAAGTCGCTGCGGCCGAAAAGACCCAGAAACCGGTGGTGATCTTCAACTGGACCCCGAATTTTGCTGAAGCCGTCTGGCCCGGCGAATTTGTCGAGTTCCCGGCATGGGAAGACGGCTGCGACAAGGATCCAGCCGTCGGGCCGAACCCGGATGCCACCTATGACTGCGGCAACCCGGCAAACGGCTACCTCAAGAAGGCCGCTTGGGACGGCATGAAGGACAAATGGCCGGCCGCCTATGAAACCCTGACCGAAATCAGCTTCACCAATCCGCAGATCGCCGAAATGGCCAAGCTGGTCGATATTGACGAGATGGAGCCGGAGGACGCCGCCGCTGAATGGCTGGAAGCCAACGAAGACGTCTGGAAGCCCTGGACCGAATAAGCCCCTCACCTTCCTCCTGTGTGCCGGGGCGGTCTGCTGCCCCGGCGTCTTTGCTAAAGAAAGTTAAGCCATGACCGCCGCCACCCCTGTCATTTCCTGCAAGAACGTCTGGAAGCTGTTTGGCGCCAACCCGGAACAGTACCTGAAGTCTCTGACCGGCAACCCGGGTTTTGATGAAATCCGCCAGGCCGGCTACATCGCCGCGGTGCGGGACGTTTCCCTGGATATTGCCAAGGGGGAGATGCTGGTAATCATGGGGCTGTCCGGCTCCGGCAAGTCGACTTTTGTACGCTGTCTTTCGCGGCTCATCGACATCACCGGCGGCGTGGTCAAGGTCGAAGGCCAGAACATTGGCGAGATGACCGAAAAAGAGCTGATCGACCTGCGCCGCAACAAAATGGGCATGGTGTTTCAAAGCTTTGGGCTGCTGCCGCACCGCACTGTGCTGGATAATGTCGCCTTCCCGCTGGAAATGCGCGGACAGGACCGGCATGCACGCCGTGCCCGCGCACTGGAAGTGATTGAGCTGGTCGGCTTGTCCGGGCGCGAGGACTATTTCCCGCGCGAGCTGTCAGGCGGTCAGCAGCAGCGCGTCGGCATCGCCCGCAGCCTGGCGATCGAACCCGATATCTGGTTCCTGGACGAGCCCTTCTCGGCGCTGGACCCGCTGATCCGCCGCGAGATGCAGGACGAATTCCTGCGTCTGCAAGAGATGCTGGGCAAGACCATTGTGTTCATCACCCATGATTTCGATGAGGCGCTGCGCCTTGCCGACCGCATCGCCATCATGAAGGACGGTGTTGTCGAGCAATGCGATACCCCCGACCAAATCGTTCTGAACCCGGCCACGGAATATGTCGCCAAGTTCACCGAGGAAATTGAGAAATCCCGCGTGGTTCACGCTGGCGTGCTGGCGCGCGAGGTGAACGGCCACAGCCTGACAGGCGCACCGGTCGGCGACAAGCAGACGATTTCCGAACTCGCGCGGCTACTGGTCAATGACAGCCGCGACTTCCTTCCCGTGGCCAACAATGCGGGTGCCCTGGTCGGCGCCATGAACCGGCAGGAAGCACTCGACGTGCTGCTGGGAGAAGGATCATGACAGACCAGACGATGATACTCGCGGGCAAGCCCCAGACCTGGACACGGGCGAGGACGGGCTGGGTTATCTTCGCCACTGCCTGCCTGCTGGCCCTCGGCAATTCTATTCTGCCCGCAGGGCTGGTGCGTCCGCCGGAGTGGCTGATCCTGCCCTTCGCAGACTGGATAAACGCGATCTTTGTTTTTGTCCGCGATGATCTGGGCCTTCTTTACCTGACCCGCGCCTTTGCAGATGGGGTCGAATGGCTGCTCGATGTGACCGCCAACCTGCTTTATGGCAAGAACCGCTGGCCCCGCGTCGGCCCCATTCCGTGGACCGCGATTGCCAGCATCGGCTTCGTCATCGGCTATGCCCTGCAGGGCTGGCGCCTGTCACTGCTTACCGGCGGCACCTTTGTCTGGATTGCCGTCATGGGGCAGTGGAAATGGGCGATGGAGACCCTTTCCGTGATCGTCGTCGCCGCGCCTTTCTCGATCTTGTTCGGACTGATCATGGGCATCCTCGCGTGGCGTTCCAAGACCTTCGAGCGGATCCTGAATCCGGTCCTCAACATCGCGCAAAGCCTGCCGCATTTCGCCTATATGATCCCGGTCGTGGTCTTCATCGGCGTCGGCCCCAAGGCAGGCGCGATTGTCACAATCATCTTCTCGGTGCCGCCGATGATCCGCATGTCGCTGCTCGGCCTGCGCAAAGTCCCGCACGAGGTGATCGAAAGCGGCCATATGTGCGGCTCCACACGCTGGCAGCTTTTGCGACACGTCCGTATCCCCACCGCCCGAACCGAGATCCTGGTTGGTGTGAACCAAGTCATCATGCAGTGCCTCGCCATGGTGGTGCTGGCCAGTTTCATCGGCATGCCCGGCCTCGGCCAGAAGCTGCTTCAGCTCTTACAAGCCCTGAAGATCGGCCGCTCCGTCGAGATCGGCATCACCATCGTGCTGCTGGCCGTCATGCTCGACCGCTGCACCAAGGCCTGGGCGACCAAACAGCCCGAGCATTTCGAGAAGGGCACCTCCTTTGCCGTCCGCAACAAGTTCCTGCTGATCGGCGCGGGCCTGTCGCTGGCCTGCCTGGTGCTGGCACAGTTCATCCCGCTGATGGACCAGATCGGCCGCCGGGATGCCTTCACCATTTCCAAACCGATCGACGCGGTTGCGGACTGGTTCATCGTGCTGATCGACCCGGTTACCCAGTGGCTGCGCTGGTTTCTGATCACCTGGGTGCTGATCCCGATCCGCGATGCCTTCCTGTGGATGCCCTATGCCGCCGTGCTGGCGCTGCTGGCGGCGGCCGGCTGGGCCATTGGCGGCCTGCGCTCGGCGCTGGTGTGCCTGACCTTCTTTGGGCTCATCGCCATCTCTGGCTGGTGGGACCGCGCCATGATCACCGTCTACACCGTGGTGGTCGCGGTCTCGATCGCCGCGGTGATGGGCTTCCCGCTGGGGGTCTGGGGCTCCTTCAACGAGAAGCGCGCAAGCATCGCGCTGCTGATCTGCGATACGCTGCAGACCTTCCCCAGCTTCATCTACCTGATCCCTGTGGTCATGCTGTTCGGCGTCAATGACGTGGCCGTGGTCGGCGCAGTCGTCCTGTTCGCCGCGGTGCCCCTGGTGCGCTACACCATCGAAGGGCTGCGGCAGGTGCCGGGAACCCTGATCGAGGCTGCCGACATGTCCGGTGCCACCCGGATGCAGACCCTGTGGAAGGTGCGGTTGCCGATGGCGCTGCCGACCATCATGGTCGGTGTCAACCAGTCGGTGATGTTCTCGCTGTTCATGGTGATCATCGCCGCCTTCATCGGCACCCAGGATCTGGGCCAGGAAATGCAGCGGGCGCTGTCCTCAACCGATGTGGGCAAAGGCTTGGTGCTGGGGCTGGCCGTCGCCTTTATGGGGCTGATGGTGGACCACTTGGTGACCACTTGGGCGCGGTCCAAGAAAGAAGCGCTGGGACTGGAGTAAGGTCATGACCGTTCATTCCAGCGACTTCGGCCCCGCCCCGCTCCGCCGCATCGGCTTCCTGCTGTTCCCCGGCTTTCCAATGGCTTGCCTGACCGCAGCCGTGGAGCCCCTTCGGGCTGCCAATGAAATCGCTGGGCACCAGGTGTTCTCCTGGGCCCTGGTGACTGAGACCGGCGCGCAGACAGCGGCTTCCGCAGGCATGCCGTTTGTCGCAGACTCCAGCCTGGCAGACACTGATGGGCTGGACTGCCTGTTCCTGCTGTCCGGCCCGGAAGCGGAATTTGAAGACCCGGTCTCAAGCCCCGGCCGGTTGCGCTATTTGGCCCGCCACGGCGTCACGCTCGGCGGGGTGTCCGGCGGTGTCTTCCCGCTGGCCCGAAGCGGAGTTCTGTCCGGGCGGCGCTGCGCTGTCCACTGGTGCTACCGGACTGCCTTTGAAACTGCCTTTCCGGATTGCACTGCGGTGGACCGGCTGGCCGTGCGCGACGGTGCGGTTCACACGGTTTCCGGAGCTTCGGCGATGTTCGACCTCTGCTTGGAACTGATCTGCCAAGCATTGGGCGAGGCGGCAATGAATGAGGTTGCCTGCCTGTTCCAGCACCCTGTCATCCGCAGCGGCAGCGTCCGGCAGAAAGTCCCGGTTCTGCAAAGCGGCCGCACCGTCGATCAGATGCCGCCAGCGGTCAAACAGGCGATGTCGATATTCTCGGAAAACGTCGAAACACCTGTCGGCATCCGCGACGTCGCCCGCATGGCCGGAATCTCACCCCGGCAGTTGGAGCGCAGCTTCCGCACCGCCACCGGTCTCAGCCCGGGCGAATACTACCGCCGCCAGCGCCTGAAAGCGGCCCGGCAAATGGTGCAGTACTCCTGGGACAGCATTTCAGACATCGCCCATGCTGTCGGCTATGCCAGCTCTTCGACGCTGACGCTGCACTACCGCAAGTTCTACGGCGTCACACCGGTTCAAGACCGCAAGCAGACTTTCCTTCCCGATACCCGCGGGCCGGTTCGAGGCAGCCCGGCTATGCACTAGTAACCGGTACAGACGGCTTAACCGGCTTCTGTGCAGTTCCCTGCGCAGTGCCGGTCCTGCCCGCATTGACATTATCCGGGCACAGCAAAAAAGGCGGAGCAAACGCTCCGCCTTTTTGGAAGGCTTGTATCCCGGTTCTACAAGGCCGCAAGGTCCCTCAGGAACAGGGCAATCCCGGGCACGTAGATCAGCAGCGCAGTCATCAGCGCCAGGATCAGGAAGAAAGGCAGCGTGCCGCGGATTACCTGCAAGTAGGGTTTGTTGAAGATCGCAATCGCGGTGAAGATATCGCATCCGAACGGCGGCGTTGCCGATCCGATCGCCATCTGCAGCGTGATCATGACCCCCACCAGCACCGGATCCAGGCCGGAGGCGTCGATGATCGGCACGAAAATCGGCGTCAGGATAACCAGCACCACCAGCGAGTCGACGAACATGCAGCCAACGAAGAAGCACAGCGCAATGATGAACAGGATGTACTCGTGCGAAGCGCCGTCGAGATTGAGCGGCTCCAGCAGCCCCTGCGGCACCTGCTCAAAGGAGATGTACCAGGAGAAAGCCTGCCCTGCGCCCACCAGGATGAAGACAACAGCGGTAATCAGACCGGTGCTGAGAGCGGAATCCAGCACGTCATTCAGCTTCAGCTCCCGGTAGATCACGCATTCCACGATCAACGCATAAAGCACCGAGAAGGACGCCGCCTCGGTTGGCGTCACCGCGCCGGAATAAATGCCGCCGACGATCAGAACGGGAAAGCCAAGCGGCAGGATCGCCTTCTTGATCGCCGCCCGCCGCTCAGCGCCAGAGGCTTTGGGAACCAGCGAGATCAGGTCGCCCTGCCAAACGCTGTAAAAGTAACAGTAGACCGAGAACAGCAGCGCCAGCACGATGCCAGGGCCGATGCCCGCGATGAACAGCTCGCCGACACTGGTATTGGCCAGAGTGCCATAAAGGATCATGCCGATGCTGGGCGGGATCAGAAAGGCGATGTCGCTGGCGTTGATGATCAGCGCCATGACAAAACTGTCCTTGTAGCCGGCCTTGAGCAGCCGCGGCCGCATGATCTGGCCGATCGACACTACGGTGGCCTGGGTCGATCCGGAGACCGAGCCGAACAGCGTGCAGGCAATACAGGCGGTGATCGGCAGCCCTGCGCGGCGGTGGCCCACATAAGCCTGGATCAGCCCCAGGAGGTTGTTGGCAGTATGGCCCCGCGCCATGATGTCGGCGGCCAGGATGAACATCGGCACCGCAATCAGCGCATTGGGGGAAATCCCCGTCACCATCTGCTGGATCACCACACCTGTGTCGCTTTGCGAGAAATGGACCAGACCGATCAGCGTCGCCGCCACCAGCGGCACCACCATCGGGTAGCTGAGGAACAGCAGCAGAACCATCGGCGCCACCAGCGCCGCGGTGATGACATAGGTATCCAGCTCACCCGCAAGGATATCGTTCAGAAAGTCCATATCAGACCCCGATTTCTTCGGCTTCGCCGTCTTTGATTTCGTATGAAAGCCAGGTGCCCTCGTGGGTGAGGTTCATCAGGAACGCGATCAGGTACTGCAGCCCTGCCATCGCCAGGCCGACGGGGATCACCGCATAAATGATGTAAACCGGGAACTGCAGCGCCGGGCTCAGCCGGTTCACCGCCTTGATTTCCAGAACATAGAACACCGCCTGGTACGCCAGGAACAGCAGGAGCGCACTGGTGGTGAAGGTGATCAGCATCATCAGCATCTTGCGCCCGCGCGGCGGCAAGGTGTCGTAGGCCGCGGTCATCCGGATGTTGCGCCCCTTGCGCACCGCATAGGCGAACCCGACAAAGGTCACCGCGACAATCAGGAACTGATTCAGCTCCTCCGAGAAGAACAGGCTCTTGCCAAAGCCGTAGCGGCCAATGGCGTTGGCGGTGGAATTCAGCATCATCAGCAGGATTGCCAGGATGATGACGGTCTTTTCGATGAGTTCGGTGCCTTTGCTCAGGGCAAGCAGCAGGGTTTTCATTTCTCTCTCCCCCGCGCGCCGCCGGGGACGCGCACTCCAAGGAAAGGCGCGGTCCTCCCTCCCCGGGAAGCCGCGCCCTCCAGTTTCAGAAAACCGTATTAGTTGGCGGCCGCGACGTCTGCGAGCACGCCTTCCAGGATCGCCTTGGCGCCGTCGCGGGCGCTGGCTTTCTCTGCGTCGCCGTAAGCGTTTTCGACAACGGTGTAGAAGGTTTCATGCAGCGTGGTGCTCAGCTCTTCGAACACTGCACGCTCTTCCTCGGTCAGCACGACAACTTCCAGGTCCGGGCGCTCTGCCTTGATCTTCTCCATGTTCTCGGCGTTGATGGAGATCTGGTAGTCATGCGCCGCCTGTTCCGCTGCAGCAATCGCGGTGCGGACCATCTCCTGCTGCTCGGCCGGCAGACCGCTGAACCATTCGCTGTTGGTCGACACGGTGCCAACATATGGCTGCTGGCCCGGGAAGATCAGGTAGTCCTGCACTTCGTGCCATTTGGCGTTGTAGATGAAGTAGACAGGGTTCACCATGCCATCGACGGTTTTCAGCTGCAGCGCGCCATAGACTTCGCCCCAGGACAGCGGCGTCGGGTTGGCGCCGAAAGCCTTGTAGGTTTCCACCGGAATGGTTGAGGTGAAGGTGCGGATCTTCTGGCCGTCGAAATCCTCCGGGGAGCGGATCGGCTTGTTTGCGCCCCAGGCCATCTCGCCTTCGGAGATCATGGTGAGCAGCTTGAGGTTCACCTTTTCGAACTTCTCGCTCAGGCCTTCATAGATCGTCGGGCTGGTGGTCAGCACTTTGCGGATCACATCGGTGTCGCCGCCCAGCACATAGGGCAGATCCAGGACCTGCGCCTCGGGGACGTAGGAGCCGAGGTGGCCGGTGCCGACGGACACGAACTGCACGGTGCCCTTGGAAGTCAGCTCAACGATGTCATTTTCGGTGCCCAGCTGGCCGTAGTAATAGATGCGCACCTTGATGTCGCCGTCCGACTGCTCCTTGATGCTGTCGGCAAAGGCCTGGGCAAAGATATCCTGGACGTCGCCCTTGTCCTCTTCGGAGGCGAATTTCCAGGTGTCTGCTGCAGCAGCGGTTGCCAGGCCGGCAATCAGCACTGCCGAGGACAGCAGCTTGCGGGTGAAATTGGTCATATTGGGGTCCTTTGATGTCCGCTCACGCGGCGCCTTCTGAGATGATGACAAGGGGGCGGAAATCCTTGCCGTGGGTATCGGGGAGTGCAGCCTTGCACAGCGCGGCGTATCCGGCAGCGCCCGAAGGGGTGGTTTCGATGCCGAGGTCAGTGACCGCGCGGGCAGCCGCCTCGCCTTCTTCCTCCGACAGCGTCACATAGGACACGCCGGCCTTTTCCAACGCCTGCCAGGCCACGATCGAGGGTTCCTTGCAATCCAGCCGCCCCATATTGGAGTCGGGGCCGTCAGCACGGGTTGGCGCGCCGGCCTTGTGGCTCGTCTGAAGACAGGATGCGGCTTCCGGTTCGACCACGATTAGCTCGGGCTGCTGCGCCCAGTTGTGGCGGATCATATAGGCCATGGCCGCAGCCAGGCCGCCGACACCTGCCTGAAGATAGACATGGGTGGGCCAGTTGCCGGAGGCTTCGAACTCAGCCCGCATTTCCTCGGCGATGACGCAATAGCCTTCCATCACCCATTTCGGAATTTCGGTGTAGCCTTCCCAGGTTCCGTCAGCCAGAAGCACCGCACCGCTCTCCTCGGCGTCGGCAATCGCCGCGGCAACGCTTTCATCGTACACATCACCGGAGCGCACCACTTCGGCACCCAGTTCCCGCAGGCGCCCGGCAAAGCTGTCCGGAACGGTCTTTGCCAGATGGATGCGCGCCTTGGCACCCATCGCACGCGCACCTGCTGCAACGCCCATGCCGTGGTTGCCGGCACTTGCGCAGACAAAGGTATGAGCGGCGGCAAAGGCGCGGACATCGCTGTCCTTCAAACGTTCCAGTGCCAGCGCCTCGCCTGTCTTCTGCTGCCAGGCCTGCGCCAGGATCCGTGCAACGGCATAAGGTGCACCAAGCGCCTTGAAGGCGCCAAGCCCCATCCGGCCGGTTTCGTCCTTGGCCAGGACGGTGACGTCATTCGGGCCGCGCAAAGAGCGCAGCGGCGATACTTCGTAATTCTCCTGCGCCCGGAAAAATTCCAGTGCGCGGTCGAAGGCCGGAGAAAAGCTGAGAGTTTCTGCATGTTCCATAGCCAGGAAATTACCACAGGCCGATTGCTTGAATTTTTCATCAACAGCGGTATGGTCGAGAAAAATTCTCTAATGGGATGGCAACAACGGCGGGTTTGACTCATGACGACCAATCTGGATGACGCCGACCTGACCATCCTGCGCCTGCTCCAGAAAGACTGCCGAATCGGGCTGGAACAGCTGGCGCAGGATTGTTCCCTGTCGGTCCCCTCCGTGCAGCGCCGCCTGAAGAAACTGCGGGAGTCGGATCTGATCCAGCAGGAGGTCGCAATCCTCAACCCGGCCCGCTTCAGCTACAAGATGACCTTTGTTGTTCTGGTCGAACTGGACCGGGAGTCGCTGGATCAGCTGGATCACTTCCGCAAGCGTGCCAAGGCCGACCCCCAGGTGCAGCAATGCTACTATGTGACCGGGGACGCTGATTTCATTCTGATCTGCACCGCCCAGGACATGCAGGACTTTGAGGCCCTGACCCACCGGCTGTTCTTCGAGAACTCAAATGTCCGCCGGTTCCGCACCTCGGTTGCGATGGAGCGAACCAAGGTGGGCATGGCGCTGCCGATCTGAGCAGCCTCGTATCGAGCCGCCTCCTGCAGGCATTCTCTGCCCACGGCCCCCCCCGTTGGATTGCAGGATGCTTTTAGTGGCCATAACCTTGAGCTTGCTGGCGATTTGGCCGGGCTATTGCGGATTGCGGCCGGTGCGAAGGGCTCAACTGCACGAAGCGCCTAATAAAGCTCTATCATATGGCGAGGCCAAGACGCAGACGCTGCCCATGTCCATAGCCACAGTGCTCCTGCTCCAGGACGCGCAGCCTCCTGATGCGGGTTAGGCCGGGAACAGCCGGGCATGCTTGAAATCACCTGAGGCAATGCAATTCGGTTTCCCATGTTTCCTGCGCAGGGCTGCACATGCGAACGCCGTGAAAGGCTGCCTTACGCGCATTCCTGCCGGATGTGCTTAGCAGCGCCACCGATAAGTCCGGGGCCGGTTTGGGCTGCGTTCTGCCGTTTACACCTGTGGCATCCAGCCTGCCTGACAATGATTGATGCGCTTCCGCTAATCGGCAGCTCCCCATAGGTAGTGAACAAAGGCTCAGAGCCACCATTGGCCGATGGCTGCAATCTCCTCGTCAGTCCACCCGAAATGATGGGCGAATTCGTGAATAACAACATGCGCGATCAAATCGTCCAGCTCGACATTGCCGCGATCCTGCCATTCCGCCAGGATCGGCTGCCGGAAAAGCCAAACAACATCCGGAGGCGGCGCCATGTCGAGAACCGATTTCTCGGTCATGGGAATGCCCTCGTAGAGCCCTGTCAGTTCATACGGATCCGCAAGACCCAGATCGTCCAGCATGTCGGGTTCAGGCCACTCGGCTATGCGCAGAATGACGTTTTCTGCAGCAGGCCGGAATGCCCTGGGCAGAGAAGCTAAAGTGGCGCGAGCGATCTTCTCAAAGTGGTCAAGGTCGTGCTGCATGAACTGTATATGGTTTATTGGAACGGTGTAGTGAACAGCGAACTGAGAGTGTTAGGTCCTTAACCCTGGCTTGAACTATGGTCTCCTGCGGCCTCAAGCAGACATTCGCCCTAACCTCGCGATGCTGCGCTGCAGTTGCTTGAAGAGGACATTGGTCCACACGGCGATCTCTCAGTCATCAAGTGACATCAGTGCGGGACAAGGCAGCCGAATTGCGCGCGTCCACTCCGGTGATCCTGGGTTCGCAGCTCAGCAATCAGCTCTTTTACCTGGGCGATCCCGGCAGCTGCATTCCGCCAATCCTTGGGCGTGAGACCAAAGTCAGTTGCAGGCTAGGGTACTGAAATGACAGTGTTAACAAGCCCGAACTCAAGACTCAGCATTGAGGCTGACTTCAAATCTCCTACCACTACAAATCTCTGTCTTGGCTCGGCGATCGGCTGTATCGTGACCGATAGGCGCGGCTGAAGACCTCCGCATTGTCATAGCCGCACTCCGTCGCGATGTCCCCAACAGGAAGTGTCGTGTTGCGAAGCATGTCGCGGGCTTTAGCCAGTCGTAGCCGCACGAAATATGACGTCGGTGAGCTGTGAAGATACCTATTGAACAGCCGGTTGAGCTTCCACACCGGAATCTCCAACTCGCGCGCAATTTCCGAGATGCGCATCCCCCGCGACAGGTTTGACGGCATGATGGCCACCGCGTCGCGAGCCTCCTGCGGAATGCTCTGCGGGATCGCCTGCGGCATCCAGCCAGCCACCGGAGGATCATAGGTAAGGATCTGCGCAACCCGTTGCGCCAGGCGCTGGCTGGTGAAATGCGCAATCAGGGCAAGCGTCATATCCAGAGTTGCGACCCCGCCCGCGCTCGAGAACCTCGGCGGGGAAAAATCGAACATCCGGTCCACAAACAGGCTGTCTGGGAACTGCCGGTGAAAGCCGGCAATGGCTTCGGGATGTGCGGCCGCGGGCCTGACCCCGAGCAATCCGGCCCTGGCAAAGACAAGCGCCCCTGTATCGACACAGCCCAGCAGGCATCCTTTCCGGTCCAGACCGCGCAGCCAGGACAGGGCCTCAACCGTCGAGGACCGGTCCGGCTTGTAAGAGGACAGGAGGATGGCGGCATCCGGGGCCTCCCCGGGAAGGGCGGTGGTGTCCAACGGGATGCCGCTGGAGGACTGGCAGATGCCGCCCTTATCCGAAACGGCCAGCCATTCAAAGCTTTGGCGTCCAAGCTCCCGGTTTGCGACCCGCAAGGGCTCCGTGATGAGCGTGAGTGACAGGATCGGAAACCTGTCCGCCAGGAGGAGCGCAACTTTGACCATGGCGCAACTGTAATCTGCTGCGAGGTTTACGTCATCTGGTATCAAGCGGATGAGGTCTGCAGCCCGTATGCTCAATTCATGCAAGGGAGGTTTGTGCATGAAGGACATGGAACAGCATCCAATCACACCCGATTTCGACGTTTGGCCGGTGACGGTCCCGCCCGTGGCAGCCCGGCCAGAGAACGGCGCTCTTGCGGTGGAATGGTCTGACGGTAAGGTCAGCCGGTATCACCCGTTTTTTCTGGCCGAGAATGATCCCTCGCCGGAAACGCTGCACCCGCTGTCGCGGGAAACCACGCTCTCTCCGCTCGACCTGCCCGCAGATCTGGCCGCCCTCTCCGCGGAAATCGAACCGGATAGCGCAATCGTGGTGCATTGGTCCCACGGCCGGACCGCCAGCCGGTTCCATCCGGGCTGGTTGCGCGGCAATGGCTGGTTCGGCGACGAAACTGAGCCGGTGACAGAGGTGCTCTGGACCGCCGCAGATCAGCCCGAACCGCCGACCTTTGACGGCCCGGAAGCCCTGCGTGATCCCTCGGCATTGCTGGATTGGCTGACTGCGCTGAGAGATTACGGTGTGGCCCGGCTCGAAAACCTCCCCAATGAGGACGGGCTGCTAATGCGCATCGCCGAACGCATCGGCCCGGTGCGGGAATCGAACTTCGGGCGCATGTACACGCTGGAAATCAAGGACGATCCTGACAGCAATGCCTTCACCTCCGCTGCCCTGATGCAGCATATCGACATGCCGACGCGGGAGTGCCCGCATGGGGTCCAGTTCCTGTTCTGCCGGGATAACACGACCAGCGGCGGTGAGGGCATCTATACCGATGCCTACCGCATTGCCGCCGACCTTGCCGCGGAAGAGCCGCAGCATTTCAAGGCGCTCTGCGAAATCGGCTGGACCTACAACAACCGGTCGAGGACCAGCAGTTACAAGGCCACCGGTCCGGTGATCGAGCGCAGCAAGTCCGGCCGGATCACCGGTATCCGCTACAACACCTGGCTGCGCGCGCCGCTGGTTGCCTCGCTGGCAGACCAGGACCGGGCCTATCGCAGCTACCGCGCCTTCACAGCGCGGGCACAGGACCCGAAGTACCAGATGAAGTTCGCTTACAAGCCCGGTGATCTCCTGGCCTTCGACAACCGCCGGGCTTTGCACGGGCGTAACGGCTATGACGCCCGCGGCGGCACACGCTTCATCGAGGGCATCTACTCGGACCGGGACGATCTGCTTTCTGCCATCCGGTCGCTTGAACGTTCACTCTCCAAGGAAAAGACAACATGAACATTGCAGCCAATGTAACCCCGGCCTCGTGCAGCAAGGCCGAATGGCAGGCCCGCGTGGAGCTTGCCGCCACATTCCGCATCCTGGCCCGCTACGGCATGTCCGACCTTGCCAATGGCGCCGTCGCAGCCCGCGTGCCAGACCAGCCCGATCACTGCCTCGTCCACCCCTACGGCATGTTCTGGGAAGAGGCGGCCGCATCGGCGATGATCAAGATCGGCCCGGATAGCCTGCCCGTGGACCCGGACGGGCCATGGCTGAACGACGGGGTGCAGAACCTGTGCCAGTGGATCTTCGGCTCCCGCCCTGAAACCATGTTCTTTGTCCACGGCCATGAGGAAGAAGTCATGGCAGTCGGCTCCATCGAGGATGGCTTGCTGCCGCTGAACCAGCCCGCGATTTACCTAGGCAACCTAACGGGATACATCGAGTACGAATTCGACGAAGACGATGCCTTCGGCGAGCATTTCGTGGAGACCCTCGGCCGGCACCAGATCCTGATCAGCCGCAATCACGGGTACTACGCGCTTGGCACCACGGCAGCAGAAGCGTTCTTCCGGGCGTATTTCCTGCGCCAGACCTGTTCAACGCAGATCAAGACCCTGTCCATGGGACGGGAGCTGCACCTCATCGACCCGCAAAAGGTCGCGCGCTACCAGGACCAGATGGCAAAATCCGAGCACTACAACTACGACGGCCGGACTGAATGGGCTGGGTTGATCCGGATGCTCGACAAGCAAAGCCCAGACTATGCGCAGTGACCGCGCATAAGGAACTGAATGCGACCGGCGCCCCAGCCAACTATGCTGGGGTGCCAGGGCTTGATAGCGCAATGCCTTCTATTGGCCGCCACTTCCTGATTTTCTTGAGTAGAAAACTAAGGACCAGAGCCGCCTTCACATCCGGCCCGAACCTGCCGTTTGGCGGATCCCCCTGAAGCGCCTGCCCCGCGGCTGCCCCCAGCCTCTCCCTGCGCTACCGGGAGCTGATCGCGAACCACGTCCGGTCGCAATACGCGCCGGAGGTGAGGCGGGAGATCAAACAACTGTATTTCGTTCAGCTTCCGGTCCGGGCCTTTCTTTTCGAAGGCCGGATTTCGTCCTCGGCAATCAGGGTGCTCGCATTGCTCGCGCTGGTGAGGGCCTGGACAAGCTTGGGCAGCGGCGCAGCGGGTTTCACTACAAACGGTCCTTCGGAACCACGCTGAAGGGCGGATTTCAAACCGCCAATTTGCGGCAGCTTGGTCAAAGAAGCTAGACGCGGGACCGGTCGGCCGTTTGCTGCGTTTGCGGCCTGGACTGTCTCGGAAATCTGCTTCGCGCCTTACCTTTTAACAATTGGCCTTCATCTGATGCCGCGGTGGTATTCGCAACAGGGCTGCCGTCCAGCTTCAACCTGGTGTACGCAGCAGCGCATTACTCCAGAGGTTTGCTTTCATCAAGGCAGGCGTACCGCAAATCTTGGGCAAACAGGTCCACTGCGTGCCTGAGAACATGAACCCGGCGGGTTGCGAGATAAAAGGCCGAGTTCCATCGCATTTGGCTGTTCCTGATTTCCCGGAACTTGCCTTCTGCAACCCGTCTGAGGGCGAAATGTGTTGGCAATGGTCCCAGAAAATGACCCGTTTCGATGAGCATCGCCATGGCCTCCATGTTGGCCACGACCGCCATCGGTTCAGGCGATCCGAGTTCCGGCGATACCAGCATATCATATGAACGCTGGCAAAGCTGATACCGGCCGATGGTTTCAAGACCGATTTCACTGTCCGGTTCGGCGAACAAAGGATGTCCCTGCGCGCAGTAGAGTCTGTGCTCTTCACTGCATAGTTCTGAATACTCCAGCTCTGGCACCTGGTTTCGGAATGGCGCCACGGCAACATTCAATTCACCGCTGATCAGCTGCTGTGTCAGGTCCGCGGGGGACGCCACAACAATTTCGATCCTGACTTCATTCGGGCGCGCGAGGAAACGCTGCAAAGCATTCACGAGTTTCAGGCTGGGAAGGCTGTCGATCGCATCCACGATGCCGATCCTCAGATCTCCGGCGATGGTATTCCTCAGTTCCAGCAACTCGGCGTCGAAGTCGCGCGCACTGCGCAGAATGTCGCGGGCTTTCTGATAGGCGATCTCGCCGCGTTCCGTCAGGCGGAAGCCACCACGGCCACGTTCGCAGATCCGGTAGCCCAGCGAGGTTTCCAGGTCGCGGATACGGATGCTGATAGCGGATTGGGTGACGCCAAGGGCGTATTGCGCATCAGAAAAACCGCCGCACTCAACGACGGTGACAAAGGTCTCCAGCAGTGTGTTGCGCAACAGTTTCATGGCACGGCTCTTTTGTGGCTGACGCTGGCTTACATGAAAATTTCTTATGCGAAGATAATCAATGTAATATTTTTCAAACATTCGGCTCATGCTGAGGTGTCCTCCATTCCCGTCAACCATGCCAACTGGGAGGAGACCCGCATGGCCCTTAGCTTGAAACACCTGAAAACCACCGCCGCCGCCGCGCTGCTGAGCCTGGCGCCCGCCGCCGTCTTTGCCGAGGACTGGAAATTCGCCATCGAAGAGATTCCGGGCTCGATCATGGACGCCTATGCGCAGGAGTTCAAAAAGCGCATCGAGGCAGCGACCGATGGCGATGTGACCGTGACCGTCTATCCGATGGGCACGCTCGGCACCCCGACCGAGACGGTGGAGCAAGCCGCCGATGGCATCATCCAGCTGACCAACGTGTCGATCGGCAACCTCGGCACCATCGTGCCGGAAAGCCAGGTGTTCCTGCTGCCCTATCTGCTGCCCTCCGATCCGGCGGCGATTTCGAAGATCCTCAGCAACTCGAACACCATCTACGGCCCGCTGAACGAAGATTTCCAGAAACGCGGCCTGGAAATCATGACCATGTATTCCGAAGGCCCGCAGGTCTGGACCACCAACCGCGAGATCCGCACGCCGGAGGACTTCGAGAACTTCAAAATGCGGGTGATGGTGTCGCCGATCCTGCTGGAAACCTACAAGAACATGGGCGCCAGCCCGACCCCGCTGCCGTTCGGCGAGGTGTTCGGCGCGCTGCAGCTTGGCGCGGTGGACGGTCAGGTGAACCCGATCCCGACCATCGAGGAAATGAAGTTCTATGAAGTCACCAGCCATCTGATCTGGGCCGGCGAGCAGGAACTGGTGACCACCGTGGTCGCAGGCTCCGACTGGTTTGCCACCCTGAGCCCCGACCGCCAGCAACTGGTGCGCGACACCATGGCGGGCATGACCGGCTACATCAACGGTGTGGTCACCGACTTCAACCAGCAGCGTCTGGACGTGATCAAGGACGCCAAGCCGGACATCGGCCTGGTGGTGCTGACCGAGGAAGAGCGTGACGCCTTCCGCGCCCGCTCGGGCGATACCGCAGGGGCCTATGTCGAGACCGCAGGCACCCGCGGCCAGAAGCTGCTGGACGCGCTGCAGGCGGAACTGGCGGGCAGCTGAGCCCGCTTCCGGCCCCGCACCGCTTTGCGCGGGGCCAATCCAGGGGAGGATATCATGCTACATGCCAAACCCGCTCCCTTCGGCCTTCTGGGCAAGATTGATGGCGCCATCGGGCGTGCCGAAGTCTGGATCCTGGGCTGGGGGATCATCCTGATGGCCGGCAACACCATCGCCAATGTCTTTGGCCGCTACGTGTTCAACCAGTCGATCTATTTTTCCGAGGAGCTGAACGAGTTCCTGATTGTCATCGTCACCTTCATGGGGCTGGGCTATGCCACCCGCAAGGGCATCCATATCCGCATGTCGGCGGTCTATGACGCGCTGCCGGTGAAGATGCGCAAGGCGTTGATGGTGGTGATCGCTTCCACCACCGCGGTGATGATGGGACTGCTGGCCTGGTACGCGCTGGAATATGTGCAGAAGGTCGCCAGCCGCGGCCGTATCACCCCGGCGCTGCAGCTGCCCCTTTACCTCACCTATGTCTGGGTGGTGGTCGGGCTGGCGCTGACCGCGCTGCAGTACCTGCTGACCGCGCTGCGCAACATGAACTTCTCAGAAGCGGAAATCTATGTCTCCTACCTGGAGGTGGACAGCTACGAAGACCCGGAAACCGCCGCAGCCATCCAGCGTTATGAAGAGGCCGGCGGGGAGAAAAAGCCATGACCGAACTGATGCTTGCCGTGATGATCCTGCTCTTGCTGTCAGGGTTTCCGATGAAGATGCCGCTGATCTCGGCCGCGGTGCTGGGCTTCCTCGTCTACTTCCCGGACATGAGCCTGCAGATCCTGATCCAGCAGATGATCGGCGGGGTGAAGCCCGCGGCGCTGATTGCGGTGCCGATGTTCATCCTGGCCGCCGACATCATCACCCGCGGCCATTCCGCCAACCGTCTTATCGACGTGGTGATGAGCTTCATGGGCCATATCAAGGGCGGCCTGGCGATTTCCGTGACCTCGGCCTGTGCGCTGTTCGGCGCGGTCTGCGGCTCGACCCAGGCGACCGTGGTGGCAATCGGCGGCGCGATGCGCCCGCGGATGCTGAAATCCGGCTACAAGGACAGCTTTGCCATCGGCCTGATCGTCAATGCCGCGGACCTGGCCTATCTGATCCCGCCGTCCATCGGCATGATCATCTATGGCGTGGTCTCGGGCACCTCGATCTCGCAGCTGTTCATCGCGGGCATCGTGCCGGGGCTGCTGATCGTGGTGCTGTTCTCGGCCTATTGCATGGTCTACGCCTACCGCCACGACATCCCGGTGCTGCCGCGCGAGGGCTGGGGCCAGCGCTTCACCGCCATGCGCCGGGCGCTGTGGCCGATGGGCTTTCCGGCGATCATCGTGGGCGGCATCTATGGCGGGGTGTTCTCACCCACCGAGGCGGCTGCGATCTGCGTGCTTTATGCGGCGGTGCTGGAGGTGCTGATCTTCCGTTCCGTAAAACTGCGCGACCTCTGGGACATTGCGCTGTCGACCGGCGCCATCACCTCGGTGGTGTTCATCCTGATTGCGGCGGGTGCGGCCTTCAGCTGGACACTGAGCTTTGCCCAGGTGCCGCAGCAGATCATCGCTTCGCTGGGGCTGGATGAGGCCGGGCCGCTGATGGTGCTGGTGGCGGTGAACCTCGCCTTCTTCCTCGGCTGCATGTTCGTCGACTCGATCGTGGTGATCCTGATCCTGGTGCCGATCTTTGCCCCGATGATCAAAGCGGCTGGCCTCGACCCCGTGCTGGTCGGTGTGCTGATCACCCTGCAGGTCGCCATCGGTGCCGCAACCCCGCCGTTTGGCTGCAACCTGTTCACCGCCATCGCGGTGTTCCGCCGCCCCTTTGTCGAGGTGGTGCGGGGCGTGCCGCCCTTCCTCGTCATCCTCTTGCTCGTGACCGGCCTGCTGGTCGCCTTCCCGCAAATCGCCCTGTTCCTGCCGGAACTGGCCTATCGTTAAGAAAAACGGAGAATCAACATGTCTGCACACGGTTACGAATCCGGCCGCCTGAACCTGCCCTTTGTCGGCATCGCCACCTTCGGCAAGAAACCCTATGTCGAGGATTGGGACAACATCGACGCCGACGTTGCGATCCTGGGCGCGCCGTTTGACTTCGGCTGCCAGTTCCGCTCCGGCGCGCGGTTCGGCCCGCGGGCGGTGCGTGAGGCCTCGACGCTGTTCAGCTTCGGCCACGCCGGCGCCTATGACCACGAGGACGACGCCACCTATCTGGGCGCGGACGTGCGGATCGTCGATCTGGGCGATGCTGACATCATCCACACCAAGACCGAGGAGAGCCACGCCAATATCGAATACGGCGTGAAGAAGATCCTGGACGCGGGCGCGCTGCCCGTCACCATCGGCGGCGACCATTCGATCAACATCCCCTGCATCAACGCCTATGCCGAGGACTGCGAAAAGAACGGCCCGATCCACGTGATCCAAATCGACGCGCATCTCGACTTCGTCGACGAGCGCAAGGGCGTCACCGATGGCCACGGCAACCCGATGCGCCGCGCGATCGAGAAGGACTACGTCTCCGGCATGACCCAGCTGGGCATCCGCAACGTGTCCTCGACCGCCAAGGAAGGCTACATCGACGCCCGCGAGCGCGGCTCTGACATCCTGTCGGTGCGCCAGGTGCGCAAGCTGGGGAAGCACGCCGTGCTGGAGCGCATCCCCGAAGGCGCACGCTATTACGTGACCATTGACATCGACGCATTCTGCCCCTCGATTGCGCCCGGCACCGGCACCCCCAGCCACGGCGGCTTCCAGTATTATGACGTGCTGGAGATCCTGCAGGGCCTGTCCAAGCGCGGCGATGTGGTGGGGATCGACCTGGTGGAGGTCGCCCCGGCCTATGATCCGGCTGAGAGCACCCAGATCCTGGCCGCGCAGCTCTTGTTGAACTTCATCGGCTTCATCTTCCACAACAGGGCCTAGGTCTCCTCCCGCTGCGCCTGCATTCGCAGGTGCAGCGTAAGCCTGGCGCGTCTACCAAAATAGGCGCGCCAGGACTGAAGCGCCTCGGCAAATATTTTTCTATGGAGAACGTGTTTTCCAATCCCATTCCCCTCCTTGTGCTTCCACAGTTGCCGCACGCAAGAAGCGCCCCCTGGGGCGCTATCGTCTAAAATTGTTTTTTTATTTTGGTTGCGCGAGCTCGCAACCACCGTTGCAGAACACGGCTTTGCTGCCGTGTTTAACCGACTGATGTCGGATAAGCGTTTTTCCGAACTTTGCGAATTTGGGACCGGCAGGAGGTCTGTGCCAACCTGCCCGGCTCAAAGCCGCCTTTAGATTACGTCACTTCAGATTGAAGCTACTGAGCCTTCTCGTTGCTTATCTGCACCTCGACGCCAAATAGACTGCTTCTTCCCGTGACCGACCCCTACCAAGATTTGGCAGAAGCCAACCAAGTCCGCCGAAACACAGCGATAACCTCGTGACGACGCGGTGCCTTCATATTTCCTACGTTTGATTAGACATGTCCTCACTCGACATGGCGATTGCGATCCTTTTCAATGGTAAATATACGGCGAGCTTGTAGTTGTGCATTTGTTGGCAAATGCTGTGGTTCTTTCGTCGCTTATGGCGTTGAGGTTTCGGCGGGGAGTGTGCAAATGAACGCGAATGACATTGTCGGCAAGCTTTGGCGAATGTGCTCCATCCTGCGCAAGGACGGCATCACCTAGTCAGCAATATGTCACCGAACTGACCTACCTCCTGTTCCTCAAGATGATGAGGGAACTAGGCAGGGAGGAAGACGTCCGCAACGACCGCAAAATCATTTGCATCCCCAAGGGCATGCGCTGGGCTGGTCTCGTTGGCGAAAACGGGCTCGATCAGCTACAGCTCTATCGCGAAATGCTCACCGTGCTCGGCAATCTCAGAACACGGGTCAACAAAGAGGGAAATATTGTTGAAGCCCCAGTGAAGGATATTACCAGCGACGAGGCACAAAATCGCCAGAGGGCATATGACAAGGCCGATCCGCTGCCGAGTACCGTCCAGGCCATTTTGCCAACTCGGCAACTTTCCTGCGTGAACCAGCGAACCTCAAGGACCTAGTTGACCAGATCGACAAGCTTCAATGGTTTACCGACGAGCGCGACCAGTTCGGCGACCTTTATGAAGGCTTACTGATCCTCCCCATGGCGCGGGATCAGACAACAGTTGGCTTTATGTGTCTGGCTGCCACTATTCGCTTCCAATCCAATCCCTCGAACAATGCCTCAAGTTGAGCCTTGCTAAGAGTGACTATGCCATCTTGCGCCTTCGGCCAGACGAAGCCACTGCCCTCGATACGTTTTTAGACGAGCACGAGGCCCGTTCCATCCCAGACGATCAATTTCATTCGATCCGCCCGCTTGGAACGGAAAACGAAAATCGCTCCTGTAAATGGATCCAGGTCGAACTCATTCATGACCATAGCCGCCAGCCCGTCCATTCCCTTGCGAAAATCCACAGGCCTCGTTGCAACATATTTTTTGAAGTTCCCCGCAGGTGAAATCACGGCCGGTGACTTGCTCCCCTAAGAGGCCGCGTTTTTCAGTTAGCTCTGTTCAGGGTTTGGTCCTCTCTTGACCGTTTGTGACACTCCCGCGGGGTTAGCCCGTCGAGGCTCGAATGCGGGCGGTGGTGATTGCAGTCTTCGCGCCAGGCTTGGATCAGGTGACGGGCATGGCGCAGGCTCGCAAACAAATGCTCGTTCAGGCACTCATCCCGAAGGCGGCCATTGAAGCTCTCCACGAAGCCGTTCCGCGTCGGTTTGCCGGGCGCGATGCAGTGCCATTCGACCTGCCGGTCCTGCTGCCATTTCAGGATCGCGTTGCTGGTCAGTTCGGTGCCCCTCGCCATTGTCTCTCGGACCAATGGCGTTCCAATGGCTCGATCGGACACCACCAAGCAGGGATAGCCACGCAGATCGGCGATCCTGCCCAGTTCCCTGGCGGCCCGCAAGCCCGACAGTGATGCATCCACGGCCATGGCCAGGCATTCCCGGCTGAAGTCGTCTATGACGCAGAGCACCCGGAAACGGCGGCCATCGGACAAGCTGTCCGAGACGAAGTCCAGCGACCACCGCTGATTCGGCCCCTGCGGGATCGCCATAGGCGCCCTGGTTCCGATTGCGCGCTTCCGGCCGCCCCGTTTGCGCACCGTCAGCCCCTCTTCCCTGTAGATCCGGTAGAGCTTTTTCCAGTTCAGCTCCCAGCCTTCCCGCTTCCGCAGAATGTGCAAGCGCCGATAGCCAAACCGTCTGCGCTCGCCAGAAAACTCCTTCAATCGCTGACGCATTGCGCTATCTTCCGGGCTGGCCGGCCGCCGCCGGTACTCACGCGGATCGATCCCGGCCAGCGCACAAGCCCGCCGTTGCGAGCAGCTCTTCTCCTTCTGGCCCAGTCCACGGCGCGTCTCCTTGAACCGGGCTTCAGAAGTTTTTCCCAAGAATCTCTTTCAGCGTGGCGAAATCAAGGCCAGTGAAGTCTTTGCTTCACCGGCCGCCTTCTTTGGATTGCCTTCAGACCTTCACCTGGTCCTTGGCAAGGCTGAGGTAGATCGCACCGCCAAGGATAGCGCCGATCACCCAGTTGTAGCCCGAACAGGAAGCCGCCGATCACCAGCGTAAAGACTGACGTGATCAGACCCGCCTTGCGGAAGCTGATCTTCTCCGGCGACAGGTTGTCCTGGGGCTGCATCCGAGCCTGTCGTCGCGGTACCGGGAGCTGATCGAAGACCTGGCTGGCGCCCTGAACGCGGCGGAAGTGTGGCGGGAGGCGACGGCGTCGCCTCGGGCGCTGATTTCGGAAGTGCGGATGGTTCCGGACGCGGATGCGCCGGGCTGTCATCAGCTTGAACTTGTTGGGGAACTGGCAGGGATCATGTCTTTGAGTCAGCCTGAATCGAAGAAGCCCCCGCTGGCGGCGAGGGCTTGGTCGGAAACGGTGGTTGCGGGAGCAGGACTTGGACACTGTTTCATTTTAGCCCGGTAAATCTCGGGTGCGCTGTCGGCCGCCATTCGTTGCAACCGCTGCCAAGCAACTGTAATCATTGCGGGCCTCTCCAATCGGGATTATCCGGTTAAGATCAACCGAAAAGGGATCCCGGCCCGTCCTTCGCTTTCACCAGACTGCGCCCTTCGCATATCACTGCGCCGTTTGCCGCGGTGCAGCTGGCCCAAAGATCCACAAGATGCTTCTCCGGTCGCAGCCGGGTGATTTCAACTTTAGCCTCTAGTGCAGCATTCAGCGGTGCAGCCGATTTAAACACCAGATCCTGTTTCAGATAGTTGGTACCCGATCCCGGCAGTTCCACCCCGAGCAGATAGGAGAACAACGCTGCGATCAGCGGTTCTGGCACACTTGCAGAACTGGCCCCGCTCAACGCCGCATAAGCCGCAAGATCTTCCCGGGTGTAGCTGCGTATTATTCGCGCCGATTGTCCGACCTTCAGCATCTGATCTCTGCCTCTCCGACTAAGCATTCTGCGCCATCCGCCACCCGCGTGACCAACATCTTGACGCGGCCAGACGCATCTTCCGCTATCCGCAAGCGAAGCTCCTCACCGGCGAAAGCCGGATTCGGGAACATGAGGCTTTGGCTAACCTGTGATATTCCAGCGTCATGCCGCTTCAGCATTCCCCATAACTTGGAATAGATCAGCATTCCGTGACTCACCGTCTGTCCAAAGGCCGTTTTGGCGCAAAACCCGGGGTCCACGTGGATCGCGTTGCCGTCGCCGGACACTTCCGCAAAGGCATCGAACTCTGCTTGCGTTGGGGTCCAGTGCTCCTCCAGGTCAATCATTGTTGAATTCCTCGCGCAGCTTGGGTTTGCATACTTTGCCGGCGGCCGTGCGAGGGAAGTCCTCGACGACTTGCACATGGGCGGGCACCTTATATCCGGCAAGCCGATCCCGGCACCACAGGCGCAAGGTCTCCGGCTCAACAGTCTGGCCGGGGCGCAGCATCACAAAAGCCGCCCCAGCTTCACCCCATTTCGCATCGGGAACTCCCACAACCGCGGCTTCGAGAATAGAGGGGTGAGTGTTCAGCACCCTCTCGACCTCGGCGGGGTAGACGTTTTCTCCGCCTGAAATGAACATGTCTTTGATACGGTCGACAATGTAGTAGTAGCCATCCTTGTCCCGGCGCGCGACATCGCCGGTGGCCAGCCAGCCATCTAGAGTGAAGGTCTTGGCCGTTGCTTCAGGATTGCCAAAATACCCCGGCGTGACCCCCGGGCCGCGAAGCTGCAACTCACCCGCTCCTTCGACGCTGTCCGCCACACCTGCCAATCGCACGTTAACCAGACTCTGCGGCCTTCCAACGGATCCGATTTTCTCATCAGCATGGGCAGGGTCCATCAGGAAAACGGTTGGGCCGGTTTCGGTCATACCCATACCGTTCAGCACCTTCGCGCCCTTGCCGGCAAAGAAGCGGATCAGCGGTTCGGGCAACGGCGCGCCGCCGCAGCCGCAGCGGATCGACTGCCAATCCAGCTCTCCGATGCCCGGCATCAGCGAAAGCGCCTGGTAAACCGCCGGCACCGCGAAAAACTGGTTGATCCTCCCGGAGGCCAGCAGGCGATGCACCGCTTCCGCCTCGAACTTCGGCAGAATGGCGGAACTGCCGCCGGACAGGAAAACCGGCAGGGTGTAGAGGTTGATGCCCGCGGTATGGAACAGGGGCAGAAAGCACACCGCGCGGTCGGTTGACGCTATGTCAATGGCCTGCCCGATGTTCACCGTGTTGGCCCAGGCCATGCGGGCAGTCTGGATCACAGATTTCGGCAGGCCTGTGGTTCCGGAGGTGAACAGCAGATACCAGGGCCTTTCGGCCGGTACGGGCGCTGTCAGGGGCGGGCCGCCGTCCTTGATCCAGCCGGCAAGGTCTTCTTCGATTTTCAGGACCGGTGCACCAACGCCTGCGGCAGTTTCGAGCGCCGTGGCCTGAAACTCCGCGTCCGTCAACAGCAATGAAATGCCGACCGGCTGCAGGGTTTCCACCAGTTCGGGCGCAGGCTGCCGCCAGTTCAGCGGGCACAGAATGATCCCGGTTTTCTGGCAGGCGAACAGCGCGATAAAGAACTCCACCCGGTTCTGACAAATGATGGCAGCGCGATCGCCTTCTTTCAGCCCCTGCGCTTGGAAACCCGCCGCAACGGCGTTTGCAGCGTCGTTGATCCGGGCAAAGCTCCAGTCGCACCCGGTGGAAATATCATGAAAAGCCAGGGCGCCGGGGGTCAATTCCGCCCGTTTTGCCGCCATATCCGGGACTACATCAAACATCGCATCTATCCGGTTGATTGAAGAAAACCTGCCATGCGCGACAGGGTTTCCTGCCGACCGATCAATTCGCGGAAAGCAGCTGTTTCCGCGTCCAGTCCCGCGCGGACGGCGGTCAGCCGCGCCCCGTTCCAGATCACAGACTTGGCTGCCAGGGCAGCCCCCCCATCGACGTCGGCCAGCAGGGCAGCTGCGCGGGCTTCCGGGTCTGCATCAACCGCCTGAACCAGACCGAGCTGCTGCAATTCCGCCGCTTCGTGCCGGTGGTTGGCCATCAGCCAGCTTTGCGCCGGCCCGGCCCCGATCAGTTCGGGCAGAAGGGCGGTCCACCCGCCGTCAGGAGCGAATCCCATGACACCGTAGTAAGGCTGCACAAAACCATCCGGAGCCGCGGCGGCCATATCCGAGGCAAAGACAATCCCGGCCGACCCGCCTGTTGCAGCCCCGCGCACCGCCGAAGCGATCACAACGGGCGCCTCGATCATCCGCATGACCAGGTCTTGCAGTACCGGGACGACCTGATCGGCGTATTTCTCTGCGCGGCCTTGTTGAGCCGCCTCGAAGAACTGTCCGACATCTCCGCCGGTTGAAAAATTCCGCCCGCTGGTGATCAGGGCCTTTTGAACGCCTGACCGCTCCAGCGCGTCAAAACCCCGGTGCAGTTCCGCCAGAAGGCCGGGCTCCAGCGCATTGGCACGCGGGGCCGTCATTGCGATCCGGAAACAGGACTCCCCGTTTGGCAGATCCGCCGTGCCACAGGTGACCAGGCCGCTCATGGTGCCAGCCCGTTGCAAATGAACTTATGGGCCTCGTCAACCACCCATTTGAGGTCGGCCTCGCCTTCCCAGAGCACAAAACGTTCGCCCAAGGTCTTTGCGATGCCCATCAGAGCCCAGGCGCGCACCTCGGCGTCGCCAGGTGAAATCTCTCCATTTTTAACGGCCTGATCCAACTGATCGGCATAGGCCTTGCCGAAGGCGGTGTAATACTCGCGGTAGGCTTCTGGATCGACGAAGCGGGCTTCTTCCACGATGCGGTATTGCAAGGGCCGGTCGCGCACGACGGTCAGATAGGCTTCCAAACCGGCGCGCTCGGCCTCTAGCCGGTTTTCCGCCCCCGCGATCCGCTCCGCGGCCTGGGACCGGGTGGCGTGGCCCATCTCTTGCACCAGCTCGCGGAAGACTTCGTCCTTGCCGGAAAAATAAATGTAAAAGGTGCCCAGCGCGGTGTCAGCAGCGCGGGTGATATCGGCGATGGAGGCGGCGGCAAAACCCTTTTCGCCAATCACCTGTTCGGCTGCGGCAAGGATTTTGGCCCGTCGTTCCATTCCGCGCTTGGTCTTGGGCTTGGCAGTTGTCGGCTTGGTCATCAGGTTGCTTCTTGATCTTGAATTGCAGTTTCGAGCCCTTCTGCCGTAACAAAATGGCGGATGGCATCGCAGAAGGCCTCCGGTTCTTCCAGATGGGGAGAGTGTCCCGAATGCCAGAAACATTTCATGCGTGCCTGTTTGGCTTGCGACGCGATCCATCGCGCCGCGTCCTGGCTGTAAAGCCTGCTCTGCAAACCGGAGCAGACAAGGTAGGGGATATCGATCCTGGAAATCGTCTCGCGCTCGTCCATGGCAGTCAGATCATCCCAAAGCGGGCGCAGGCGTGCGGGATCTTGCGCCAGCAGCAGGTCTTTCACAGCCTCACGGCTCGGGACAGGCTCGCTGGAGCAGGCATACATGTTGCGCACGATGCTGCCCGCCATGCGCGGCCACTCCGGCACGATCTTGGCTGAGGTTGCCAGAATGGCCTCTGCGCTCTGCCCCGTCAGCCCGAAATGCCAATCCGCGGCCGGCAGCATCCGGGGGCTCATGTCTATGGTGACCAGCCCGCGCAGGGCGGAGGTGCCGTGGCGCGACACATAGCGCCAAGCGGCCGCAGCCCCCATGGACCAGCCGACAAGAACAGGGCGGTCCAGCCGGTCGATCCTCCGCTTGGCCAGTGCAGCACAAGCGTCTAGGCTTGGCTCATCCTTCACCCGGCTGCCGTGACCGGGCAGGTCAGGCGCAGTGCAGTCGAACGCCGACCCCAGCCGCCTTGCCACGTCATCAAACATGGCCCCGTTCATGGCCCAGCCATGCAGGAAAAGGACAGGAACGCTCATGACGCGCGGCGCTCGCGCAGGCGGCCCACAATGCCGGCCGGAAAGAAGTAGACGCTGAGGATGAACAATATGCCCAGCCACATCAGCCAGCGGTCCGGATCCAGCAGATCGGGGATCAGCGGCAAGCCGGCAGTTGCCTCGGATGCGCTGCCCATCAGGTTCTGGAGGTAGGTCTGCGCCAGGATGAACAGCGTCGCCCCGATTACCGCACCATACATCGTGCCCATGCCGCCGATCACCACCATCAAGAGAATGTCCAGCATGATCTCGAAGCTGAGCGTGGTATCCGGCCCGACATAGCGCAGCCAAATCGCAAACAGGCTGCCGGCAAATGCTGCGGTGGCAGCCGACAGGCAGGTGGCGGCGGTGCGGTACCAGATCACGCGGTAGCCGATCGCTTCAGCGCGGAAATCATTTTCGCGGATCGCCTGCAGCACCCGGCCGAAAGGCGAATTGACGATGCGAAGCAGCAGCAGGAACAGGATCAGCGACGCGGTGAACACCAGGTAATAGTTCAGGATCTTGCCACTGATCTTCGTGCCCATAACTTCGCCCATGCGGTTGGCCGAGGTCAGCACCCTTGGAATCTTGTAAGTCAGCCCGTCCTCGCCGCCGGTGAGGCCGGAGAACTGCGAGACCAGCACCGCCACCGCCGAAGCCACAGCCAGGGTGATCATGGCGAAGAAAATCGCCCGCACCCGCAGGCTGAACAAGCCGATCAGAAGTGCCAGGACAACGGCTGCCAGTGTGCCGGACACCGACCCGAGCAAAAGCGCGCCAAAACCGCGGTCCATATGGGTCGATGCCAGCGCCACGCCATAGGCGCCGAGACCGAAGAACATGGTATGGGCAAAGCTGACGATGCCGGCATAGCCGAGCAGCAAATCATAGCTCGCCACCAGCAAGATAAAGATGCAGATCCGCGCGGCGGTATCCAGCGGACGCACGCCGTCGAAGATAAAGGGCGCTCCGGCGAGGCAGATTACGATCGCCAGCAGCAGGGCAGTCAGAACGGCCGAGCGCGGCTGATCCCCGGACAGAAATTTGACGATCATCTCATTTCGCCTTCACAACAGGCAGCATGCCTTGCGGCCGCCACATCAGGATTGCAGTCATCAGCGCAATGTTCGACACCAGCGCCAGCTTCGGTTCCAGGAAGGCCACGTAGTTCTGCATCAGCCCGACCAGCAGCGCGCCGATGAAGGCGCCTTCGACCGAGCCCAGCCCGCCGATGATGGCAACGATGAAAACCATAACCATCAACTTTTCGCCCATACCGGCGGTGATGACCTCCTGGTAGAGCCCCCACATCACGCCACCCAGCCCAGCCAGCGCGGATCCGGCGATGAACACGCCGACAAAGACCAGGCGCAGCCGGTAGCCCAGTGCCTCGACCATCGGGCCGTTATCCACCCCTGCACGCACAATCAGTCCGACCTTGGTGCGGCGCAGGACCATCCGCATGGCAAGGAACAGGATCAGCCCGATGCCGACGGCCAGCAGGCGGTATTTCTCCATCGCCGCACCAGCAAATGTCACCGCGCCTTTCAGGGTCTCAGGGCGGTTGATGAAGATCTCATCCGGTCCCCAGATCACATGGATCAGCTGTTCAATGACTATCAGGCCGCCGACGGTCACAAGGATCTGCTTCAGGTGCGCGCCGTAAACAGGTTTAACTATCACCCGCTCGAACCCCCAGCCCAATGCGCCGGTCACGGCCATAGCGGCCACAACAGCAAGGAACACGGCGGACATGTTCAACAGCAGGGAGGTTGCGCCGGTCCACTCGCCCAGGGCGATGAGCACTGAGATGCCGACAAAAGCACCGACGGAGATAAACGCCCCGTGGCCGAAGTTGATCACGTCCATCAGGCCGAAAACCAGGGTCAGGCCCGAGGCCATGATGAAGATCATCATTCCCATGGCGAGGCCGGAGACGGTCAGCGTCAGCCAGGACGACGGCGCACCGATGGCAAGGAAGCCGAGGACAGCCAGTGCTGGAACCAGCAGCAGCGGCATTGCGGCGTCCAGCCGTTCCGCGAGGCTGACGCTGGCGAAGGTTGGCCTGTGATCAGGGGCTGCCGTCATCTCAATGCGTCTCCATGCTGAGACCCATCAGGCGTTCCTGCAGGTCCTTGTTTTCCGCAAGTTCACCCATGGCACCGGCCCAGATCACCCGGCCGTCATCCATCACGGCGGCACTGTCTCCCAGCGCCTTGGCGACCGAGAAGTTCTGCTCCACCAGCAGGATCGAGGCGCCCTGTGCCTTCAGCTCCCGCAGCGCCTGCGCCATGGTCGAGACGATGGCTGGCGCCAGCCCCTTGGTTGGCTCGTCGATCAAGTAGAGTCTCCTGTCCTCAACCATTGCGCGGGCAATCGACAGCATCTGCTTCTGCCCGCCAGACAGGTTGCCCGCCTCGCTGTGCCAGAAGGTGCCCAGGGCCGGAAATGCCCCCAGCAGCCATTCCTTGCGTTTCGGATCCAGCGGGCCGGAGGTGCAGCCCAGAACCATGTTCTCCTCGACAGTCAGGTCGCTGAAGATCCCCATATCTTCAGGCACAAAGCCGATGCCGGCCCTTGCCCGCGCCGAAACCGGCAGCCGGGCAACATCCCGACCGTCATAGAGGATCTCTCCTGCCTTGGCGGTCCATTGACCCATAATGGTTTTCAGGGTGGTGGTTTTGCCGACGCCGTTGCGGCCCAGCAGCATGGTCACCTGACCGCGCGGCACGGCAAGGTCGACACCCTGAAGAATGTGATATTGTCCGATGTCGGTATGCACCGCCTTCAGCGACAGGATCGGTTCAGACATGATCCAGCTCCTTGCCCATGTAAGCCTCCTGCACCACGGCTGAGGTCATGACCTCAGCCGGCGGGCCGTCAGCAGCCAGTGCGCCATTGTGCAGGACGATGATGCGGTCAGCGAGGCTGCGGATCACATCCATCTTGTGCTCTACCAGCAGAACTGTTCGCTCACGGTCGGCCTTGATCTCGGCGATTAGGTCCAGGATCACTGGCGCTTCATCCACGCTCATCCCCGCCGTAGGCTCGTCGAACATGTAGACCATGGGATCGAGGCCGATCAGCAGTGCCACCTCCAGCTTACGCTGATCCCCGTGCGACAGTTCTGACACCAGCTGATCTTTCTGACTGTCCAGACGGACCCGTTCCAAAATGGCCATCGCTGCGACCGTCAATTCGGTATGGCTGTCTGCCATCGAGAACAACCCGAACCCCTTGTGCCGGCGCGACTGGATCACAAGGCGAATGTTTTCCAGCACCGGGAGGCTGGGAAACAGGTTGGTGAGCTGGAAAGCCCGGCCCAGACCGCGGCGGCAGCGGCCTGCCACGCCAATTCGGCTGATGTCCTCGCCCATAAGCTTCACCCTGCCGGCGCTGGCCGGGATCTGGCCCGAAATCAGGTTGAAATAGGTGGTCTTGCCGGCACCGTTGGGGCCAACGATGGCCGTCAGTTCACCCGCGCGGAAGCTGCAGGACACCGCGTCAACCGCCACATGGCCGCCAAAACGCACGGTCAGCGTTTCTGTTTCTAGAAGTGTCTGGGTCATTGGTCTCTTTCCTCTCCGGGACGGCCAAGGCCATCCCGGAAGTGGCGGGAAACACTCCGCCGCTTAGTTGTTGCGGACCGGGATGGTCATTTCATCCATGCCGATCTCGCGCACCAGAACCGGCACGCCGTAATCCTTGCCATCCTGGATCTCGGTCCGGAAGTGGTACATCGTCTGCAGCGCCTGATGGTCTTCGGCACGGAACTGCATGGCACCTTTGGGTGTCTCCCAGGTCATGCCTTCCATCGCCTTGATCAGCGCATCGGTGTCTTCTGCCCCGCCGGCCTTCCTGATCGCCTCGACAATCGCCAACCCGGAGGCCATGCCGCCTGCGGTAAAGAAGTCCGGCGGACTGTCAAAACGTTCGAAATGGGTTTTCACCAGCCATTCATTCACCGGGTTTTGCGGTATCTCGTAGTAGTAATAGGTGGCGCCTTCCATGCCGGGCAGTTCTTTGTAAGACTTCAGCGCAGCCAGGATGTTGCCGCCAGTCGCGATCTCAATGCCGAAGCGTTCAGGCTCCATGGCGTTGATCTTGCCCATCGGATTGCCGCCGCCGGCCCAGATGATGAAGAGCTTCTTGTCGCCCTCAACTTCGCCCATCCTGGTGAAGATCCGCTCCGCCGCGGCGGTGAAGTCGGTGGTATCGGTGGGCACATATTCCTCGTGGGCAATGGTTGCGCCGGTGGCTTCCAGCGCCTCCTTGAACGCGGCCACCCCGTCCCGGCCGAAGGCATAGTCCTGCGCCAGGGTTGCGATGGTCACACCCTCGCCGCCCAGTGCAACGGCGTTTGCAATCGCGTCCTGCGAGGAATTGCGGCCGGTGCGGAAGATATAGGGGTTCCAGTTAGCGCCGGTGATCGAATCCGCTACCGCCGGCTCGACGATCAGCACACGCTCGTATTCCTCGGCCACAGGCAGCATTGCCAGCGCAACGCCGGAACTCACCGGGCCAACGGCAATATGCGCACCGTCATCGCCAAAGGCTTCTTCCAGCTGGGCACGGCCGATATCTGGCTTCAGCTGGGTATCCTTCTCGATCACGACGATCTTCTCACCATTGATCTCCATGGTGCCGCCGGTGGCATATTCCAGCCCCAATTTCAGGCCGTTATGCGACTGGGCCGCATAGGCCTCATACGGCCCGGTTTTGCCATAGACATGGGCAATCCGGATATCGGCAGAGGCTGCGGACGCCATCAGCGCACCAGCAGCCATCAACGCAAACACGCGCAACATAAGGGCTCCTCCCTGGTTACTCCCTGCCTAATATGAAACATGAATCATTATTCATGTCAATGCAGTGCTGTTTTAGTACTGCCGCGCGGCCCCACAGTCCTGACCAGGGAAGACGTCTGCCAATTCCATAGCCCTCAACAGGAAGTTCAGACGCGGCAGCAGGCGACGGCCCTTGCCAGTCAAGCCGGGACGGCCTGGTCCATCGCCGCGATGGACCGAAGGCCGTTCATGCCCTAACAATTATTCAAGTCTTTCCAATACAGCCGCAGGCTTGGCTTGCAGCGGTCCGCGGCAGCGGAGGCGTAACAGTGAGATCCTGCGGGCCTGACCGATCCGGGTACAGGACAAAACACCAAGACCGGGGGCGCACAGATTATTTTGATGTCAGTGCGGCCTGCACAAATGGACAAGGCGTTGTAAACGCTTGGAGAAAGGGAAAAATCAATGTACCGGATTCGCCTGTTCGCTATTCGTCACTCCCGCAGCTTTGAGTGGATATACAAGCGGGTGGAGCAAGTCATGATCACCCTCGACCCAGTCCTCGGAAAAATCGGCTATGACCGGGTCGAGCGCCCCATCGCCTTCGTCGAGAAGTGCGTGAAGACGGTTCTCTTTGACTGCAAGATGTGCGGGCAGTGCGTGCTGTCCTCGACCGGAATGTCCTGCCCGATGAATTGCCCCAAGCAGCTGCGCAACGGCCCGTGCGGCGGGGTGCGGCCAGGCGGGTTTTGTGAGGTCAAACCGGAGATGAAATGCGTTTGGGCGCTGGCCTGGGACGGTGCGTCGCGGATGAAGGGGGGTGCGCAGATCGCAACTGTGCTGCCGCCGGTCGAACGCAACCTCGAAGGGTCATCGTCCTGGCTGCGGGTGAGCCGTGAAAAAGCAGCCCATCTGCGTGAAGCCAGAGAAAAACGCCGCACGGTCATCGCCGACGCCTTTCCCGGCGCCCGCAGGAATGAGCCCTCTTCGGCACCGCTGGCGGAGGAGCCCGCACAGGCTCAGAAAGGGTCAAAATGATGGACCACAGTTTACCCCAACCCTACTCTCCGCCGCCCGCAGGCCATGTTTCGCACAGTCGGCTGGAACGGGTGCTGCGGTCCGGCCGCTTTGCTATCACGGCAGAGCTGAACCCGCCCGACAGCGCGGACCCTGCGGATGTCTATGACGCCGCGCGGCCGCTGGGGGAGGTTGCCGATGCCATCAATGCAACAGACGCGTCAGGGGCGAACTGCCATATGTCCTCCATAGGGATCAGCGCGCTGCTGACACGGGCGGGATATTCGCCTGTTTACCAGATCTCCTGCCGGGACCGGAACCGGATCGCCATTCAGGGCGATGTGCTGGGTGCCGCTGCCATGGGGGTCAGCAATGTTTTGTGCCTGACGGGTGATGGTGTCGGCGTGGGCGACCAGCCCGGCGCCAAGCCGGTATTCGATTTCGATTCGCTGTCGCTTCTGCGCACTATCAGGACCATGCGGGATGAGCGGAAGTTCCTGTCAGGGCGCACCATTACCAATCCGCCGCTGCTATTTCTGGGCGCGGCTGAAAACCCCTGTATCCCGCCTTATGAGTGGCGCCCGGAACGCCTGGCCAAAAAGGTCGAGGCCGGAGCGGAATACATTCAGACTAACTATATCTACGACGTGCCCCTGTTCGAAAAGTTCATGGCCCGGGTGCGGGATATGGGCTTGGACAAGAAGGTCTTCATTCTGGCTGGTGTCGGCCCGCTGGCGTCGGCGCGGGCGGCGCGCTGGATGCGCTCGAACGTGCCAGGCATCCATATTCCGGATGCAGTTATCGACCGGATGGAGAAAGCCGGTAAACCCGGGCAGGAAGGCAAGAGAATCTGCGTCGAGCTTATCCAGCAGATGCGTGACATCGCCGGCGTGTCCGGCGTGCATGTCATGGCGTACCGAAAGGAGCATCAGGTCTCTGAGATCATACAGGAGTCCGGAGTTCTAGCCTCCCGCAGACGAACGTGATTACCGGGTTGAGCTGACGGGCCGGCTTCTTGGCCGGGCTGCACGGCAAAATCCGGCAACGGGCGACGGACCTACTTCGCACCGGGAACTGGACGTGTCGCGGTTTGTTGCCGCTCCTTTGATAGCATTTATTGCAGCAAAGGAGACGCGCTATGGGAACCAAACGGACGGACGAATTCCGCGCTGATGCAATACGGCTCGCGTTAACTAGCGGACTTAGGCGCAAACAAGTGGCGTCTGATTTGGGCGTTGGCGTATCCCTGATCGCTCCGGGAGTGCGGTGGGAAGCGCTGCGCGCATTGGTGGAGCGGATCGTGCTGACGCCTGCGGCGGAGGGCGTTGGCCTGGATCTTACGCTGGAGGGGGATCTGGCCGGACTGTTGCGCCCGGCGCCAGGTGCATCTGAACCAGCGCGCGCGCCCCTGCGGCTTCATCCCAGCCTGTCATCCCGGTACCGGGAGCTGATCGGGGACCTGGCCGGGTCCCTGAATGCGCCGGAGGTGAAGCGGGAGGCGACAGCATCGCTGCGGGCGCTGATTTCGGAAGTGCGGATGGTTCCGGACGCAGACGCACCCGGGGGCCATCAGCTTGAACTTGTTGGGGAATTGGCTGGTCTGATGGCTTTGGGGGCGTCGGAATCGAAGAAGCCCCCGCTTTTTGCGGAGGCTTGGTCTGTATCTCTGGTTGCGGGAGCAGGATTTGAACCTGCGACCTTCAGGTTATGAGCCTGACGAGCTACCT